>NZ_CP075169.1:6000000-6300000 GCF_016865525.2 Sodalis ligni | reverse complement strand
TGGCCTCGGCCATTGAGCCGTTGCGTTCCTATAATCGGCTGTATGAAAAACAGGCCTTCAATTGGCATTTGGCCAGCTTGAATGGGGAGCCGGTGGTGGCCGCCAACGGCATTCCTTTCCCCACCCGATCCATCGATGACGTCATGCCCGGCTCTCATTATCTTTTTATCTGCGGCGGCGAGCGGGTGGTGGCGCCCAAGTATGAACGCGGCTACCAAAAGGCCATGCGGCAGGCCGCCCGTGCCGGGATCATTATCGGTTCGCTTTCCACCGGAACCTTTTTGCTGGCCAAATGCGGGCTGCTTAAAGGGTATCGCTGCACCATCCATTGGGAAAGCCGTTCGGCGTTTAAGGAAGTCTATCCGGATATCCAATGTACCCATAAAATTTTTGAAATCGATCGCGGAAGACTCACCTGCTCCGGCGGGACGGCGGCCATGGATATGATGCTTAATCTCATTGCCGAACGCTACGGCGATGAACATGCCGCCTCCATCGCCAATCAGTTTCATCATGAACGGATTCGCAGCGCTGAAGACGATCAGCGGGGCGGGCGTCCCGCCGGCGCAGCGATGCCCGCTCCTCTTGGCGCCGCAATCGCCGTCATGCAGGCGCATATAGAAGATCCCATCTCGTTGCCGGAGGTTGCCAAGCGGGCCGGCGTCGGTAAGCGCCAGCTTGAGCGGCTGTTCGCACACTATTTCGATAAAACGCCGCAGCGCTTTTATCTGGAGCTGCGCCTTGAGCAGGCGCGGGAGATGCTGATTTATTCCGACCAGTCGATTATCGAAATCGCGGTATCGGCAGGGTTTGGCTCCACATCGCACTTCGCCGGCTGGTTTCGCCGCACCTTCGGTGTTTTGCCATCGGCCATGCGCCGCGTCAGACAGAAGAAAAATCTCTCATAATCAATACAGATCCGTGCGGCGCTCCGCCAGGTAGGCATGGCCCAGGCGCCACTGCTCAAGGGCCGTCAGGCTGATTTCTCCCATGAGCAGCGCCGCTCCGCTGCCCGGCAGCGACGCGATGATACCGCCGTCGGGTCCCACAATCCGGCTTTGCCCGATGCAGCCGCTGTCGCCGCGGTTGGCGAACGCGACAAAACAGCCGTTTTCATAGGCGCGGGCCGGCACCACATGGCGTGGCACCACATCATAACCGGGAGTGGTGGCGCTAAGGCACAACAGGCAATCCATTCCCTTAAGGGCCAATGCCCGGACCGACTCGGGGAAATCAAGGTCATAGCAAATCAGCAGGCCGAAGCGCAGTCCCCCCAGGGCAAAGCTGGCAAAGCTTTCACCGGTCTGGAACAGCGCCGTTTCATAACCGGACCAGAGATGGATTTTGCGGTAATCGGCCCGCACCCGGCCCTGGCCGTCAATCACCTGTAAAGAGTTATACAGTCCGGCGGGGTCGCGTTCCGCGTAGCCGAATACCAGCGCCTGCTCTTTCTCCGCGGCCAATTGCGCCAGCTTCCCCAGCACCGGCCCCTCTCTTTCCAGCGCCAAACTGCGGACCCGGTGGGGATCGTCATAACCGCACAACGCCAACTCCGGCAGCATAATCATGTCGGCGTCCGGCAATGCGTCCATGGATTCGCGAACCCAATCCACTATTTCACTTTCCCCTGCGGGAGTGCCCGTTATTTGGGCAATGCCGATATTCATATTGCGTCTCCCTTGGGAGCGATGTCGCTGAAAAAGGGATAATAATCGTCCCAGCGGCGATGAAAGATACGGCTGTCGCCGTCAAAGGCTTCCAGGCTGGATACCAGGCGCCATCCGCCGTCATCGGCGGTCAGCAGGCTGCTGATCTCCAGCCTGGCGTGCCACTCGCCGCGGTGAAAACCGGCGCTGCGCACCGCCCTGGAGCTGGCGGCGCAGGGGGCCAGGGCGTTGATTTTATAGGTTTCACGGCCCAGGGCGTCCAGCCGCAGCCCGGTTTCTTCCAGGTATATCGCTCCCAGATTGCGCACAACCTCCAGGGTGGTATCGCCGTCGTTCATATCCCGGATCAGGCGCAGCCGTCCCCGTTGCGGCGGCACGATGATACGGGAAGGCAGGGCGGGGGGAACCGGCGGCCTGCCGAGACAAGGGGGCGGCGTTGAGGCAATCCCGCTGTCGCGAACCGGCAGTTCAAGGGTGCCGCTATGCAATGTCAAGGTCGTGCGGACCGGCAGCGGCGCCGCCAGCGGCCAGTAAGCGGTGGATACCGCCACCCGCAGACGATAGCCGGCGGGCAGAATAAACGCCGCGGCATTAAGCGTTAACGCCACATCATAGCGCTCCCCCGCCGTCAGCGGTTCGCGCCGATCATGGCCGTTACGCTGGGTGAGATTGAGCAGGCCATAAGTGATACGCAGCGAGGTGCCGTCCGGCGCCACGGCGTTCAGCCGCACGGCAATCATTCCCTGGCTGCTGTCGGCCGACAGGCCGAGTCTTATCACCGGACGGCCGGTAATTTGCAACGGCGCCGTGAATACCGGGCTGTCAAAACAGGCGGAGCCGGCATCATCCTCCCGCTGATCCCCCGGCATATCCGGCCCGTTGCCATAAGGACACCATTCCCCGGAAACGATGCCGGTGGCGGCAGGGGAACAAATGGACTGGGTAAAGGGAACCAATCCCTCGTGGCGGGGCTCTCCCCGGCGGACAATCGCGTCGCCGCCATCCTCGGCGCCGTCATCCAGCCAAGACGTCTCCAGCCGTCCGTCCGGAGACAGCGCCCACCGCTGGGGCGCAATGGCCGGTGCGGGCCAATGCTGTTCGGCGGCCCAGCGACCGCGGCGTTCGGTATAACTGACCCGCGGCGGTTCCGCCTCCTGCAGCCAGTAGGTCAGCATCGGCTCATCCATAATGCCGGTGGGCTCATTCTTCAGCCAGTGATCAAACCAGCGCGTCACGTAGCGGATGAAATCAATGCGCGGGCCCGGCGTGGCGACATGAGGAAAGGCATGGCCCCAAGGACCGATAAGCCCTTTGCGCGGTCCCGGCAGGTTTTCCAGCAGACGCAGCACGGTATTGGTATAACCGTCGGCCCAGCCGCCCACCGCCAGCACCGGCACCTCGATACGGGAGTAGTCTTCGCATACCGAGCCGCTGCGCCAGTAATCATCACGGGTGGGATGCGCCATCCAGCGGCTCGCCGGGGGCAGCTCCATGGCGTTCAGCCGTTGGAGCCACATTGATTTCCACTTGTCGCCGACGATGTCCGGATCCGGCGGGGTCGGCGTCCAGGTAAACAGCGTGGAGCCATATTGCAGATTATCGTTAAGCAGCACCCCGCCCATGTAATGCATATCGTCGGCATAACGATCGTCGGTAGAGCAGGCGGTGACGATGGCTTTCAAGGCCGGGGGACGCAACGCGGCGATTTGCAGAGAGTTGAATCCGCTCCAGGAGATGCCAATCATGCCCACCGCCCCCGAACACCAGGGCTGCTGGGCAATCCAGGCGATGACTTCGCACGCGTCGGCCCACTCACGGGGAGTGTATTCGTCGTTCATCAGGCCGTCGGAATCCCCCGCGCCGCGCATATCCACCCGCACGGCCGCATAACCGCTTTCCGCCAGGCCGGGATGGAGAATGGCATCATCGCCGCGATGCCTGTCCCGCCGGCGATAGGGCAGGTATTCCAGTATCGCCGGCACCGGCCGGGGACCGTCCGGCAGCCAGATCCGCGCCGCGAGCTTGCAGCCGTCCTGCAAGGTAATCCAGACTGTTTCAAGTATCTGCATCAAGGTATCCGCATAATAGGTGTTCTAACAGTGAAAAATGCCCGCTGCATCATCTTTGCATAGCGCCGTTCCGGGGCCATCAACATTGCGACCGATTTGGCGTCAAATACGACATCAGGCAGCGGACCGACATCGATTTTCGCCTGAATAGGTTAAAAAACGGTCGGGCGAATCAGGCCGGACTGTGGGCTGACGCCCGTATTCCCCGGCTCATCAGGTAATAAACCGGACAGACAACCATCAGACCGACGATCCATGAGATATCCGCGCCTCCCATGGCGCGGGCGATGCAGCCGGTGTAGACATCGGTGGCGATAAAGGGGATTTGCACCAGGATGCCCAGCAGGTAGCAAGCTATGGCCCTGTAATTGAAATAGCCGTAGATACCGCCGTCTTGCCGAAAAAAAGAGGGGACATGGTAGCTGCCGTGGGCGATGAGGTAATAATCCACCAGGTTGATGGCGGTCCATGGGATCAACACATACAGCAACAACAGAATGAAATGGATGTAATTCACCAGAAAATTTCCCTGGCCCGCCACCGCCAGCAGCAGTGACAAGGTAAACATCCCCAGGGCCAGGATAATGCGCGCGCCG
Organism: Sodalis ligni; assembly: GCF_016865525.2. NCBI lineage: Bacteria > Pseudomonadati > Pseudomonadota > Gammaproteobacteria > Enterobacterales > Bruguierivoracaceae > Sodalis > Sodalis ligni. The sequence continues at coordinate 6,295,668 of NZ_CP075169.1, read as the reverse complement.
GAGCGGGGAGACCATGCCGGCGCCAGTGTCTGGCCGACGGTTAACGCGCACAGCGTTCCGCAATACAGATTCATCGCGTTGGTGGCGGCGATGCCCACGGAGAAAATCGCCACTATCAGGGCGCTGGCTCCGCCGGTGAGGGTCACCAGGCCGGTAACGACATCATCGTCTTTCCAGCACAGGGCGATCACCACGCCCAGGATCATCGGAAGAATGGACCCCAGGGAGCAGCCCCAATAGCTGGCCCAGAATACTTTACCCTGATGGCTGTTTTCCGGCATGTAACGGGAGTAGTCGGACACATAGGGGGCATAGGCCAACTGCCACAGAGCGGCAATAGACAGGGCGCCGAAAAAACCGGCAAACGTCGGCGGACGGTAGCTAAAGAACGCCTCCGGCAAACCGGTTACCAGCAGAATCCAGCCAAAACACAGTAACAGGGCAGTACCGGACAGCCAGGACATGATTCGGGTGTAGGCGTGTATAAGTTTATAGCCGAAAGCCGTGGCGGTAACGCTCAAGACGCCGACGATGGCAATGCCGCCGTTGATACTGAGCGGGGGGCAGATGGCATGCAGCCCCTGGCCGCCCAATATCAGATTGGAGGCAAAAAAGCCCAGGTACATCACCACCACTAAGACCACAACCAGCAAGGCGCCGAAGGATCCGAACTGACCGCGGGTCTGGATCATTTGCGGCACGCCCAGCTGTGAGCCTTGGGCTGAGTGCAGGGCCATAAAAACGGCCCCCGCCAGATTCCCTATAATCACCGCCGCCGCCGCGGCGAAAAAAGATAAATTGAATACACACACCGCCAGCGAACCGGTGATCACCGTCAGCATCATGATATTGGAACCAAACCAGATAGTGAATAAATCGCTGATCTTGCCTTGCCGTTCCGTACTGCTGATGGGTTGAATGGTTTTTAATTCAACCGGAGAGATAACACTTGCGAATTGTCTTTTCATGATGACTCTCTTTGAATGAAAATAATAATCTAACAGATTAAAAATCGGCCCATCTATTGTTGAGTAGAAATTGGAGGCATTATTTATTGAGGGACAAATATCAATCTGTTATATATGCCAATGGTATCTAACACATAATTATCATCGTGAAGATGGTTATTATTTGCATTTTACAGTAATGGTGGATATAAAGGTGGCGAATTGATAATTTTCAGCCGATTTCTAAGGAAGCTCAATGAATGAAACGTGGTACGACTGGCATCACCATGAGCTGACGGTACAACGTCTATATGACATTCTCGCGTTGCGTAATGCGGTGTTTATCGTAGAGCAGACCTGCCCCTACCAGGATATCGACGGCCAGGATCTTCTGGATGATAACCGCCATGTCGCGGGCTATATAGCGGGTGAACTGGTTGCGTATGCCCGGATCCTTACCGGTAAAGATACCTTGTCCATAGGCCGGGTTATCGTCTCGCCCCGGGCTCGCGGGATGAATTTGGGTAATCGGCTGATGGAACAGGCGCTGGCGGCCTGTGCGTCGCGGTGGCCGGGCCGGAAGATTCATCTCTCCGCCCAGGCGCATTTACAGAAATTTTATGGTCGTTTCGGATTTCGTGCGGTCACCGAGCTGTATGAAGAAGACGGCATACCGCATATCGGCATGGAGAACGTTCCGTCTTCAGCGCGGTAAAGGACTACTGGGCAGCCGATTCGGGCGGCCTGGACGTCCGCCCTATGGGCCTGAGAGATATTCTACGCCGTGAGCCGCGAAATTTCGGCGGATCGCCATTGTGAAAGGTTCATTTCCGCGATAATTCCCGGGCCAAAACCGGCAATGATCCCCCTCTGGTCGGATTTGAAAATGCTGTCTTCGTGCATGCGACGATAGGCTTCAAATACCACTGAACTGGCGATATTACCGCAATTCACCAGCGTGTCTCGGCTATAGGAGAATTTCTCCCTTTGCACGCCGAGGTATTTGCATAAATCGTCTAAAATCCTCGGACCGCCGGCATGGATAATATAATAATCGAGACTGTCAATCTGCCAATGATGCGTCGAAGCCAGTTCTGCCATGACCGGGGCCAAAGGCGCCATGGTGCCCGGTACCCGTTTATCCAGCCGGAAATGAAAGCCGGTATCTTTTACCGCATAGCGTATCCATTCATCGGTATCCGGAATGAGATAACTGCTGTTTCTTTGTAATTCCAGACCGTTGCCGGCGCGGCTGGTCACCACTGCCGCCGTTATCGCATCGCCAAATAATCCGTCGGACAGCAGGCTGCCGATATCACCATCGGTGGGCTGATAGCTTAGTGAGCAGAATTCGCAGCTGACAATAAGCACATTGCTGTCGGGATGCGCCAGTATAAAATCATGGGCGCGATTAATGGCCGAACCACCGGCGGCGCAGCCGAGCTGCGCGATAGGGATTTGAACCGTCTGCAAAGGGAATCCCATTTTATTCACCAGCCAGGCGGTCAGCGACGGCATTAGAAAACCTGAACAGGACACATAAATGATCGCGGAAACATCCTTGGCGGTGATATCGGCATGGCTCAACGCTTCCTCTATCACGTTAGGTACCAGTCGCTTGGATTGATATTCAAATACGGCATTCCGATAGCCAAAACCCGGATGCAATGTCGCCAGCTCGATTGGTTGTATGATGTGCCTTTTTTTCACGCCTGTATTGGTTATCAGCTCGATGGATTTTTCCAAATTGGGATTGTCTTTGAAATTCTTTTTCGCAAGATCAAGCGTTTCCTCGAGGGTGATAATATGCTCCGGCAGATATATCGCTGGCTTGTGAAGTGTAGGCATTTTTATGGCTCCATAATATATTTATAATAAATTGATTCAATAAAATATTGATAATAATAACTAACGCTCATTTAGAGTGATAGTACCGTATCAATTTGTCAAACCGTCATCTAAAGGCATATGAAAATAAAGTTGAAATTTTAAAACTTATGTTATTCAAAACGTTAATAATCATACATATGCTTTTAATACGCCATTAACGTAACTATACGGGGAAATAAATATCAAATTAACTGTTTCGACAAGTAGGTATTTTGCTTTTAGAGAAAGCTGTTTATTAGAATGGACGGCTTTTATTTTGCCGTTAAAGAGCCGTAATCGTTAGATTTGCCTATTTTTGCCACATATCCAGTCTTTTATTGCGCTGCGTTGAGATGAGCAGAAGGCCTGATTAATGACCACTTATTATAGGTAAAACTTATTCGCATGCCAAAAGTAGAAACAAAATATATAATTTTATTAAAACAATATCAATAAAAACAATTTCCGCAATAAATATTATCTTAATTTCTAATGGGCTCGAAGGGGGCAACGATGCCAAGCTTCATTGTCAAGCATTATGCTTATTTTTAGCATAACGTCAGTTTGTTGCTTTACATTTTTGAACAAAAAAACGGCTTGTCAGCACTGCCTTGCTTACTGTGTCTGCTAATATAGATTTTTTCTCTATCAACGGGCCGGGCAAGCTTCCATGACCACGACGCAATGGGTGGATATCGTAAAGGATAAGGATTCGCAGGTAGAAACCATCCGGGCGCATTTCGAGGGACACGCTTATGACGCGCACTGGCACGACAGCTATCTGGTGGGCGTCACCGAAGCGGGGGTGCAGCAGTTCCATTCCGGCCGGGTGAGATACCGCAGCACCCCCGGCAAGGTTTTTACCCTGGCGCCGGGGGAGGTGCACGATGGCGATGCGGTGGACCGCGACGGGTTCACCTATCGTATGCTGTATATTCCGCCGGAACTGCTGCGCCGCGAATTGCCGGAGATTTTCGAGAACGCGCCGGATCGGGCGGAGTTCTCCTTCCCGGCTACCCTGTTCCAGGATGATCTATTGGCCGCCGCCACGCTATCGGCTTTCGATGCCCTGCACCGCCAGGATTTCAAAATCGTCAAAGATCATGGGATGCAGCATCTGATTTCAGCCTTAACCCGCCGCTATCCCTGGCGTAAGAAAAGGGTCACGGCGGATAATAAAAATCCGGCTCTTCAGCGGGTGCGGGATTATCTGCATGACAATATAAGTGAAGAAATCGGTTTAACGGAACTGGCCGCGTTGGCAGGTATGGACAGGTTCCGGTTAACCCGTCAATTTCAGCATCGTTACGGTCTGCCGCCCCACGCCTATCTGGTGCAGCTGAGGCTGGTTAAAGCGCGGTCATTATTGGCTAAGGGTTTTTTGCCGGCGGACGCGGCCGCCCAGACGGGTTTCGCCGATCAAAGCCATCTGGGGCGCTGGTTTAAACGCGCTTATTATCTTACCCCCGCGGCCTACCGGCGGATCTGCACAATCGTTCCAGACCGGTAAAAACATCTGATCTATGCTCGGAATTCGATTCAGCAGGAGAATGATCATGAGTTCGATTCCGATAAACGAAACGACGTCCCTTCAACCTGAGCGCTGCGTCATCATTCTTGATGACGGTTTACCCGCCGGCAAAGCGGTGAATGCCGCCGCGGTCATCGCCTTGACGGTGGGACAACGCCATCCCGCTCTGGTGGGACAACCCCTGATCGATGGCGATCGCTGCGAATATCCAGGACTGATCCCCATCGGAATACCGGTGCTGGCCGCGTCGGCCGACCAGCTGAAAATACTGCTGGAAAGCTGCCGGGCCCAGGATGTGGATAAGGTCATCTTTCCCGTTGAGGGGCAGGAGACCACCCGCTATGATGACTTTACCGCAATGGTGCTGGGGCAGAAAACCGAACAGCTGCAACTGCTGGGGATGGCGATTATCGGTGGTAAAAAAAACGTACGTAAGCTGACCGCGCAGTTCAAACTCTTCGGCTAATCATGGGCGTGAGGACTGTCCCACGACCTCTTTTAGCAGCTTGAAAATGTCTCGGGGTATATCTTGCGGCAGCGCGCAGCCGGGGGCGAAGATAAACTTATTTCCGCCTGCTTCTTGCATTGCGCGCTGATATTGCAGCTGGAGCCGCGCCCTAATGACATCCCGGTTATTCTCCTCCTGGGAAAAATCATGGTGCTGATCGATACCGCCTATGATGATTTTATCGGTCAAGCCGCGTATGGCTTTTATACTGCTCCGCTGCGTGTCCGGTACGCCATAGGGTGCGTCTTCCCAATTAAATGCCTGCACATCGTAATCAAGGCACTCATCAAACAGCAACCGCTTGTTGCCGTGTACATGCAGAATATTGAACCAGGTCCTGCCTTTGATATAGTCCAGAATCCTCTGGTCATAGGGGCGACAGAATTCATGATATTCTTCCCGGCCGATGACCTCGCCGCTGATAAATTGCGAGGCCAGAAAAATACCGTCGATACCCGCCGCAAGCAACCCGTCAAGAAAATTCAACTGAGTTGAGAGCAGGGCTTCAAGGCCCCTGTGCAATGCTTTTTTATGCCGTTGCATAAACTCCCTGGTCAGGCGTGGATCGGTGGAGCTGCTCATTTCCTGAATCCAGGTAAGGGGAGTGAACAGTGTCGCCACAATGGGTACTTTTCCCTGATAATGTTGTACCAGGGCAGCGGTTACCGAAATTTCCCGCGCCAGTGCGCTATTGGTTTTATCCAGTACCGGTAACGTCAAGAGATCGCGAGGGCTTTTCACCGGATATGAACGGAAAGTACCCGACCATTGCGTTGGGTCGGTGGAAAACAGGATATCGGCCCCATAGGCTTCGGCCATGTAATGTCCGTTGGACATGACCTTGACAAAATCCCACTCATTCTCATCGGTGAACTGAACGGTCGCCCCGACGAATTCCGGGATAACCCTGTCCACCAACGGCATATGCAGCCAACCGGCAATAGGGGTTCTATCAACGGATTTACCCTGCAAGATACTCTTCAGACGCTCTGCGCTAGTCATTGTTTTACCCGACATCGGCCTTTTATATCCATACAAAAAATATGGTTATTATCAAAAGATAATTTATACTTCGTTTAACGGGAAAAATCTGCAAGAATATTCCCTTGATAAAAATTGTTATATTGTTAGCTGGATTTTAGATAATCGATATGCTCTTAAACATGGGTAAATAATAATTAAAATCGTTTACAAATAAACATTACCTAAATATTCCTGCCGAAGGCTTGCTCCGTATCTTATCAATTGAGTATTATTTTCTATTAGGGAGTCAGCCCTATAAACCATAAGGAAGCATAAATGTTTCTATCTAATCACATTAAAGTAAATATTTTATGCTGCTAAAGGTATGGAGTAACATTGAATATAGAATGGATCAAATAATTCAAAAAATAAAGGTTGCCGGAAGTAAAATTGTCAAGCCATACCCCGCTTCAACTGACTATTTTCGTTTACAGGATAATTTTTACGACGGGAACGGCGTTTTTTTTAATAAAGATCCTAAAAGAGAGTCCCGTTACGCTATTCCCGATCGAAGCAAGGGCACATTTTATGTCACGGCCGTGCCGGTCACGGCCTGCGCTGAAATGTACAAAGGAGAACGTTTTATCGATCTGGAAGATTTTACTAAAAATTGCATGGCAATCGTCACGGCGGTACGGGATCTGTCGATTATCGATTTAACGGCGCTGGCCCCCTTGCTGCATGTTCCGCTGGGGGAACTGATGGGGGGCAATTACCGTAATACACAAATGCTGGCGGCAATACTGTCAAAGCACGTGGATGGATTGGAATACCTGTCATGCATGACCGGACAATGCTGCACGGTATTCTGGTGCGAGGACTCGTCAGGGGCAGGCCTCATCACCACTAAATCCGTCAAGCGGCTGTCCGACTTTCAGCATGAAGGCGTCAGCGCCAGGGATATGCTGAGAGACCACCTGGACATTCGCATTACCGGATAATGCCGCTGTGGACTATGGCGAGTTCCGCCCGTCGGTATTTGGACTGTATCTGTATAAAATCGGTAGTGGCCATTGCTCGCCGCTACGCCGCGTCGGGGCTGCCGAAGATGCCCGCCAGCCTGACCAACTGGCGTATTTCCTCTTCCGTGGCGCCTTTGCGCAATGTTTCCAGGGCAGTCGTGGGCTTATCCAGCGCTTTGTCCAGCGTATCAATTTCGCGGGTGAAAAAATTACACTTTCTTACGTTGCTGACGTTTCGCAAGCTGGCTAATATCGCCGGCAACCCTTTCAGCAGGCCTCTCTCGCCGTTATTTTCATCAGTGGAAAATTGAAAAACCGGGTAGAGATTTTCGCTTCCCCAGTTCAGGACGATGATCTTGCTTTGCTCGCCGTATTTATTGACGGTAGGACGGGAGATGCCCAGGATTTCAGCTACCATGCTGGATTTATAGACCCCGCCGTATTTTCCCAGATGAGCAAGAAAAGCATTTCGATTATCAATATATTCTTGATGCTCTATTTTCTCGGGAGTACTCATTTCCACAATTTCGATATGGTTAGCGCGCCCTTTGATTTCGGACCAGAATTGGTCGTCCGGCAGTGTTAATAAAGCATGGATATTTTCCGCGTCTTTATTTCTGAGCACATCGATAAAGTGTTCCGCAAGGTTGGCTAGACGCGCCCTGACCAGTTCGGAGTGGTCAAGGCTAACGGACTGACGGCCAATTTGATGGTTAGTGGTTTTTAGCGACTATTCCCATGGGCACCCCAAAACTTTACGATTTATCAAGATTAGTTTACATGAAATCGTAAACTTAGCAAATCCGTTGCAGCTTAATCCCCTTTGAAGATGATTTATATAAGATATACCGCTTTGGTATTTTGAAAGCGCTGGTTGGTTTACTAAGTTGTGGTCATAGGCTTCTCTTATGGAAAGATCAGGGTAAAAATGTCCGCATTTCTAAGACTATCGACACTGGCCGCCGCCATTTTCCTTTTTGGGGCGCAACCCGCCAGCGCGGGTTCAACCCTTGACCGGGTAAATCAATCAAAAGTGCTGCATGATGTGTTGGTTAATGATTACCCTCCCTTTGGTTTTATTGATGAAAATAACCAATTGGCCGGATTTGATGTGGATGTGGCGAAAGCGGTGGCGCAAAAGCTGGGTGTTACGCTGGAACTGACCGCGCCCGGATGGGAAACCATCGTCGGCGGCAAATGGAACGGGCGCTGGGATGTCTGCATCTGTTCAATGACGCCTAATTCCGAGCGGGCCAAAGTCCTCGATTTTCCGGCGCCCTATTACAGCTCCCCGGCGGTACTGGTGGTGAACAAAGATGAAAAGAACATTAAAAGCGCCGCGGATTTGAGTAATAAAAAAGTGGGGGTCGGCATTGGTTCCAGCTATGAGAATTACCTGAATAAAACCTTAGTCATTCCGGGAGCCAAACCTATTGATTTTCCGTTTAATCATGTCCAAATCATTCCCACGGATGAAACCGTGGCCTTTCAGAACCTGGCGTTAGGCGCCGGCACGCGCCTGGATGCGGTGGTCTCCGATTTGGCAACGGCCAAGGCGCGTATCGCCAAAACCAGTTCTTTCCGTATTGCCGCCGAACTCTATGCGGAACCGAACTGGGTCGCCACCGATAAAGGCGATGCAGAGTGGAATAAAAAGGTCGCCGATACAATCAATGCCTTGCGCGCCGACGGGACCTTGGCAAAAATCTCGCAGCACTGGTTTGGCGAAGATATCACCAGGGCATCGCTGTAATGGCTTTGCCATTCTCTTTGCAGCCGAACAAAAACGACGGCGAGGATGAGACGGCACCCTCACGGCAAACTCCCCCGGCGTCGGCGGCCAAAGGCGGCCTTGGATTCCGGTTGCGTACCGGTCTTACCTGGCTGCTGCTATTGACGCTGCTGCTCTGCCTGTTTTCCCGCATGGGTCTTGATACCGGCCTGATCCGGCAAAAATTGCCGTTTATGCTCGGATTGCACCTTTCGCCGGACGGTTTCATCCAGGGAGCGGCGTTAACCCTGGTGATCACCCTGATTTCCATGCTGTTTTGCATCCTGCTGGGCATTATCGCCGCCGCCGGACGGTTATCCGCCAGCGCCATCGCTTTCGGCTGCGCTACTTTTTACGTCTCGTTATTCCGCGGCACGCCGCTGTTGGTGCAGGTATTGATAATCTATCTGGCGCTGCCCCAGGCGGGCATTGTCCTGGGAGCGTTCAGTTCAGGGATAGTTGCCCTGTCGCTGAATTACGGCGCCTATCTGGCGGAAACCATTCGCAGCGGGGTGATAGGGGTGCCTAACGGACAAAAAGAGGCGGCAATGGCGCTCGGCCTCTCCCGTGGCGTGATTCTGACCCATGTGGTGGCGCCGCAGGCGCTGCGCATCATTTTGCCGCCGGTGGGGTCGCTCTTTATTTCGATGCTTAAAGATTCGTCGCTGGTGTCGCTGATGGGATTGTGGGAACTCAATTTCCTGGCCCAATCCTATGGCCGAAGTACCTATCATTATATGGAAATGCTGGCCACCGCGGCGGCCGTCTACTGGCTGATGTCGATTGTCCTGGAGCTTTTTCAGCAGCGGCTGGAGCGCCATTTCGGGCAGGGTTATGAACAACAGCATTCGCAACGTTGAGAGGAACGGTATCTGATGAACGCTAGCGCCACAAATCCCACAAATCAAAGCCATGCCCCGAAGCGGGCCGTCACTATTCTTGATGGCGGCATGGGACGATTGCTGGAAAGACTGGGGGCGCCGTTCCGTCTTCCCGAATGGTCGGCGCTGGCGCTTATTGAAGCGCCGGAATATGTCAGCCGCGCCTATCAGGCGTTCGCCGACAGCGGAGCGGATATTATTACCACCAATACCTTCGGACTGGTGCCCCATATGCTGGGGGAGGCTCGGTTTCACGCCCAGGCCCAAACGCTGGCCGACCGGGCGGGACGCCTGGCCCGCGCCGTGGCGGACGGAGCCGCTGACCGACGTTCGGCATCCCCGGTCCGTGTGGCGGGGTCCTTGCCGCCGCTGTTTGAAAGCTATCGGCCGGATAAATTTATCGCCGCCCGCGCTCCCGAGATTCTTGCCCCGCTGGTGCAGGGGCTGGCGCCGCATATTGACTTTTGGCTGATTGAGACACAAAGCTCCACCGCCGAAGCGTTAACCGACCTGGCTTTTATCCGGCAAACCAATTCATTGCCTGTTTATGTCTCTTATACCCTGAAGGATGAAGCGGGGCGTATCGGCCCGCCGGAGCTCCGCTCGGGTGAAGGCGTAGGAGAAGCGGTGGCGGCTTCGCTTGCGGCGGGAGCCGATGCCGTTTTGTTTAACTGCAGCCAGCCGGAGGTCATGAGCGAGGCGATCATTGCCGCACGACGGGTGATAGATGCTTCACCGACACCGGCTGCAGGGCTGGGCGTTTATGCCAATGCCTTTTTGCCCGAACCGCCGAGCGATGAGCCTTATGCGGGTATTTCCGGCATACGGCCCGATCTCGATCCGGAAAACTATCTGAAATGGGTCCGCCGCTGGGTTAATCAGGGCGCGACCATAGTGGGCGGTTGTTGCGGTATCGGGCCGGAACATATTGCCGCCATCCGCAAGGCGCGGTTGACGTTCTGACCGTCACGGCAGGAGGGGAGGAGGCTGAGCCGCTGTCCCTTCGGCCCGGCCGCCTGCCGCTGCATACATAACCGGCATCGGCGGTTAACGCTGGAATAGCGGGTCTCATCAACGCATAGCCTGGGTTCCATAGAAAGGATAGACCTGGGTGTCGCTTATGCCCTGCCTGCTGAATAATTTGACCAATGAACAGGCGCTAATATCATTGGGGTCGGATAACGATGACCAAATTCTCCTCGTATAAATAATAATTATCCCTGTAGAAAAACTAATTACATTGGATGATGGTTTTCACGGGCTTAATTAATATTCGGAAAATTACTCAATTCTGGCCGGCAATAGAAATAAATGCTTTTTAATGATATGGTTATCGTTATAATCACCGCTTAAAGCGGCTTTCAGTCTCCAATTTGAAAATTATCTAATGTAAATAATATTTAATTTTTTAACATTTTTTAATGATATATTATATACCATCCGTGCCACCCTATATGATAATAAATAAAGAGAACAGGTTATGCTTAAAAATAAAAGCGTCAGTGATGAAGTTTATGATATTCTCAAAAGGAGATCATATACAATCAATTGCAACCGGGAGAGCATCTTATCGTCAGCGCCCTAAGCGTAAAATTCGGTATAAGCGGCATTCCTATCAGGGAGGCCTTGGTAAGGCTGACCGCTGAAAAATTTTGATATTAGAGCATAATAAAGGCTTCAGAGTGGCCGCAAAGCCCTGTAATAATGATATTTATCAGTGGCATGAGGCTCGCGTGCTCATTGAGTCCTCTATCGGGGATGCGGTAATCGAAAAATAACGCGAGATGAATTGGGTGAATTAAAACGCTTGAATCATGATATTCGTACCCATGGTCATGACGGGGTTTATGATAATTACAGCGATCTTATTTCCATGAATGCTGAGTTTCATAAAGTCATCGTCAACGCGGCGGGAAATAGCTTGATAAACGATATGTATACAGCACTCGATTTTGGTCCGCAGCTTTTTATTTCACGAAGGACAGGGAGTGCCTGACCTCGATATTTTGTGCGATGAGCATGACGAAATAATTTCAGCTATCGAGGAGAAAAATCCGGTTCTTTATAGCGAAAAACCAGATTGCATATTATTCGCGGATTCAAAGACAGATTGCCAGCCGTAAAGATGAATAAATAGCCGTATTAAGTCTGGTTGATCATAATTCTAATAATATAAAAATTCGGCCGTTCAGGGAGCACCTGACGTAGTGTCGTGGTTAATAGATTAATCCAACGGCGCTAGTGACCGGGAGCTAATATGTATTTGTTTTAATCCTATTATTGCCTTGCAGTGGGATCATACCGCTGAAATCCTACTTACTACAAACCCTTAGGCAAGAAGGGCGTGGGGCCGCCTTTACGTTTAATTATGCAAAGATATGTTTCCCGAGGGTGGGTATTAAAATTATCCCTTTAGGCTATATTGAAGCGACTTTGGTCGTTATCAGCCATTAGGCATTGGTTATTAATCGCTATCTATAAAATTAATATGTCTAATTGGTTGCATGATTATCATTACATTATACGCCAATCTGCCCTGCCATTGATTTTTGCCAATATGCTTTGGGTCGCGCAAGTTGTCATTCTTCCTCTTGCCGAGATCCTATACGGGAGTTCAAAGGAAAATACACATGAAACGGAAAGGCATCATTCTCGCTGGCGGAGCGGGTACCCGTTTGCATCCCGCAACATTGGCCATTTCAAAGCAACTGCTGCCCGTATTTGATAAGCCGATGATATATTACCCGTTAAGCACACTTATGCTTGCGGGTATTAAAGATATTCTCATCATTTCCACAGAGCTGGATACGCCGCGTTTCAAACAATTGCTGGGCAGCGGAGAACAATGGGGCATAAGGCTGCGTTATCAGGTACAGCCGACCCCCAATGGGGTGGCGCAGGCGTTTATCCTGGGAGAGGAATTTCTCAATGGCGATCCCTGTGCTCTTATTCTTGGGGATAATATCTTTCATGGCAATGACCTGCCTCATTTATTGAAAAATGCGACCTATTGTGAGAGCGGCGCCAGCATCTTTGTTTATCATGTCCAGGATCCTGAGCGTTATGGCGTCGCGAAGCTGAGCGCGGATGGTAGGGTTATCAGCCTTGAGGAAAAGCCCGCCGATCCCAAGTCAAACAGCGCCGTCACAGGGCTTTATTTTTACGATAAAGATGTGTGTGAATTGACCAGGACATTGAAACTCTCTTCACGGGGCGAACTTGAGATAACCGATTTAAACCGGCTTTATCTAGAAAAAAATGCCCTTAGGGTACAGGTCATGGGGCGAGGATATACCTGGCTGGATGCCGGTACCCATAAATCCTTATTGGATGCCAGTCAATTCATTGCCACTTTGGAAAGCCGGCAGGGTCTGAAAGTATCATGCCCGGAAGAAATTGCTTATAAACAACAATGGATCGACGATCAACAACTCGCGAAGCTGGCCCGGCCATTGATGAAAAACGGCTACGGGCAATATCTGCATTTTTTGCTCAAAGAGAATACCCAATGAAACCCTCAAAGCTACCCATTCCTGATGTATTACTTTTTGAACCTCAAGTCTTTAAAGATGAACGAGGTTATTTCTATGAAAGCTTTCAGCTTAAAGCCTTTCAACAGGCGGTCAATCGCGAAATACATTTCGTTCAGAGTAACGAATCATTTTCTAAAAGAAACGTGATACGTGGTTTGCATTATCAGGTGAGTAAACCGCAGGGGAAATTAGTACGGGTGGTTAAAGGGACCGTGTTCGATGTTGCCGTTGATCTACGAAAAAATTCGCCTACCTTCGGCCAGTGGGCAGGGGCGCTATTATCTGACGAAAATTTTCATCAGCTCTGGATACCGGAGGGTTTCGCCCATGGTTTCCTGGTGATATCCGATAGTGCAAAATTACAATATATGGTGACCGATTATTGGTATCCGCAATACGATCGCTGTATACGCTTTGACGATCCGGATATTGATATCAAATGGCAGGATATGGCTCACACTGATATTGACCCCATCATCTCTTTTAAAGATCAGGCCGGGGATTCCTTGGCCGGTGCGGAGGTTTTTTAACAATGTCTGATAAAATATTCATTACCGGCGGCACCGGCATGCTCGGTGTCTATGTTGCCAATGCGTTGAGTGATACCCATTGCGAAATAGTGGTTGCTGACCGCCACCGCTTTGATCTGTCGAATCCCAAGTGTATTTTTTCCTTTATCAGGGAAGCGAGGCCGAATGTTATTTTGCATTTTGCCGCTGAAACCGATGTGGATTTATGTGAAAGAGAACCGGCACGGGCCGGTATATGCAATCATCTGGCAACGGAACAAATTGCCAAGGCGGCTGAAGCCTGCGGCGCATGGTTACTGTATATTTCTTCTTCAAACGTTTTCGGCGCGGAAGGTAAAATCAGCTATAACGAACTGGATATTCCCATTCCCACAAATTATTACGGCCGCTCAAAGTTAAACGGCGAAGAAGCGGTGAAAGCCAATTGCCCCGAGCGGCACCTGATTCTTCGTGCCGGCTGGATGATAGGCGGCGGGCCGGGTAAAGATCATAAATTTGTCGGCAAGATCGTTCAGCAAATAAAAAATGGAGCGGCGGAGTTGAAAGCGGTGAGCGACCGGTTGGGGAGTATTACCTACGCCGTTCAGTTAAGCGAATTTATCCTGTGGGCAATTAATCAGCGCCAAACCGGCACCTTTCATTTCGCCAGCAATGGAACCATCAGCCGCTTCGATATCGCGCGCGCCATTGGCGATCTTTTGAACTATCGGGGGGATATTGTTCCCGTTCAGTCTTCCATGTTCCCACTGTCGGCCCCTCGGCCTTTTTCTGAAGGTATTAAATCCCTTTATTTATCCACATTGGACGAGTCGATTAATCCCGGTTACTGGAAAGATGATCTCGCAAGATATATTGCTACTTTCCAAGGCTAATAACATAATCATGAATGATAAAATCAAACTTTTTATGCAATACGCCAAGGAATTTGGCTGGGGTAACGCCGTTATTTTCGCCTTATTCAAGCAGTTTCCCCGTTTTTTTGTGTTATTACACCAAAAGGTCAATGCCGGCCATCACTGCGTCTGGCCCGGTATGACAAACCTGGATCCGGAAATGACTTATGGCACGGTGCTTGATTATAAACCCTGGACTGAATACGGCGGTACCGTGGTTCCGGTTGCCAATAAAGACCCGCGGCCGGCATTCATCTGGTTTGTGCCGGATTGGACGAATGTTTGGGGCGGAGGTCATTATACCTTATTTCGTTTTGCCAATCATTTCGCCAGGTTTGACACTCGGAATATTATTTTTATCCATGATAATCGCCGGCATCACTCGGTAAAACATTTGCAAGAGGAGCTTATGTCGGCGCTGCCGGATTGCCAGTTAGAGGTTATGATCGATCCGGCTTTATTGCCTTCCTGCGCCGCCGCCATCGCCACCACCTGGCAGTCCGCCTATGACGTAAGGGCCTTCGAGTTTACCAATAAAAAATTTTATTTTATGCAGGATTACGAGAGCCTTTTTTACGCTTACGGCACGACATCCATGCAGGCAAACGCCACCTACGGTTTTGGTTTTATCGGTATTACCGGCGGCGGTTGGCTGAAACAGTGCTATGAATCCCATGGCGGCCGGGCGCGGAACTTTCTTTTTGCCGCGGATCGCCAAATTTTCCACCCTCCGCGCGTGAAGGACTACCGTGTACGCGAGAAGGTGTCGCGGCTGTTTTTTTACGGCCGGCCCTCTACGGAGCGTCGCTGCTTTGATTTGGGAATGGCCGCGCTGAAAAAAATCGCTGAACGGTTTCCTGACGTTGAAATTGTGATCGCGGGGCTGGATTTACAGGCCCGACCCCCCTTTCCGGCGACGCTGATGGGCAATTTGACGCTTAAGGAGACCGGCGATCTTTACCGTACCTGTGATATCGGCATGGCCTTTTCCGGGACCAATCTTTCCTATTTGCCCGTTGAGTTAATGGCTTCAGGGGTGCCGGTCATTTGCAACAACGGCCCGCATGTAGAGTGGCACTGCCGGCACGGGATAAATGCCTGCCTGGCGGATCCCGTACCACAGGCGATGCTGGAGGCGTTCAGCGCGCTTTATCATGACCGTTCGCTGCGACAGCGGCTGGCCGACGGCGGACTCGCCACCATGGCGCCGTTATCATGGGAGCAGCAAATGGACGGCATCTACCGGTACGTAATGGAAAATCTGGATTCAGCGGTAATGACCCCGAGGGAGGAGCCGGTATCCTGACCGGTTGAACGGATCGGTGCCGGGGGATGTTGACATAAAGGCCCGGCCTGTCCGGGCCGGGCGCTTTGTCAGCAAGCGGCCCTGCCGTGCGGATCATGTTCTTCTGTCAGGGGTAAAGATGCCCTGCACGCCTTTAACGCCGTGGGCCAAACCGAGGAGCATCATTTTCAGGCGCAATAACCTCGGCTTGCCGGCGATGAGGCAAAAGGTAAAGAACATCGCCAGGCGGTAGCAATGGGCGAGACGCCAGGAGACGCTCATGGGGGTATGGTAAATCATCCTGATGGTATTTCTGAACGTATAATAATTTCTCAGCGGGTTATGCTGCGGGACCTCGCGCCAGCGGGCAAACCATATTTTAATGACGGCATCGCCGAGGCTATGGCTTAACAGCGCTTTCTTCGAACCAAAAAGACGATAGCCCTTATGGGTCGCCCGAAAGCACCATTCCGTATCGACATGATCGATAAAATAGCCGTCGTTCAACAGGCCGGTATCTTTGAAAACGGCGGTGCGGATCAGGGTTCCGGATGAAATGAGAAAATCGGTCTCGATATGCTCTTCCCGCGGAGGGGGAGTGCAGCGGTGAATCAACATCCCCCGTTTGCATACGAACCCGGCCCGGGTGGAAGTCCGCCGGTCGACCGCCGTGGCGCCAACGGCTCCCACCTTGATGCCGCGCGCCAGCAGACCGGACTCCACCATCAATAATTGCCGAACCATATCGGCGGCGGGGATGCTGTCTTGATCTAGCAGCAGCGTATGGGTACATCCCCACGCTCGGGACAGGGTAATACCGCGATTTTGGCCGGCGGCGATGCCTTGGTTATCCTCATGCAGGAGAAGATGCCGATGCGCTGAAACCCGGACGATTTCACCCAGCGCGGCGCGGCAACATGCCGCAGACCCGTTATCGACGATGATGACTTCCTGCACCTGCCCGCTTATGGCGGCTATTACGTCGGCAAATAGCAGTAAATCAGGCTCATAGGTGACGATAACCGCACAAATACGGTACGATGCCGCGGTCATGGCAAAGCCTCTTTTCCCTGATACTGTTTTTCAACCCAGCGCAGATAGCTACCGCTGGTGACATTCTCCACCCAGGACCGGTGCTCCAGATACCAGCGCACCGTTTTATCCATTCCCGTCTCGAAGGTTTCCACCGGTTTCCAGCCCAATCGGTTTTCAAGCTTGGAGGCATCCAGCGCATACCGGCGATCGTGCCCCGGTCTATCCTGTATATGGGCGATTTGCCCGGCATAGGATTTCCCCCTGGCCGGAGGGCATAACCGATCCAGGATCAGGCACAAAGTCTGCACGACCTCGATATTGGTTTTTTCATTCCAACCGCCGATATTATAGGTTTGCCCCACTTCGCCGGCCGCCAGTACGCAGCGAAGGGCGGCGCAGTGATCCTTCACATATAACCAGTCCCTTACCTGCCGGCCGTCGCCATACAGGGGCAGGGTTTTGCCCGTTAATGCGTTATGGATAATCAGCGGAATCAATTTTTCCGGGAATTGGTACGGACCATAATTGTTGGAACAGTGGGTGGTTATCACCGGCAGGTCGTAGGTATGGAAATAGCTGCGCACCAGATGATCGCTTGCGGCCTTGCTGGCGGAATAGGGGCTGTTGGGCTCGTATCTGTCCGTTTCGCGAAAAGCCGGCGCTACGTTGTCCAGGGAGCCATAGACTTCATCCGTTGAGACATGTAAAAAGCGAAAGCCGGCTTTCAAGGCGTCACCGCCGGACATCCAGTATTTCCGCACCGCCTCCAGCAAATGAAAAGTGCCTACCACATTGGTTTGAATAAAATCGCCGGGATGTAAAATAGATCGATCAACATGGCTTTCCGCCGCGAAATGGATTACGCAGCGCGGCCGGAATTTTTCCAGCAGGCTGGCCAATAGCAATGGGTCACCGATATCCCCTTGAACCAAGGTATGGCGGGGATCGTGAATCAGCGCCGCCAGATTTCCCCTATTTCCAGCATAGGTCAGCTTATCCAGGTTAATCACCGCCTCATTCGATAACGCTAACCAATCCAGTACAAAATTACTGCCGATAAACCCGGCGCCGCCGGTTACCATTATGCTCATATCTTCAAACCTTTTAAAAATAGCGGCAAATATCAAACCCAGATTTCCAAGCCACGTTTGCCGGTAAATACCTGTCTGCTTGAGGACCACCAGCCTCGGCAATAGCCAAATGCCGCGGGCCACCATAAATTGGTGTAATAGTCGGGCATTTTCCCGATTCAAATGTTTGCTGATATGCTGTAAGGCTAATACATTACAATCAATCCATTTTCTGAATTCACCCCGCCATAGCCGGCGAATCCGCGTCATGTTATTGCGCCAGCCTGTATTGGTACCCACTAAATTATTCGAATGCTGACGGTAACGCACCGATGGATATTCATCATAAATAGCGCAGCCGCCGCAGCCGGTGACAACCATATAGGTCCACCAATCATGGGAAATAACGGTCACTCGCCCGGCCTCAAGCAGAAGCTCCCGGGCCGACTGATTAAATATCATGGTATTTCCGCCGCCAAGACTTTGCGTTAAGGCATTGGCAAAGCTCGGCTGCTTGGTAAATAAGGGAGATAAGCCCAGCTCACGGTCGAACTCGTCGATTAATCTTGTCCTCGAACAATACATGGCGGGTAACCCGTGCCCATTTTTGCGCAAAATATCAAGGGCGCGGCTGAGCTTATCCGCCTCCCATATATCATCCTGATCGGCATAGGCATAATAATCCGCTTTGATGGCCGGATTGCACACCAGGGACATAAAGTTTTCGGCAAATCCTCTTTGCGGACCCGCCAACAGCACCAGCCGTTTCGCACCCCATTTTTGCCGGAAGGCAGAGATGATGGACAAACTCTCATCGCGGGAACCATCATCGGAGATCCAGATCGACCACTCCTGCCAGCTTTGCGCCTCGATGGAATCCAATTGCCTTGCCAAAATCGTTGGGCATTATAAGTACCCATCAAAATGGCAACCTTAAGTGTTAATCGATCTTGCCGGTACACCATATCCATCAACGCTCCTGTTTGATATTTCTTTGAGTATGTTTGAGTCATTGATCCATAAAGTTATAATCGAAGGTGGAATAATGATGAAACAAAGCGCTTAGATGGAAATATCGTCATGTACGATGAAGGGAATATATCAGTTGGTTATGTTAGTTCAAGAAGTCAGGGTTGCGAGGGCATTAATACGTTATTTCTACTTTATGTGTTAAATATGTTATTAACAGTAATTTAGTTATTTTGTATCTTCCAGAAGTGAAGCAGATGTCTAAGAGGCTTTTCCAGGTTAATAGGCAAAAGTAAATAACATCCTGCCCAAAGTAAACCCTGGTGTTTTTATTAAACTGGCGTTACACTCTCCGGAAGGGAACCGTTTTGAGTTTATTTTCTTTCCGCCATGGAAAAGCAATGCATTTCATGATTCATGCCAGACTATAACTATGACTGGCAATAGATATCTCATGTAGGATTAGCTGCGGCAATGTATTTTGCAATAAATGATTTAATAAAAGCGTTCGCCATCTGCCGCTCGTTTCTCATTTGGCCTATAGCGATACCAAAGCGCGGTACAAGAGAAGCATGCTCGGGCCGCTCTGGCTGACGCTGGGAGCGGCGATTGGCGTCGTGGGCCTGGGCCTGGTCTGGAGCCAGCTGTTGCATCAGGATCGCAGCCAGTTTATTCCTTCGTTAACCGTGGGATTGCTGCTGTGGCAATTTATCTCCGGGACCGTCACCGAGAGTACCGGCGTTTTTGTTCGTCAGTCGCAGATTATCCGCAACTTGCAGTTGCCTTTTTTTATCCACCCCATTCAGCTGATTGCCCGTCAATGTATTTCTCTTGGCCATAATCTACTGGTGCTGGTAGGTGTATTGATCGTTTATCCTCAATCATTGAGCTGGGTAAATTTATTGAGCGTCATCGGTTTCGGCCTGGTGGTGCTTAATCTGTTATGGATCTCGGTATTGCTTGGCCTTATCGGTGCCCGCTTTCGTGATGTGGAGCAGATAGTGCAATCCCTGATGCCCATTGTGTTCTTCCTGACCCCCGTCATTTACAAGGCCGGTCATGTGGGTGTCAGCCAGGCCATTATCTGGCTGAATCCCTTTACCTATTTTGTCACGTTGGTGCGCGATCCGATCTTTGGCACTGTCCCCGCCGGATTTGTTTACCAAACGGTAGTTATCATGGCCATAGGGGGCTGGACGGCGACGCTGCTGTTTTTCAACCGCCATGCCCCCCGTCTGGCATTTTGGATATAACCATGGCGGCCCTTGTTTTTGATGATGTCACGGTGACCTATCCCATTTATAACGCCCATTCGCAATCATTGCGCAATCAATTGGTCAGGATCGGCTCAGGAGGATGCATTGGCAGCAGCGGCAACGCCATCGTGACTGTGACTGCCCTGGATCACGTCAGTTTTGCTTTAGGCAACGGGGACGCCGTCGGACTGATCGGGCATAACGGCGCCGGCAAAAGTACCTTATTGCGCACCATGGCCGGGATATACGGCGCCACCTCGGGAAGCATCATCCGGACAGGGTCGGTCTCCACGGTTTTTGAACTGGGCGCCGGTATGGACCCTGAACTCTCGGGTTACGAAAATATCATGCGCATGCTGTTGCTGATGGGGCATTCCGTTTCGGCGGCCAAGGCAAAAATACCCGATATCGAAGATTTCAGCGAGTTAGGCGATTTCCTGGTCCTGCCGGTGCGGACCTATTCTTCAGGCATGACAATGCGGCTAATGTTCTCGGTAGCGACATCCGTCAGGCCGGAAATCCTGCTGATTGACGAAATGTTCGCTACCGGCGACGCTTCCTTCCAGAAAAAGGCGGAGACGCGGATGCACGATTGGATTGCCGGGACGGATATATTTGTATTTGCGTCCCACGATCATAATTTAATCAGACGGTTATGCAACCGCGTTTTCCGACTGGATCATGGCGCTATCGAGGAAGACGATATCAGGCATATCGGAGCCGGTTGAAAAGTGCTTCGGCAGGGATGGCTTAAGCAAGAGGGGCGTGACGTACAGTCTCTCGTTGATCTACACTTTGGCGACATTCCACCGTACTGACCGCGTAATGTCGCTTTGGATAGAACCATGGTCCAATCTCCACCCGCCATGCTGGATATCGCCACGTTCATCGTGGTGGCGCAGAACGCCAGCTTTACCCGCGCGGCCGAACAGCTGGGCACCAGTAAATCAAACGTCGGCAAGGCGGTGCAGCGTCTGGAGCGCCGGCTCGGCACCAGTCTGTTCCAGCGCACTACCCGGGTAGTCCGTCTGACGGAAGATGGGGAAATCTATCTGCAAGCGGCGCGGACCGCGCTGGAAGGGTTAAGCGAGGCGGAAGTATTGCTGGCGGCGCGCCATGAAGATCCCGCCGGGCGGGTGCGTCTGAATGTTCCGGTGGGTCTGGGCAGGCTGTTATTACCCACCTTTACCGTCATCCAAAAACGCTACCCGAAAATTACCCTGGAGTTCACCCTGGACGATCGCCATGTGGACGCCGTGGGGGAAGGATGGGATATCGTGGTTCGCATCGGGCATCTTCCCGCCGAGGGCGAGATGACCGTGCGCAAGCTTTGCGATCTCCGTCTCGGATTGTATGCGTCAGCCGCTTATCTGGCAGAGCGCGACCCCATCATGTCAGTGAAGCAGTTGTGCAACCAGCAAGCCATCATGTTTCGCACCATCTCTGGCCGCCTGCGCCCATGGACCCTATGGGACGGCGGTCAAACAATGGACCTTTCCCCTGATCCCGCGATGATTCTGTCCGATGGCGGGGCGATGGTTGATGCCGCCATCAACGGCCTGGGCATTGCCCAGCTGTTCAACAGGGTTGCCCAACCCTATGTTCTCTCCGGGGCGTTGCATCACGTTCTGCCTGCAGCCGACGTCGAGGGTGCGCCGGTGCATGCCTTGATTCCCGTTGGCCACCGTATGCCGCCCAAAACGCGGGTCATCCTCGATCATCTTGCCGACGTTCTCCGCTTGCCCTTAGCCCGATAAACCGTTGGCGTTGCTCTGCTTTACTCCCTTCCCGGCAATGGCTGATATACCCGCATGGTCGTAAAACAAGCGAAAAAGATTCCTGCATCACATTGTCGATAGTAAAACGGCGGCTGTTCTTGACGCTGACTTCAATATCTCTTATATCTCGCAGTGATGTCTGTAGTAAATAAACATTTTCTGCTATGTGGAAATTATTGACTACTTTTCAGGTTAAGCCGTCGATGTCGAAATAGTAGCCGGGGTAGCGGTAGTGAAAATAACCTACTCAACAAGAAGGTAAGCGACGATGAAAGGTCCGGATATTTTAGGATGTCTCTGCATAACCGCCGTTTTTTATGGAGCAACGCTCACCAGCACGTCAGCGCAAGAACCCGCGAAAGCCATCCATTCAGCGCCTATCGAAGGGGGGCCGATTTCCATTGCCAGCCAGGGTAATTTTTTTGTCGTCGGTAAATATACGCCGACAAACAAGGGGCAGCGCATGTCGGGGCAAATGTATGTGCAATACCAGATTCCCGCTAAACAAACTCACCCCTATCCGTTGTTAATGATTCACGGCGGCGGGCAAACGGGTGAAGGCTATTATGAAACGCCCGACGGCCGCGAGGGCTGGGCAACCTATTTCTTGAGCCGCGGTTATGCGGTATACGTGGTGGATCAAGTGGGGCGCGGACGTTCCGGCTATTTCCCCGATGCTTACGGACCGACCCGCAAGCCCGATACCAGCTACTCCATCCAATGGTTTTCCCGCCAGCAGGATACGGCCCTTTATCCCCAAGCCAAGGAACATACCCAGTGGCCGGGAGAGGGCAAGCCGGGTGATGCGACCTTCGATCAATTCTACGCTTCGCAGATGGAGGACATGACCAATCTTCAGCAAAACGAGACGCTCAACCGGGCCGCCGCCGATGCGCTGATTGATAAGATAGGACCGGTCATCCTGCTGACCCACTCACAATCCGGCCCCATCGGCTGGGGTATCGCGAACGATCGCCCGAAGAGCGTCAAAGGGGTGATCGCCATCGAGTCCAGCGGACCGCCTTTTTACAATATCAAGGATACCGGTGCGCCCGGGTGGTTCAAATACGGCAACAAAATAGCCCGGCCTTATGGCCTGACGCAGACTCAGTTAACCTATGATCCGCCCCTTGTCGATACCTCAGACCTTAAGCCCGTGGAGCAGACAAAATCAGATAAGCCGGATATTGCCCCCTGCTGGCTGCAGGCAGAGCCGGTTCGTAAACTGGCCGCTCTGGCTCAGGTCCCTATCCTGATGGTGGGCAGCGCGGCGTCATACCATGTCCCCTTTGACCTGTGCACTTCAAAATACCTGGCGCAAGCGGGGGTCAAAAACGATTTTATTCGCCTGCCGAGCGTAGGAATAAACGGCAACGGCCATTTTGTCGGCATCGCTGATATAAGGTCGTAATTCATCGGAAAAGTTGTCCACTCCACCCAACATGGTCTTTCTTTAAGGTTCCGACACCGAAAGAGGAAGCGCCATGTTAAGCAGAGAGGACCACCTAATGATAAAACAAATGCGCATTCATGGCGCTTATATTATCGACATTGCCCGTCAGATTGGCTGCTCAGAACGCACGGTCAGGCGGCACCTGTCCGAGCCTGAACGTCCTCGCCGGACGTCTTCACGACGGCGTATGAGCAAACTTGAACCTTACATGGCTTTTATCGATATGCGCCTGAGTGAACATGTCTGGAACGCGCAAGTGATTTTCCAGGAAATCAAGGCGCAAGGCTATGGTGGCGGGACCACCGTGCTGCGGGAATATATCCAGCCCAAACGCCGACTCCGGCATGGTCGTGAAACCGTCCGCTTCGAAACGCAGCCCGGTTATCAGTTGCAGCACGACTGGGGTGAAGTGGAAGCAGAAGTGGCGGGCCTGCCCTGTAAAAACAACTTCGCCGTCAATACGCTGGGGTACTCGCGCCGCTTTCATGTCTTCGCCGCGCCCCGCCAGGATGCGGAGCACACTTACGAATCGCTGGTGCAGGCGTTCGGTTACTTCGGCGGCTGCGTGAAAACCGTGCTGGTTGATAACCAGAAGGCGGCGGTGCTCAAACACGATAATACCGGCGAGGTTATCTTCAACGCCGGCTTCCAGTCGCTGGCGAAGCACTACGGCTTTATCCCCCGCGCCTGCCGGCCTCACCGGCCCAGGACCAAAGGGAAAGTGGAGCGCATGGTGGGTTATGTGAAACACAACTTCTTCGTTCACTATCGACGGTTCGACAGTTTTGCGCACGTCAATCAGCTCCTGACCCAGTGGCTGGCGCAAGAGGCCGATCAACGCGACCTGCGCCAGTTCCATCAGACACCGGCAGAACGGTTCGAGGCGGAAAAAACCGCCCTGCAACCGTTGCCCGCCGGTCCGTTCGATACGAGTTATCACGATATCCGCCAAGCGGCCTGGGATGGCTACATCGACGTGCGGGGCAACCGCTACAGCCTGCCCGAAGCCTGGTGCGGGCGCCAGGTTACGGTACGCATTACCCTGGACGACGAGTTACGCGTCTACGGCAATGACGAGCTTATCGCCCGCCATCCGTTGTCACCGGCCACCGCCGGATGGCAGACGGTGCCGGAACATCACCAGGCGCTGTGGCAGCGGACCTGCCAGGTAGAGCAACGACCGCTGGATGCCTATGAGGGACTACAGTGATGAACGAACTGGAAAACCTACTGACCCGGCTGAAAATGGACCATCTGAGCGGCGCGGTGGAAAACCTGCTGGAGCAGGCCACGAAAGAAGAACTGAACTACCGGGAGTTCTTGATCCGCGCCTTGTCACAGGAATGGAACGGGCGCCGTAGCCGGGGCCTGGAATCACGGCTCAAGCAGGCCCGGTTACCCTGGATAAAACGCTGGAGCAGTTCGACTTCACCTTCCAGCCGGGAATAGATCGCAAAGTGATCCGCGAGTTGGCGGGACTGGCGTTCGTGGAGCGCAATGAAAATGTTATCTTGCTGGGTCCGCCGGGGTGGGAAAACCCATCTGGCGGTGGCCCTGGGCGTCAAAGCAGCGGATGGCGGTCACCGGGTGCTGTTCACGCCGCTGGATAAACTGATGGCAACGCTGCTCAAGGCCAAACAAGAAAACCGCCTGGAGAGGCAGATCCAACTGTTAAGCTATAGCCGGGTGTTGATCCTGGATGAAATCGGCTATCTGCCGATGACGCGGGAAGAGGCGAGCCTGTTCTTCCGGCTACTGAATCGGCGTTATGAACAAGCGAGCATCATACTGACCTCGAATAAAAGCTTCGTGGACTGGGGAGAAGTGTTCGGCGATAACGTGCTGGCATCGGCGATCCTGGACCGCTTACTGCACCACTCAACCACGGTCAATATAAAGGGGCAAAGTTACCGGCTGAAAGATAAACGCAAGGCAGGAATGTTATCGGCAAAGAGTGCGTCAGATGACGCGATAATGAGCGGACGTTAAAACGATAAACAGTGGACAACGGAAACGTTGAAAAGGGGCCACCACTTCACGATGTTGACAATTTCATCATGCTGGAGAAAAATAACCTGCAAGCCGCCAAGTTCGTAGATACCTGGATGAGCAAAAACATTCATTGAAAAGCCGTTCAAGAATGCTGTTCTTCGAGGATATCTTCGGCCATTGTGAATAATAATTAGATTTTTTGATGATAGTAGAGTAGCCAAGGGGACCGGGAAGGTCCCCTTGAGCTTATCCGCCGCCCAGGCGGGCGTGATGCGCAAGCAGGGCCTGTTGGATAATGTCCCGTAACCGCTCTGCGGCGGGGCTCAGCGCAATGTCCGATTGCAGCAGCGCTACTCCTAACGAACCGGCATCCGGCAGCAACGGATGGGGAAGGGCGTTAAGTTCAGCGGGTTTGCCCATCAAGGTACGTAACGTCAGGCCCAGCCCGGCCGTTACCGCCGCCCAGATGCCTCCGAGGCTGCGGCTTTCGAATACCACCCGCCAGGGAATGGCTGCGCGATCCAACGCTTCTATCGCCCGTTTGCGGAACAGGCAGGGCGTCTCAAACATCACCAGCGGCAATGGCCGCCCGCCGGCAATCAGGGCCGCGGCGTCCAAACGGGGATGAGATAACCAGCGCACTGGCAGTTCGGTCAACAGTTCACCCGGCATTGGCGGGGCTTCATCCTGCCAAATCAGCGCCAGATCCAATCGCTGCTCCTTAATGCCTTGTTTCAACTCCTGATTGCGTCCAATGCGTGCGGCAATCTGTACATCCCCATGAGCACGTGAAAAATCTCCCAATACCGCGGGCAACAGTGTTTCGCCAAAGTCTTCCTGCATGCCGAATCTCACTTCTCCCTGCAAGGTCATGCCGCACAGCGCTTGATAGGCTTCATCATTGAGCGTCAGCAGGCGGCGGGCAAAACCCAGCAGGACTTCGCCGCTGGGGGTCAGCGTCAGATGCCGGCCGGTTCTAACCACTAATGCAGTGCCGCATTGCTGTTCGAGTTTTTTCAGATGTGCGCTGACGGCGGAAGTGGAACGGTTTAAGCGCTGCGCGGCGATGGCGAAGCTTCCTGCCTCGATGCCTGACACAAACGAACGCAGGGCTTCACCATCCAGTGTGACCGGTCGTTTCATTAAATGTCCTGTTTTATGGGATCGTCAATGCTGATAGTTTTGATTTTATAAATCAAGCCCTGCTTTCACAATAGCTACATCAACAATTGATGGAGTTAACCATGGCAGAAAACGCGGCATTGCAACAGATGATCAGTGTGGCCCCCAAACTGGCGGAGCTCAGCGAACAGATACTGTTTGGCGATATCTGGCAACGTTCGCCGCTGTCGCCGCGGGATCGCAGCCTGGCAACGCTGGCGGCGCTGATTGCCTTGGGACGCGAGCGGCAATTAGCGTGGCATTTCCGCTATGGGTTAGCGAATGGCCTGACGCGACAGGAACTGGTGGAGATGATAACCCATCTGGCTTTTTACGCCGGTTGGCCGGCCGCCGCCACTGCGCTGGCCTGTTTGCCCGAGGAGGAATCCTGATGCCTTTTACCCGTATTATCTTGGCCGAAGGCCGCAGCGAGACATGGCTGGCACAGCTATCGAATCAGCTACACCGCACGCTGGTGGACGCTTTTGACGTGCCGGACGGCGATCGTTTCCAGGTCATAGAATGCCTGCCTGAATCGCGCCTTATCAGCGATCCGCATTATCTCACCGGCATCCGTTCACCACTGCAGGTGCAATTCCACATCACCGCCGGACGCCCGCGAAGCCGCGATCAGAAGGCGAATTTCTACCGGCTGTTGACGCAGCGACTGGAAGAAAGCCCCGGCATCCGGCCGGAAGATGTGATGATCGTGGTGCGTTTTAACTCGCCGGAAGACTGGTGTTTCGGCAATGGCCAACTTTACTCCCCGGAGCGCGTATGATTGCCATGCAATATCGTTTCACCCTGCCGGCTGACTATGATATGTCCATCATCGAACAGCGCATCCATGATAATGGCGCCCGGCTGGATAATTATCCCGGTCTGGTATTCAAGACCTACCTGTATGCCCGTCGCGGTGGAGTGTCCCCTGACGGCAAAGAGAATCGTTACGCGCCGCTCTATGTATGGCGGGACGGCACGGCAATGACCGGCTTTTTGCAAAGCGACGCTTTTGAAAAGCTGATTCGCGACTTTGGCTGGCCGGTCATTGAGTGTTGGACGGTAATATCCTCGCCCGATCTGACCGCCATTGACGGTTGCCTCTTCGCAACGATCTCCACCCACATCATTACACCCTACACTACTCTGACGGAGGCGTTGCAACCGGGCGGCGGGAATGAGCTCACGGCCTGGGACTGCAGCCGTTGGAGTGTGCTTCGCGCTCGTTTCTCAAGCCGGCCGGAGGAACCCGGCTTCCCGGATCGCTATCGTATCGGCTATATCGCCGGACCACGCGCTGTGTGATGCCGGATATAAATTAATCAAGGGCGAGGCTAAACAGGTAAAGTTTGTTCAATAGGTGCCGATAAGATTCCATCGCTTTATTTTTCCCACCTCTTATTGCAGGGTTTTTAGCATGCGTAGCAATCTGCCTGTGACCCAGAACGAATATATTTTACCAGACGACGCCACCCTGATGTCTGTGACGGATACACAGAGCCATATTACCTACGCCAATGCTGCCTTTATTCAGGCGAGCGGCTATCAACCCAATGAACTTCTGGGGCAGCCTCATAATATTGTGCGCCATCCCGACATGCCCTCCCAAGCCTTTGCCGATTTATGGAAAACGATACAGGCCGGCCGCTCATGGACCGCGCTGGTGAAAAACCGTCGCAAGAATGGCGATTATTATTGGGTGCGGGCGAATGTGACCCCGATAATTCGCAACGGCCAGTTGACCGGTTATATGTCGGTTCGCACCAAACCAACGCGTAAAGAGGTGGAGGAGACGGACCGGTTTTATCGGAATTTTACGGCGGGTAAAACCGGCGGCGTCAAGTTCCACGAAGGGCTGGCCCTTCGCGGCGGGCTGTTTGGCTGGATGTCCTGCCTGCAAACCATGTCGGTGCGATGGCGCATTCGCTGCGGGGCATTGGCGATTGTGCCCCTGAGCCTGATAAGCGCCTACCTATTGGCGCTTCCTGCGCAAGAAATAGGGCTGACCGTGGCATTGGCCGCTTGTATGTCCCTGTTGCTTTCACTCTGGATGGAAATTTTGGTATCACGACCGCTGGAACGCGTGCTGAAACAGTCGCTTAGCGTCGCCGCCGGCCAATTTGACAGTAATATGTCTCTAAATCGCGTTGATGAAGTAGGCATGATTTTGCGTGCTATTAATCAGGCGGGATTGAATCTGCGGTCATTTACCGATGATGTCAATGAGCAAATATCCGGCTTGCAGCATGCGGGGGATGGTATAGCTAGGGGCAATGGCGAACTGAGTTCCCGCAGCGAAGATGCGGCCTCCAGCCTTGAGCAAACCGCCGCCTCCATGGAACAGATGACGGCAACGGTGAAAAATAATGCCGATACCGCCCATAACGCCAGTAAACAGGCCAAATCCGCCAGTGAAGCCGCGAGTAAAGGCGGCGCGGTGGTGGGACAGGTGGTGGAAACCATGGCCACCATTACCAGCTCGAGCAAAAAAATCAGCGAGATCATTTCGGTCATCGACGGCATTGCCTTCCAAACCAATATCCTGGCGCTGAATGCCGCCGTTGAAGCGGCGCGTGCCGGTGAAACAGGACGGGGATTCGCGGTAGTCGCCGGCGAAGTGCGGTCATTGGCGCAGCGGAGCGCCAATGCCGCCAAAGAAATCAAAGACTTGATTAATGACAGTGTGGAAAAAATCGCCACCGGCAGCCAACTGGCGAATAACGCTGGTGAAGTCATGCATGATATTGTGAACCAGGTAACCCGCGTATCGTCAATGATCAGTGAAATCAGCCTGGCCACCACCGAACAATCGGAAGGCATCGGTCAGGTGAATATTGCCGTTGCCCAGCTCGATGAGGCCATGCAGCAAAATGCTCTATTGGTGGGAGAGACCACCTCCGTGACCGATGGTCTGCGGGATCGCACCATAAAACTCCTTCAGGCTGTTACCGTGTTTAGGCAGCATTTGATCGATGCGCCCAAAGCCCCGGTAGCGGAGACCTCCGGCTATTGATAGAGAGTAGCCATGCCGTTAAGGCATGGCGGATCCGGGACAAGCTTTTGGCGGGTAAATCCCGCCCTATCGTAATTATTGATGAACCCGTGCGGATTTCATCTGTGGGGGAAGCTTTTCCAGACGTTGCAGCGGCCGGTCCGGCCGGATCCAGAATGAAAGCACCACGCCGCATAACAACAGCGCAATGGACATAATGAACGGCAGCCGGTAGCTGCCGGTAACATCGCTGATATAGCCAAACGCCAGCGGAGAGACAACGCCCGCTATCCCCGCCGAGGTGCTGACAAAGCCGCTGGCCACCCCGGCATAGGCGGGGGCCACATCCAGCGGCACCGCCCAGATAGGCCCCTCCGCCAGCTCCAGGAAAAACAGCGATGCGGCCAGACACAGCGCAATCACATTCTGCTGATGAATGAACAGGACGCAGGACATAAACGCCAGGGATCCCAAAAAGGCGAAAATAATGATATTACGTCGCGCCGCATTGATATTCTTGGTCCGCTGAAACCACGCATCGGTTAACAGCCCGCCGGCGGTATTGCCCAGAACGCCGGCGATAAACACGCCCGAGGTAAATAGCGCGGATGTTTTCAAATTGATGCCGTACTCGCCGACAAAAAAGCTCGGCAGCCAGCTGAGATAAAGCCACAGTGTCCAGGCATGGCAGAAAAACACCAGCGTTACCGGCAGGATACGCCGGGTCAGCGCCAGCCAGGGAACCGGTGTGCGATGAGCCGGTCCTGAATAGGGGG
Source organism: Sodalis ligni (assembly GCF_016865525.2). Taxonomy (NCBI): domain Bacteria; kingdom Pseudomonadati; phylum Pseudomonadota; class Gammaproteobacteria; order Enterobacterales; family Bruguierivoracaceae; genus Sodalis; species Sodalis ligni. The sequence continues at coordinate 6,265,453 of NZ_CP075169.1, read as the reverse complement.
GGTAACAGGGCAATCTCATCCTCCGTGACCTTCGGATGTTTACGGGGATCGTTACGAAAATAGAAGCACCACAGCGCCACCCATATCAGGCTGACACCTCCCAGCACCACAAAGGCGCCGCGCCAGCCGATCAACGGAATCAACGCCACCATGATAGGCGGCGTTATCGCCGCCGCGGCGCGTGCCGACGAATGGGTAAAGCCTTGCGCAAATCCGCGGCGCGCCACCGGCACCCAGTTCCCCATAGCCCGCGTGGCGTTGGGAATGGTTCCCGCTTCACCCAACCCTACCAGCATGCGGCTGAAGAACAGCGCAATAAGGCCGCCGGACAGCCCGGTGGCCAGCGTTCCCGCCGCCCAAAAAAGGCCTGACAGAGCCAGCATGCGACGCGGACCGATTTTATCGCCCATGTAGCCGTTGATGATCTGGAAAATAGCGTAACAGTAACCAAAAGCGGAAAGGACAAGCCCCAACTGCGTGTTGGACAGATGCATCTCGGTTTTGAGCAGCGGCGCAGCGATAGAGATATTCACCCGATCAATATATTCAATAAAATACATCAGGCAAATCAACATAAAGACTCTGCCCGTCGCTCCCCGGAACATTATCAATTTCATTGTCATACTCTCCGTCAAACGGGTAGCAGCCTGGCGGCAACCGTCCGCCGACAAGCTTTGCAGGTGATCATTGCCGGTAAGAGGCTGTTCAATCCCCCATCGGCTCGCATGTACAGGCCTCCGTGTCGGTGTTCGCCCCGACCACGATGCCTGATAAGGGGCACCCCGAGCGTCTATTCCCATGGTGGGATAACCGCCGGAGAAACCGCCGCAACATGCCATTCACCGTCCCGGTTCCTTACGAGAACAGCCGGAAAATGACAAAAAAACGCATTTCTTAAGTCTTTACACCGCTCGGGCGTTTCTCTGCGAGAGTTCAGTTACTGTGTCGCTGGTGAACTCTCCCTTAAGCAGTGCGATTGAATATTGAATATTGTCGACAATATTTCATGATAAAAACACATTGTTAACATCATTATTCTTTTTATGTTACATGGATCGCATATTTCTCTGCGACCCGCCCGAACGCAACGTGCTCGGTGCCCAGGGGCGGAATTTCCCGCAGACCGGCTGTATTCCGGGGCGGCTGCGGGCTATAACGTGGCCCTTTTGCTGGTTAAGAGCGATTTTTGCAAGAAACACTCCCGCTACCCATGCTAAAAGTCGCTGTCTCACCACGCTTTTATTAATAAACTCAACGCGTTGTATCGCGTTCTGAATTTACGGACAAGCAGCGTTGGCGTAGTGGCTGCAAATCGCTCCAAAGCGATCAATGCTGCCATAGGGAATGGAATCCTGAAATATAACAAGGGATCACGGATGAAAATGGTTTTGCCCACGGATGGGTATTCATCGGCAAGCGAATTCATGTCGGCCCTGCAGGGCACCCAGGGCGATGCCTTTTGGCTGCTCAAATCGCAGGGCCATTGGCACGGCGGCCTCCATCTTTTCGACAGCTTCGTCCCTGGGGCAATTTACCGTCCCGACGGCCCGGCCGGTCACGGCCTGAAAAGCATGACCGACGGCCATATCGTGGCCTACCGGCTCAACGACGATTACCGCGCCGCCGCCCACAACAAACGCGCCCTGAAATTCAGCACGACGTTTATTCTGGTGAAATCCACCTGCACGCCCGATAAGGCCAGACCGGCGCACGGGCTGGATTTTTATACCCTGTGGATGCAGCTGGCGCCGCTGTCGGTGTACGGCGCGAGCGACACCGTCATCGGCGAGGTGGCCGCCACGGCGCTTAAGGTCCGCCGGGACAATCCCGCGCCGGGCTGGGTGCGGCAGGGACTGCCCGGCGGCGACGGGGCGCAGGCGCGGACCTGTTACGATGTGCAAAACCGTTACCCGGCCCCGCGGGATACCTACACGCAGTTGCCTCGGCTCAGCACGGTGGAAATCCTGGAGGAGGCGACCTTTCTGCTGGACCGCCGTGCCGTGCCGTTTGTATACGTGCGGGTCATGTCCGTGCCCGAGGGGGTATCCGGCGGGCTGGCGGTGGGAGAGAGCGGCTGGATATCGGGACAGGAGAAGTATCTTAAACGCCGTGGCGGCACCGGCGCGCTTCCCCGCTGGATGAAAGCGGCCCGTCAGAACGGCGTATTCAACGAGGTGGTCGCCCTGGCTGGCGACAACGTGCTGCCGGTTAGCGCCGGCGAGATTATCGGCCACCTCGGCTATCTGGAATCGCCCCACAGCGCTCCGCATCATTTCTGCCACCTTGAGGTGTTCAGCCAGGACAGCCGGCTGCCGGATTTTGTAGCCAACCGGGCCGGGGTCACCGCCGGGGAGCCCTTTATTCATTCCCCCCGGGGCAAGCCGCGCTATTTCCACCGCGAGCGGGATAATACCTTTGTGGCGTCCGTCATCGGCGACGACCCCGTACTCACCGGCGAAGAACGCTTCACTCCACGAAGCAAAACCCGCTGGCAGAAGTCCGGGGATAACGCATGGTATGAGATTCCGGCGGAGAGGTCCTGGCTGGCCGAGAGCGACGTGACCGTAGTCAATCAGTTTGACCTGGCAAAGCGCGGATTTATCCTGCTGGAGCAGGATGAGCCGCCGCGGACTCTGCGACAAACGCCCCGAGAGGGCTGGCTGCGGCAGGGATTTCAGCGGCTCGCCGCGCTGGCGCAACAGAACACCCGCGATATGTATTCGTTAACCTACATCGAGGGCTACCAGCGGCTGCTCAAGGAGATGGAGTTCGAAAGCGATGGGGAAAAATTCAGTAAAAGACTGTGGCAGTTTCTGCACAACCGGCAATCACATATTCTCAAGCAGGTTCAGCGTCTTATTGTCAAGCACCACATCGAATGGCTGCATGACGGATTGTCGGCGCTGTGGCGGGCGGCGCTGGATGAGCAGGCCGGACAGCAGCCGGCCCTGGCGCTTTACAATCGGCAGTTTATAGATGCGCTGGTATGGATGAAGGACGTGCCGGAGATACGCAGCAGCGAGGCGCTGTGGCATTTGCATCCGGTGACGTTTTTGGAGGCGATATCTAAGAGTGATGCCAATACTTGTGCCTGTAACAGGGATATCACTCTTGAAGAGCTGTGTGCAATGGCACCTAATATAAAAGTAACTTTATTAGAAATTAATTTGCAAGCATTTAATGAAGCATTTTCATTATTTTGAATTAATACGTGTATAGGTAAGACTCATTTGTTAGCACAAATTTTCCATGAAAGTGGCGGACTAATCTATACAAAAGAGATTGCCGGGGAATCAGCGAGTTATAGCCCATGGTATGGTCGGGGACTGATCCAAATAACGCTTGAAACTAATTATAAAGCATATGCAAAATATATCAATGAGGATGTTTTTCAACAAGCACCAATCGAGATAAGCTCCTGTCTCTACCGCATAGCGTAACGTCTGCAGCCTGGTTTAGTAAAATTCATACAAAAGCAGCAGTGTTTGCTGACTTAGACGATTTTAATAAGATCACCCTGACTGTCAATGGAGGATTTAACGGTTATAATGATCGTTTGTCTTTTTTTAAAAAAGGTCTCGAGTCTCTCAAAGCTTCACATTTAATAAAATTGTATAAGAACGAGCATTATACTTTTGAGGAGAGTGATATTTATAACGGTAAGTTAGGATCCCTGGCCTGGGGAATTTGGCATGACCCTCAATCCAGAAGGACTGGAACTTCAAAAAATAATAATGAAGCATTGAAAGGATATCTTAGAGCTAAGTATTTAATAGAAACAAATCCGTTGACACAAAAATAAAAAGAAAGAAAATGGTACGGAATTATTGGCGAAAATTTATCCAGCTTTCTTGATGAAAAGATAAATAAATTAAATGAGGTTAATTGATGTTAAGAGCATTCTTATTATTTTTGTTATTAGTTTCGTGGACGTGCTTTTCATCTGAAGTCTCAAAGGATGTTCGTTGTTTTACCTCGACAGATGGACGAGTAAACTTAAAATTTGCACTGTTAACGGATAACAAATGGATGGGTGGTTATATTATATATAAAAATTCGTCTTCAGCCATAACGATAGTACCCATCAAAAGTGAATGTGAGACATTGGATGTTGATCGTCCATCAGAAACTACAACTACATGGCTAGCAGTAATTAATGGTGGTGTTGCGGGTAAATTTAAGGCGGTGCATCAAGGTGCAATTTTTTCTTATTTGAATTATTCCAATGCTAAAAATGAAAATGTGATGAATTTCGTACAAAATGATGATGCGTTCGATGGCAATGATTGTATTTGGAAATAATGTGTGTTTTTTATAAAAAAATCGGACCGTACTTTTAGGCCGTCAAAAATAATTATGATAGACGTTCAGAACGTTTCAAATAAGTAATATTGTATTTTAAAAATCCTTTTTATTTCACTTCTTGAAATTATTTATATAATCACTAAATGAGCAATTGTAGTTTGCTATAAGGGGGGCGTTGTTTAAAAATATAATAATTTATTAAAATTTTAAAATCGAGTTAAAGGTTATCTCAGCCGTCTTGGTCTAACATTAATAAGTTCCCTTTTTGACTGCCATTTTTGCATCTAATCCTGCTCAATAGCTCGTTATCTTTGGAGACAAATATTCCAGAGTGAGATTTGTGAGTCGAATCCATTTTATCGGTGCTCGTAAATATTTCGTAAGTATATTGACCATTGAAAAAGGAATGCTGGTTACAACATTAGAACCTTCAGATTCGCTTAATTTTAATTGTGATGGATCTATTTTTGTTTTAATATTATTTCTGGTGTGGTATTTTATTTCCCATAAGAATATAAAATGTAAGAATTTTCTTTCTCGAGTTTCATTTCATTTCCCGAGGTTGTACTGCAAAAAATATTAACTCAGAAGATATTGCGACTCCACTTAACCAAAAGTAAAGGAATGTGGTTGTGATTAAATTTTTGTAATTCATATGATCATCTCACATGGAACGTCATCTCGACGTAATTGGTGTTGGAATAACTTAGGATGCTAAGTCCCCGGAGATGGGAGCGAGACTGCTTTCCAAGAGAAAAAATTGATAAATAATTTGCTGGGTTTTTCACAATCTATTCGTTTCTCTCAACAGGTCTATTTATTGTCCGCTTTGCAACTTTTAATGAATTGTAGCCTTTGTTTGCATCAAACTTCAAGGTATATCCTGTATAAATCTATTTGTAAAGCTTCATCTTTTTACCTTCACGCTCTAAAATTCATTAGCAAAAAAGCATCGGGCTTCACCGGGTAAATACTTAATAAAGCTATATACCACATATGGTAATTTAAATGCTTAGCCAGCTGTCTAAATAGCTTTTCATATTAGCGCTACACTTGCGGGAGATGACATCCCGCCAGCGCTGGCCCTGCACGATGAGAAGTGAAGCATTAATGCGCAAAGCTATTTAGCTCATTTCCCAGTGATAGCGATCGTTACCGATCGATATGGCATTCCTTTATCATTATCGCGTATCTGACCGATAAGCGGCGATCATGGCAGAACCAGGATCCTCATCACAAAACGCGTATTCACTCTAGAGATTGCTTCTCTTTAACTGGTATAAAAGGTATCAAGGTATATAGTTATTCCAATCAAAAAATCTCCGGAGGAATGATGAAAACTGCATTAACCGGCGTTATTACCGCGCTGCTGACCCCCTACGATGAACAGTTCCGCATTGATGAGGCAAGCCTGCGCAGCCTGGTGCGCCATAACATACAACAAGGTGTTGATGGACTTTATGTGGGCGGTTCCACCGCAGAGGCGCTGCTGCAAAACGGCGCCGAGCGGCGGGAGGTACTGCGTATCGTGGCAGAAGAAGCAAAAGGCAAGCTGGCGCTGGTGGCCCATATAGGCGGCATCAGCACCGCCGAAAGCTGCGCCCTGGCGGAAGCGGCGGCGGAGTATGGTTATGACGCGGTGTCAGCGGTGACACCGTTTTATTATCCATTCACTTTTCCCGAACTGCGTGCTCATTACAGTGACATTATCGCCGCCGCCCAGGGCAAACCGATGATTATCTACAATATCCCGGCAATGAGCGGCGTGAAGCTCGGGATGGAAGAGCTTGGCGAACTGTTGTCGCTGCCGAACGTGGTCGCTCTCAAACATACTTCCGGCGACTTTTATCAGCTTGAACAGATCCATCGGGCCTATCCCGATAAAATTCTTTACAACGGATATGACGAAATTTTCCTGTCCGGCCAGATGGCGGGCGCCCAGGGCGGCATCGGCAGTACCTATAACGTCATGGGCTGGCGCTACCAAGGCATCCTGCGTGCTTTGGCAAACAGGGATATCGACCTGGCGCGTCGGATACAGTCCTCATGCAACCAGGTGATCGACGTTCTGGTAAAAACGGGCGTGTTCGGCGGCCTGAAAACCATCCTCCAGGAATGGGGCGTTATTCGCTGCGCCGCGTGCCGCAAGCCTTTTTCACCGGTGCAAGAAAATCATCTGCCTGAATTGAAACGTATCGCAAGGGAGTTGCAGGCGGAATTTCAACACCATAAAAACTAGAAAAACTGCCGGCCCGCACGAGCGGGGCCGGTTTATTTTACATATGTGCCGACTCCCGGTTCCGTTGCGGCCGGGCCTGATAAACATGCACTGCAAAGTGTAGGAGATTATCATGCGTCAACCCTCTGTGACCCTACCCTGGTATCGTCAGCTATCGCTACCGCAATGGAAGGCCTTCGCCGCGGCCTGGATCGGCTATGCCCTGGATGGTTTTGATTTTGTCCTGATGGCCCTGGTACTCACCGAAGTCAAACAGGATTTCGGTTTAACTACGGTGCAGGCCGCTACCCTTATCAGCGCCGCGTTTATTTCCCGCTGGTTCGGCGGGCTGATACTGGGGGCGCTGGGGGATAAATACGGCCGTCGTATGGCCATGGTCACCAGCATACTGCTGTTTTCACTGGGGACGCTGGCGTGCGGACTGGCACCCGGCTATACCTTTCTCTTCGTCGCACGGGTGATCATCGGCATGGGCATGGCGGGGGAATATGGCGCCAGCTCGACCTATGTCATCGAAATTTGGCCGCAGCACTTGCGTAATAAGGCCAGCGGCTTTCTCATCTCCGGCTTTGCCATCGGCGCGGTGGCTGCGGCGCAGATTTACAGCGTGATCATACCCATCTGGGGCTGGCGGATGCTGTTTTTCATCGGTATCGTCCCGATTATTTTCGCCCTCTGGCTACGCCGCAGCATTCCGGAAACGGTGGAATGGCAAGCGCAGAAAACCCAGCATGGGCATAAACAGACGCTGATTGATATCCTTTACCGCGGCAGGCATCGGGTTTGGAATGCCATCGCCACGGCGGCGGTTATCGTCATGCTGTATCTTTGTTTCTCCGGTCATGCCGGCCCGGCGGCGGTGGCGGCGTTTCTTGGCATCGCCTGCGCCGCCGTCTTCATCAGTTTTATGGTGCAAAGCAGCGGCGATCGCTGGCCTACCGGGGTGATGCTGATGCTGGTGGTGTTCAGCGCCTTTCTTTACTCCTGGCCTATTCAGGCGCTGCTGCCCACCTATCTTAAAACCGAGCTGGCCCTCAATCCCACCCTGGTGGCCCATATTCTGTTTTTCAGCGGCTTCGGCGCCGCGGTGGGGTGCTGCCTGGCCGGCTTTATCGGCGACTGGCTCGGCACGCGCAAAGCCTATGTGTATAGCCTGTTTTTGTCGCAACTGCTTATCATCCCGGTATTCGCCATGACCTCATCCAATCTGGTGGCTCTGGGTGCGCTGCTATTTTTCCAGCAAATGCTGGGGCAGGGGATCTCCGGCCTGCTGCCCAAACTGGTGGGCGGCTACTTCGATACTCATCAGCGGGCTGCGGGGCTAGGATTCACCTACAACGTGGGCGCGCTGGGCGGCGCCCTGGCGCCGGTGCTAGGGGCGGCTATATCCCAGCGGCTGGACCTGAGCACGGCGCTGGCTTCGTTATCGTTCGGGCTGACCTTCGTGACGCTGCTGCTGATAGGCTTTGATATGCCGTCCCGGTTGCAGCGCTGGCTGCGTCCGCAGGCGCTGCTTAAATTCGACACGGTGGACGGATTGCCGTTCAGCGGCGCCATGCCACGTGACGAATGGCGCCGGCATGAAAATGAACAGCGCCGGCGGCACAAGGCAAACAGCGAGGCTTTGCAGCAAAAAGCACAGCCGCCGGCGGGCGCGTCGGAAAGACGATCCTGAGGCGGGAGTCCGAGCGCGACGCCTTTGAATAAATGCGGCCGGTCCCGGGTGGCAGCGCGATGGTATAATAGGTTATCCTTGACCCTGGTATCCGTTCAATGGAAAGGCCCATGACAAGTCTGAATAAGCAATCCACCGCTGACAACCGGGTTCCCCTCATGCAAAGCCGTCCGGTAAAGCGCAAGAAGCTTTCCGATATGGTTGAGGAAGAACTGGAGTTCATGATCCGCCGCGGCGAATTTGTCGAGGGCGATCAATTGCCCTCCGAACGGGAACTGATGGATTTTTTCCATGTGGGCCGGCCATCTGTGCGCGAAGCGCTGGCGGCCCTCAAGCGCAAGGGCCTGGTGCAGATTAGCAATGGCGAGCGGGCTAGGGTGAGCCGTCCGTCCGCCGATACCGTGATAAGCGAACTCTCCGGTATGGCCAAGGACTTCCTTACCCAGCCGGGCGGCATCAAGCATTTCGAGCAGTTGCGTATGTTTTTCGAGTCCAGCCTGGTACGCCATGCCGCGGTTCACGCCACCGACGCGCAGATAAGCAAACTAAAGCAGGCGCTGGAGGCCAACAGCCGGGCGCTGGCGGATAATATGCTGTTTGTGCGCACCGATGTGGCGTTTCACCGCGTGCTGGCCTCCATTCCCGGCAATCCGCTTTTTTTGACCATCCATCACGCGCTGCTGGACTGGCTTATCGCCATGCGGGTGGGACTGACCGAGCCGGAAGAGATTATTCGGCATAATAGCCGCAGCTATGAGCAGCACGTAACGCTTTACGAAGCCATCCGTCGCCACGATGCGGACGGCGCGGAAAAAGCGCTGCAAGATCATTTAAGCAGCGTATTGGCCGCCTATTACGCTAGAACCTGAGAGCATAGCCTTGCGGTTTACGGTGACCGCGTCAAATCGGCATTTAATTTCCAAAGTTATAATTCATGAATGAAACTAAAATAAGACATCACCTTATTTTAAGTTAAGGACTAAGTTAAAATAGCGAATGCTCTTATTTTAAGTTAAGGCTTAAGTTAAAATAAGGGGGAATCTAATTTTAACTTCGTCCAGGAGACCCTATGCAACGCGGACTAACCGGCCATTATGTTCCCAGCATAGCGGGCAGCATCAGCTGTCAAGCATTTATTCCCCATGCGCTGCCGCCCTCGCCGGCGTTGCAAATCGATAGCAAATTGCAAAAAAGGATCAATGATGCCAATCGCGCACTGGGTCGCCTGGACGCTATCGGCATGTTGTTGCCTGATACCAAGCTTTTTCTCTATAGTTATGTGCGCAAAGAAGCCGTTATGTCCTCGCAAATTGAAGGGACTCAATCTTCCTTAAACGACCTGATGCTGTTTGAGATGGAAGGTTCTCCAGGCGTACCCATGGATGATGTGCAGGAGGTATCTTGTTATGTGAATGCACTTTATCTGGGCGTCCAGCGTATCAATGAGGGCTATCCGATTACATTTCGTTTGCTCGTAGAGATGCATCGGGCCCTAATGACCTCCGGACGAGGCATCAGCCGCGGCCCAGGCGAATTCAGGCAAAATCAAGTTTGGATTGGCGGCCATAGGGCCGATGAGGCCGCTTTTGTTCCTCCGCCGGGCCATGCTTTGGGCGAATGTTGGAGCGAGTTGGAAAAATTTATCAATGATCAGCCCGAGGCAACCGATCCTTTGGTCAAAGCCGCTTTGGTCCATGCTCAATTTGAAACCATACATCCCTTTATGGATGGTAATGGCCGTTTGGGCCGTTTGCTGATACCGTTAATTCTGGTGGAAGCTAAGGTCTTGCAACAGCCGTTGCTCTATTTATCTGTGTTTTTCAAAAAGCACCGCCATATCTATTATGAGCGTTTGCAGCAGACAAGAATAACCGGTGATTGGGAGGCATGGTTATTGTTTTTTGTCGATGCTGTTGCCGCTACAGCGACTCAGGCTGTTGAAATGACTAAAGAGCTTAACCTACTGCATATTGAGCATAAGGCTTTATTATCCGGACTCGGCCGTTTGTCGGGGTCAGCTAAACTGATTTTGGATGCGTTCTTCGAGTACCCTATCGCCAGCATCAGCAAGCTGGTTGAGCGAACAGGGTTGACCGCCGCCACAACAGGTAAGGTATTAACCGTTTTGGAAAAGGAACAGCATTTAATCGCCGAGATTACGGGTCATAAACGACATCGTGTCTATGCCTATTTGAAATATCTAGAGATTCTGAATAAAGATTGATTACCGTCCCCTGGCCGTGATGGATGTGCCTTTGGATCTCCTTCGTGAGGTGAAGTCAGATTGGAGGCTTGCTTATTAATTTACCAGTCCGAACACCAGGTTGGCAGCGTGTAGCCGATTATAGCCAGTATCAGCACCTCGCAGCGTTGTAAAAGGCGAGGGCGCTCCCTAAAAAGCCATCACCTATATGATAAATATTTTATTGGTACAATAAATCTGTAAAAGCTGTCACACCATTAGTCATATGTTTGAACTATCATGGGTGCAGTCGCGCCGGCCTGCAGAAGCGGTGTTCGGAATAATTCATTATTTATCAATAAAATATCATTTAGCATGTGAGGGAAATCAGATGTCTGATATCGTAAATTGGGGTGTGCTTGGCTATGCCCGTATAGCAAGACTTTCCGTTATCCCGGCCATAGGCAGGGCGTCTAATGCCCGTCTGCTCGGGGTAGCCTCGCGCAACGCCGGGGAATTGCCCGCCAAAGAATGGGAACGGACTTATGACAGTTATGATGCTCTCTTGGCCGATGATGACATCCAGGCGGTGTATATTCCGTTGCCGAATTCTTTGCATAAAGATTGGGTGATTAAGGCGCTGAAGGCAGGCAAGCATGTGCTTTGTGAAAAACCCCTGGGGCTAACCGCCGCCGAAGCGCAAGAGATGCAGCAGGCGGCCCAAGCGCAACAGCGTATTTTGATGGAAGCGTTTATGTACCGCTACACCGATCGCATGCAGGTGGTGAAGGAGATACTGGACAGCGGAGCCTTGGGCGACCTGCGCCATATCAATGCCTCGTTCCGCTTCCTGCTGGACCGGCCGAATACCATCAAAGCCAAGCCGGAACTGGGCGGCGGCGCGCTTTATGATGTCGGTTGTTATCCGGTCAATTTTGTCGGCATGGTGACCGGACGACTACCGTTGCGCTGTAAGGCCCTGGTGGAAACGGAGCAGGGCGTGGATACCAATCTATCGGCCTTGTTGCAGTATGATGATGGCTTGATTGCCAATATACATTGCGGATTTAACGCTTTTTCCCGGATTTATGCGGAAATCATCGGCACCAAGGGAATGCTGCGGATCGATAATACCTTTCTGGATGACGCGGGCGAGGTCTATCTGCATCAGGCCGGGAGCGTGCGTGCCATTCCGGTAGCGGAATCGGACCGTTACAAGGCGGAAATCACCCACTTTTCCGATGCCGTGCTTGACCCTTCCGCGCCGCTGTTATCCCTGGACGAAAGTATCATGAATTTGAAAGTCATTGATATGATCAGAAAAGATATGCAAGGCTGATAAAGAGTGAGTCATGTGTGCATGCGGTTGCCATGACTCTGTAAACAAAAAGTGAAATATATATCCCCGCCATCACCTTTTATTTTAATTTCATTTTATTGCTCTAAAAATCAATCCTGAATAATGAGACATTGATCTCAATTTAATATTGGCAATCCTGAGGATTGTCTTTTTGATATTTATTTACAGAAATGTAAACAATGCTGAAATTTATTTACTTCTTTACTTTAAAGGCAACATCAGAGTAACGTCAAAATAATCTTGAGGGTAATGAAAAAGGGATGGGTTATGAAACTCGGTTTTATTGGTTTGGGCAAAATGGGCGGGGCCATGGTGCGGCGTTTGAACAACGCCGGTCATGAGGTGGTGGCGGTGGATAAGGATCCTGTGGCGCTGGAAGAAGCGAAAAACCATAACATTACCGTCTGTCCCAGTATTGAAGAAGCCGTCGGTCTGTTGCCGCTTCCCCGTACTTTATGGGTAATGACGCCGCCGGGCAACGCCACCGAGCAGGTTATCTCCACACTGAAGCCGCTTCTCAGCGAAGGGGATATTGTCGTTGACGGCGGTAATTCCGATTTTAGGGATACCCTTCGCCGCGGCCGCAGCCTGGGCGAGAAAGGCATTATTTTTGTTGATGCCGGCGTCAGCGGCGGGACGCAGGGCGCAAGGGAAGGCTGCGGTTTACTGGTGGGGGCAAACGAACAGGTATTCGCCTATCTTTCGCCGCTGTTTGAGGCGCTGGCCGCAAAAGGCGCTTGGGCCCGGGTCGGCAACAGCGCCGCGGGCCATTTCACCAAAGCGGTCCATAACGGCGTCGAGTATGCCTTGATGCAGGCTTACGGTGAAGGGTATGAGCTTTTGGCGGCCTCGGACATTGAGGTCGATGTCTTGGCCACCATGGAGGCGTGGCAAAACGGCTGCTCGATACGTTCCCATCTTTTGGAAAAACTCATCGAGGCATTAACGCCGGATGTTTCCCTTAAGGGGGTGAAAGGGTACGCCGCCGATTCCGGCATGGGGCGCTGGACGGTTGAAGAAGCCATCCGGCTGCGGGTTCCTACGCCTACCATCAGCGCCGCGCTGCAGGCAAGGTTTCGTTCGCAGCAGGATGATTCCCCGACTATCAAAAGCATTGCCGCCTTGCGCGGGGTTATTGGCGGTCATGCGGTTAAAAAGAGTGAGGAAAAATAATGGCCGCCTATGATGTGAAGGAAAGAATTTTAACCGTTATTTCCGAACTCGATCAAATCCGAGATGCTCTGGATGGTGAACGGCTGAATCGGCTGGCGGATATTATTCTTCAAACACCCAGAGTTTTTTTTAGCGGGCAGGGGCGCTCGGGCTTGATGGTAAAAGCCATCGCCATACGCCTGATGCATATCGGCATTCAGGTATATGTCGCCGGAGAGAGCAATACGCCCGCCATCGAAAAAAATGAATTATTAGTGGCGGTCTCCTCATCGGCGAAAACCACCGTAACGCTTTCCCACATAGCGGCGGCCCGCAAGGCCGGGGCGAAAGTGGTGTTAATCAGTTCAGCTCCGGCGCCAGAGGTGGATGCGGATATTCATATTCAGATACCGTCCCGTACCGAGGTGGCAACCGAACAACATGCAGGTTCTTTATTCGAGCAATCTCTATTGATAGCCGGGGACGCCATTGCATGGCGCATTCAAAATCTACGTGGCAAACAGGATGCTGACCTCGATAAACGGCATGCCAATTTGCAATAAATAATAATTGAATGTTTTACCAACCCTACCCCTGAATGTAATTCAGGGAGCTATCTGCAAAAAAACAATATCAGGAGGATATCTTGAGCCAGATCATATCCCAAAAAAATAACCTGCAAGCTATGACGCAGATCGAAGAATCCACTCTGAAAAAGATGCGCTGGAGGCTTATCCCTTTTTTACTTATATTGTATGCCATCGCCTATTTGGATCGTACCAATATCAGCTATGCCGCGCTGCAAATGAATGGCGAGCTTAAAATAACCGGCAGCCAGTTCGGTATGGTGGCCAGTATTTTCTTTATTGGCTATTTTATATTTGAAGTGCCGAGTAATGTTGCTCTACATAAATTCGGTGCAAGAAAGTGGATAGCCCGTATATTAATCTCCTGGGGCCTCGTGGCGTTTTTAACCGCTTTTGCCACGGGAATTTATCATTTATATATTTTGCGTTTCCTGCTGGGTGCGGCGGAAGCGGGTTTTTTCCCCGGTATCGCGTTTTATCTGACCTATTGGTTCCCGCGCCGTCACCGCGCCGGCGCCATGGCCACATTTTTCCTGGCGCAAATCGTTTGTAATTGCCTGGGAGCGCCGCTAAGCGGGATCATTATGGATAATATCCATTGGCTGGGTTTCTCCGGCTGGCGCTGGATGATTTTACTGGAAGCTGTTCCTGCCATACTGCTTGGCATCGCCACATTTTTTGTACTTAATGACTCCCCGCAAGACGTTAAATGGCTTTCCTCCGAGGAAAAGTCCTGGGTTAAAGAAGAACTGGAAATCGAAGCCGCGAATTCTACGCCACCGCAGATGCATTGGTGGAAAATTCTGGGCGATAAACATATTCTTTATTTAGCCGTTACCTATGTATGGATTGTCATGGCAATTTATGGCATCACGTTCTGGATGCCGACCCTTATCAAGGGCTTTCAGGCGCACTTTTCCAACACCGTTATTGGTTTCCTGGTGGTGATCCCAACCGTCGTGGGGGGGATAGCCATGCTTATCAACGGTTGGCATTCGGATAAGACTATGGAGCGGAAATGGCATGTGGTTACGGTAATTCTTATCGGGGCCGTGGGTATGTTTCTTTTGTCCATAACCACCAACACCTGGCTGTCCATGCTCTGGCTGTGCCTGATATCCGTGGCCGCCTATGGCTATATCGCGGTGTGGTGGACCATCCCGACGGCTTTTTTATCAGGTCTGTCCGCCGCCGTCGGTCTTGCCGCCATCAACTCGGTGGGCAATCTGGGCGGTTTCTTCGGCCCATGGATAGTCGGTATGCTGGTGGACTGGACCGGGACGCCGCGGGCCGGTTTGCTGTTTCTGTGCGCTTCCTTCGTGGTTGGCGCGGTGATGCTGGCCTCTTTCCGGCCGCCGGTAAAGCAGTAAGAGGTTAGCATGACGCATTCCACTTATGTATTGGCTATCGACATAGGTTCGTCCTCGCTCCGTGCAGCCCTGTTTGATGGTTATGGCCGCCAGAGCGGGGAATGTATCCGCCGCGGGTACAGTCTGGACACCGACGCCATGGGCAAGGCGACCCTGGATGCCGATACCCTGTTTAACGATCTGTTCGGCGCGTTGGATGAGCTGATGTCCATTACGCCGGACCGGCAGAATATTACCGGAGTGGGTATCAGTATGTTCTGGCATAGCCTGACGGGAATAAACGATCGGCAAGCCGCTACCTTTCCCATTATCACCTGGGCGGACGGCCGATCGGCCCATGAAGCCGCCGCGTTGAAATACTCCGGCATCGGCCGTCGTCTCCATGCCTTGACGGGATGTCCGGTGCACTCCAGCTATTGGCCGGCGCGTCTGCGCTGGCTGGCGGCACAGCATGCAACGGCGTTCGCCCAGACCCGTTATTGGTTATCCACCGCCGACCTGCTGTTTCTTCGCCTCTTCGGCCGCATCGGCACGTCTGTTTCCATGGCCTCAGGCAGCGGGCTGTGCGATCTCAATCAAAAACAGTGGTCACGTGAGGCTATCGGTATCGCCCGCATCAGGCCGGAGCAGTTGCCGCCCATCTCCGATGAACCTCTGCGGGGATTGGTTGCCCCATGGGGCGAGCGCTGGCCCAGGCTGGCTGCCATCCCTTGGTATCCGGCATGGGGTGACGGCGCCTGTTCCAATATCGGCGCAGGGGCAAACAGCCTTGATTCACTGGTATTGATGCTGGGCACCAGCGGATCCATGCGTATGGTGTGGCAAGCCGACAGTGTGTCTGTGCCTGATGCGGGGCTGTGGTGTTATCGCGTTGATGACAAACGCTTCGCCGGCGGTATGGCCTTGTCGGAAGGGGGAAACGCCGCTGCCTGGGCGCGACAGCTGCTTGATAAGGAATCCGCAGCCGATATTGATGATCGGGTGGCGGCTTTGGCGCCGGATGCCCATGGCCTGTGCGTGCTGCCCTATTTTTGGGTTCCCGCAGCCCGCAGTGGTCGGAAGGGCGCACCGCAGCCATTAGCGGTATCACGGCGGCCACCACGGCGGTGGAGATTTATCGCGCGATGCTGGAAAGCGTCGGTTTACGTTTTGCCTTCCTGAAAAACCGGCTGGATCGGGCATGGCCCGGAAAACGGCGGATTATCGCCACCGGCGCCGGCTTTTTGCGTTCCTCTGTCTGGCCGCAGATTGTCGCCGATTGCCTTGGGGAATCCCTTGACGTCTCAGACATTGAAGAGGGATCGCTGCGCGGGGCGGCGCTGCTGGTTTTGGAAAAACAGGGCCAGGGCGAAGAGATTGAATTTCCAGTTAACCGGACGGTTTATCCCAATTCAGGGGCCCATGAGAGATATAAAATCGCCCTTGAACGGCAGGCGGATTTTGATAATCATATGATAGAGATGTTAAAACAACGGCTGGAGGAATTGCGATAAGAAGCAGTGCCGGTTACGAAAGCGATCACAATCATATTTCTTATCTTTTTCTATACTCTTTCCTACAGGAAGACCTGTTATCTCCATCGCCTTTTTCAACCCTATGAGCGGTCCGCAATGAGTGACATTCTGGTGCCTTTGGAAAAAGTTCGTCTTCGTTTGGAAACTGTCCGTTCCTCATTGACGCCCACCGAGAGAAAACTGGCGGATTACATCCTATCCCACGCCGACAGCGCCATTCATTGCACTATTTCGGAATTGGCCGCGGCGGCTGAGGTCAGCGTCGCCACGGTGACCCGACTGGCGCAAAACAGCGGTTACAGTGGTTACTCACAGCTGCGCGTGTGGCTTGCCAAGGACCTGGTGTTGATTCCGCCGCCTGCATCGGGGGAGGATTTAAACGTCAGCGATGAGGTCGGCGTTATACGGGATAAGCTGGTGGCGGCCACCACTCAGTCCATGACCGATACCCAAAAAATGTTAAATATCGACGCGCTGCTGGCGGCGGCGCAGTCTATTGCCCAGGCCGGCAGGATTGATATTTACGGAATCGGGGGAAGCGCCACGGTCTGCATTGATATACGCCATAAATTCCTCAAGCTGGGGTTGCCGGTGGCATGTTATTCCGATAACGATCTGATGATGATTTCATCGGCGGGGTTAAAAAGCGGCGATCTGGCCATGGGTATCAGCCATACCGGCAGAAGCGAACCGGTGGTGGCGGCTATTAGCAGCGCCGCCCAGGCCGGAGCCAGGACGATGGCCATGACCCACGATCCCTTTTCACCCCTGGCTAGAATTGCCGACCTGACATTGACCTACTCGGCGAAAACCACGGTTTTTTCCAGTGATTCCATGACCGGCCGACTGTCCCAACTGATGATTACCGATATTCTCTATACCATTATCGGCTATTCGCACTTTGAACGTGTATCGCCTCTGGTGCATAAGGCGGATAGCCAGGCGATAAAGCGCAGGATCAATAGATAAAATCGCCATGGGACGGCGTTGTATCAATATCGCACATAGGGATGTGTCATTTTGTCCAATGCAAAGGCTAGCGATCAGGTTGCATATAAAAGGCAGCGCCTATTTATTGGGCTTCTTTTCGGTCTCCACCAAACGCGCCGGTGTTTCCGGCGTCAGTCCGCCACGCCTCCGTTGCCAGGTATTCTCGCCGTTTTTCGACCACTCTCCCGCGACGGCATTGCGGGCGAAATCTTGCCAGATATCATTCCAGTCTCCCATGGAATACCCATACCAGGGTGAACGCGGGGTGAGGGCGGGCAGACCGAGTTCCCGCCACAGCGTCTGCGCCCGTTCCATATATTCCCGCCCCGGCAGCGCGAGGGGCGCCATGGGATATTTAAGCGTCGCATCGATAAGCAGGGTGGAATCGGCGTGGGCCGGTCCCGATTTGGGCGAATGCCCGCCGGAACGGTAGGGCTCGATATGCACGTCTTCAATGGGATTACAGCGATAGGCCAGAGACCACATTACCGCGTCCGTATGTTCCGGTTCGATATCCTCGCTCACGGCGATAACCATTTTGCCGCTGTCGGCCTGCCGGGCGGCTGTGCCCTGCAGGCCCCGCCAGATTTCGCTTTTGGGCGTGTTATTGGCAAATTGGACAAAGATGATCGGCCGCAGATTGCTCAGCGGCTCATGCATCACCACCCGCAAAGCGCTTTTCAGGGACAGATGCTCGCGCAGGTGGTTCAGGAACAGAGGTTCCAGGGCCAGCTTTTTGATAACGCTGGATTCGCTGGGAGACACCTGGCTTATCATAGAGGCAAAAACGGCTGATCGCCGGTGCGTGATGGCGGTCACTTCCATGGACATATTGAAATCCTCCAGGGCGACATAGCCGTTGCTCTCGCCAAACGGCCCTTCCGGCTCAAGCAGGTCGGTATCGATTAGCCCTTCAATGACAATCTCAGCGTCGGCGGGGACTTCAAGGTCCACCGTCACACCCCGTGCGGTCCTTATTGCCGTGCCGGCCAGGGCGCCGGCCACCGACAGTTCATCCTGATCAATAGCCAGCTTTTCCGGGCCGGTATACATCACCACCGGAGCGGCGCCGATAACAATGGCGCAGGGCATCCGTTCTCCCCGATCGCGGTATTTGCACCAGTGTAGATAGCCGCCGGCGCCGCCGATGCGTGACGACATCCGCACCCCCAACCGGTTGGTGCTTTTCAGGGCGGCCCGATAGGTGCCGATATTGCGCACCCCGCTATCAGGATCGGCGGTAATGCACAGGGTTGCGGTGAGATACGGCGCGGCGTCAAAGCCCGGCGTTGAAACCGGTACCGGCAGCGCTGCCAGCCCGCCGCCGGGACGCTTGAGCTCGTCACCCGTGATGATGATTTCCTGGCAAGGCGGCGCAGTGACCGTAACCGGCGTGATGGGATTTTTGATGGCATTTAGCCAGTCGGCGCCGATATCTTCCAGAGTCCGGCCAATGCCCAGTCCATAAATACGCGGCGACGCGGCAAAGGCGCCCACCGCCACCGGCATGTCGTAGCGGCGGCCGGCGGCATCGACGACGTGGGTAAAAAGAAAAGCCCGGCGGTCGTCCTCGGCGATCCCGCCGATAAACTGGCAACGAACCAAAGGGTGCAGCTCGGTATCTTTATTGATGGGTCGATCGATGCGAACAAGCAGACCTTGGGCCTCAAGTTCCGCAAGGTGGCTCTGGAAATCGAGGCTCATCGTCTTGCTTACTGATTCTGCGCCATTCATATTGAAATGCTCTTTTAGGGGCAAGGGCACGGCTCTAAAACCCGGTGGCAATAGAGTCGCCGGCATTATACCGAGTCTGCATGCTGCAACGGAATTTTCCTGAACGCAATGCGTCGTTCCCGCTGATTTGTAAGCTGATGTCATTAGCCCGATGAAGCGCGGCAATGGCCTTGATTGGCAAATTTTTCAGCATACTTTACCTAAGTTCAGGCCTTCGCCATAACGGCGTTTCCCCGAGCGTTGGGGAAAGAACCATTACTCATTTCCTATATTGACGAAGTGGTTGACGGCAAACTCGAACTGAAAGCGGCAAGTATAGAAACCTGTGACGTTAATCGAGAAAATAAATCCGTCAATGCTGCATAGTGTTAAATAGATCGCAAAATAAATTTGTATAAGCTCACTCTATGACTAAACTTATTTAAGTAAGTGCGAATAAAATGCATAGTGTTGATTATATGCTAAAAGCATTTTAATTTATACCTTACCCTAACTTTTACGTATTATTTTGGAGTTAAAATGACTATATATCAAGAAGGTAAGAGAGCGTTTGCTCCAACAAAGGAAAAGGCGCCTGCAAAAGAGAAGCCGGCGGAAAAAGCAAAGGCATCCGGTAAGGATAAAAGTGATGATAAAAGGGCGATAAGTCAAAGGAAAAGGCAGCACCAAGAAATAATGACTTATAGACCACGCCTGGTACGGCATTCCAGCGGCTGATTAGATTTATCTTAATCAGCCCGTTTTTATGGCCGGCCGTTTTACCCCTTATACGCTTAGCCTTTTCCTGTATTAGTATCTTGGTGTTCCATACCCGCCATCAGTCTTAAACCTAATTCCAGGCCTACCTTTTAATATGGGCGGGTAAAGGTATGGGGATCATGGTGGAATAATTCAAATCCAAGCCGGGAACCGATGTCAAACGAGACGCGGCAAATTCTGACGCGGGCATGGCGGATTCGACAACGTCGGGAGCCGCTAGGGAACCCTTTATACTTGCCTTGCCATTATAAAATCTCATTCACATTCACTTACCGCGAGCCAAAAGCGTCCTTAATCGCCTCTATTACCACACGGACGCGCCCCGCAGACCAGACATCAGGATTGACCACCAGCCAGATATCGGCGGAGTCGCTGCGGGACGGCATCACGTTGACCAGTTCGGGGCAGCATCTTTCCACTATTTCTTGCGCCATCATACTGATCCCCATTCCTTGCCTGACCGCTTCAATCATCAGCAATTGCGAGGCGGTTTCCATAACGATATTGCCGTTGGTCAAGGGTTCGCCACACAATTCCTGCCAATACTGGGGCAGCACGTCACGGGGAAACATGACCAGCTCATGTCCCGCAAAGGCGCTGCCGGCTACCGGCAGGCCGTGCCTGGAAACATACTCCGCCGAGGCGTACAACCCCATCCGCACGGTGGCCAGCCGACGGATAATCAAGCTGCCGTCCGTCGGACGCGCGCTGCGCACCGCCAGGTCGGCTTCGCCGCGTTTAATATCCAACAGCGCGGGTGCGGTGGAGAGCGTTACGGTAATACCGGGAGACGACTGGCGCAATTCCCGCAGTGCCGGCAGTAAAAAACAGCGCGCCAACGTTTCCGTTGAGGCAATATGCACCGTGCCGGCCAAGGTTGTGTCCAAACCGATGGTTTTGCGCCCCATTGCCGCCGCGGCGGCTTCCATCTTTTCCGCTTCCGGCACCAATAACCTACCGGCGGCCGTCAGGCTATAACCCTCGGGATGGCGGGTAAACAGGCCGATGTTTAATTCCTGCTCCAGCGTGCGCAGGCGACGGGCAACGGTGGCCTGATCGACGCCGAGGCTGGCCGCCGCCGCACGCAGGCTGCCGGTGCGGGCGATAGCCAATAAATAACGCGTATTATCCCAGTTCATTTCTCCCCCGCTGCATTTTTGCCGCACCTGACCTGATTCTTGCTGCATTTTAAGCCCGCTGATTCCTCTTTACACTCATGGCAGACAAGGAAACAGAAGGAATAAACCATGAACGAAGCGAGAGTTATAGCTAACGGCGGCGAAACTCCCGCCCAAAGGAGGCAATTTGCCGTTTTGCTGGTGCTCTGCGCCGGCATGTTTATGGCGATTCTGGATGTTAATGTGATTAATATCGCTATCGCCAGCATACAGTCTGAGCTGCGAACGACGGTAGCGGGCATTACCTGGGCAGTGGACGCTTACAATCTGACGCTGACCGGCCTGATGCTGTCCGCCGGTGCGCTGGCCGATCGCCACGGCACCCGTCGTATATGGATGCTTGGCCTGCTGCTGTTTATCGGCGCGTCATTGGGGTGTGGTCTGGCCCATTCAATCGGCCAATTGATTATGCTGAGGCTGATCCAGGGCATGGGCGCGGCGTTATTTATTCCCGCATCCTTTGCGCTTATGCCTCTTATCTGGCTAGACAATGCGCTCCGGCAACGAAATATTGGCCTGTTTGGCGCCGTCGTTTCCCTTGCCGCCGCGGCGGGGCCAATATTGGGGGGTTTTCTGGTCAATTTTTTCGGCTGGCGCAGCGTTTTTTTGATCAATATTCCCATCGGTCTGTGCGGCCTGCTGGCGGCGTTTCGTCTGTTGCCCCGAGTTCACGGCGGCCGCGAGCGGGATTTTGATATGGCGGGACAAATGCTCGGTATAACGACGCTGACCGCGTTGAGTTATCTGCTGATAGAACTGCCTGCGCTGGGATGGGCCAGCAGCTTGATCGAACTTGCCGCAGGGATTTCCCTGGCGGGCGCGGCAGGCTTTATCATGGTGGAACGACGCGCCGTTTCTCCGCTGGTCCCGCAGTCCCTGTTTCAGGATGCCGGGTTTACCATCGCCAATCTCACCGGCATGATGATTAACGTATGTTACTTCGGCGGCATCTATGCCATGAGCCTGGAATTGCAGCACCATTTGCACCTTTCCCCTTTGCGTACGGGTATGGCGCTGCTGCCGTTGGCGCTTTGCCTGATGGCCGGCAATTTACTCTCCGGTCGGTTGATGGCGCATTGGGGGGGCAAAAAACAGATGATCACCGGATTAGCGCTAAGCGCCTGCGGCTATCTTGGCATGCTGTTTTTAGCAGATCACATCACCCCTTTGGTGATTATCGCTATGGCACTCTTGGCCGGAGGCGCCGCCTTTGTCGTGCCGCCGATGACATCCACCGTCTTGCACCGAGCGCCTTTAGCGATGGTGGCTTCCGCCTCTGCGGTACACACCACGCTGCGTCAGCTGGGGTCGCTGATGGGTATCGCCCTGACCGGCCTGGTATTTTCGCTTATCGTCTCGCCTTTGGCGATGCTGATGCTGGTTTCAGCGCTGGTTCATCTCCTGCTGGCGCTGGTGGTCTGGCGATGGCTCCCTGAAAAATGAAAAATCCGTACATGAACGAACAAGATGGCGGTTGGGAAAGAAAAGCTTTTTGTCCATCCGAGATTGTTACAGCTAATGGAACATAACGAACATCACTATGTTTCGTCTTTTGGTATCGACGGCCATTAACTGATATCCCTTGAAATGTTGGCTATGCAGTCGGTTTATGGCGTTATCTACACGCGCAACTTCTGCTCGTCACTCGAAAGGGCATGACACCGCAAACAGACCTGGCGGGTTGAAAAAAAAGGCCGGACCTGACAGCCCGACCGATTCACTTGCCCATCCATGGCACACAGCAAAAGAATGAAGCTGTAGAGTGCCATCCTGAGACTAAATGGTTCCTTAACTGTTTCTAATATTGCCAAAACAGACTTGCTCGCAACATAGAGGATGGACAGCCGCTGCCGGCACAATGGTCAGGTTCGACAGTCCTAGCCAGGACGCCATCAGGTGAAGCTCTCCCATAAGTCGTTCCACCGTACACTGCGGCGCACCGGGCTCGATATGTGCCCGCAGGACGAGCAGTGTGCCGGTTTTGCGATCCGCCTTCAGGTCCACGCGGGCGACGAGCGCGCCATCCAGCAGGAAGGGCAGTACGTAATAACCGTGCTCGCGCTTATGGGCGGGCGTGTAGATTTCAAGGCGATAGCGGAATCCGAATACCCTCTCGGTGCGCGGACGGTGCCATATAAGCGGGTCGAAGGGCGACAGAAGTGCCGCGCCCTCAAGCTTGCGACCGGCGCGGGCCTCTTTGTGTAAATAGGCCTGCTGCTGCCAGCCACGCACCCGCACCGGGATGAGGGTTCCCTCTTCCACCAACTGTTCGATGGGCAACCTTGCGTCCGGCGCGGGGATGCGATAGTAGTCACGCAGGTCATCCACCGTCGCGATGCCCAAGGCGCGCCCGGAGCGTTCGATAAGCGCCCGCCGGGCATCAACGCCGCTTGGCGTGGGGAGTTGCAGGATAGCCCGTGGCAACACCCGCTCGGGCAGATCGTAGACCCGCTCAAAGCTGCCCCTGCGGTGGGTTGAGGCAACCAGCCCGGCCCAGAACAGCCATTCCAGCGCATGCTTGGCGGCGCTCCATACCCACATGCCCTTTGCGGCTCGGCTGCCCGCTATATCGGATGCGGCCAGCGGACCCTCTGCCTCAATACGGGCAAGCAGGGCATCGGCCTCGCCCCGCTTCTCCCCGGCAAAGGGCTCGAGTTGCCGCCACACGCCCTGGCCGCGAAGCGCGCGGTTCATACGCCAGCGCAGCAGTGGTTGACAGTCAATGGGCAGCATGGACGCCTCATGTCCCCAATATTCGAAGAAGCGCTTGGGTTTGGCTGCCGACAGCGCGTCGAGGAGCGCCGGTTCGTAAGAGCCCAGGCGTGAGTAGAGCGGCATATAGTGCGCGCGCACTAGAATATTCACGCTGTCGATCTGAAGTAGACCGAGCTTTTCAACGCCCTTGCGCAGCTGAGCCGCGCCGACAGCCTCCAGGCGATGCAGCCCGTTGAAGCCCTGGGCCGTAAGCGCGACGCGACGTGCTTCCGCAACGGAGATTTCCGCCTTCAGAATGGCTCTCCCGTTACAATGGAGATAAGTGCGCGCAGGTTGGCGGGTCGGTTATCACATAGGTAGATTGGATAAGCTAAAGCCATCTTTTTCTCCGAAAAGCGCTGTCTTGGTATCAATGCGGGATCGTCGTTTGTAAAACGCTTCAACATTGAGCGGAGCGGCGGTTGCGGTAAAGGCACCGTAGCGTTTCATATTTAATACATTAGCTTGCATCATGTACAAGAGGAATTTTTATCAAGGCGTGGGTCGTTTGGAACCGGCAAGCACCGGTAGTCGATTGTTTTGATAGCAGCAGTACGATTGGGCAAATTTACTGACGGTCGAAGGCACTGAAAGTGAATGAACGGAAGCATCTGCTAAATAAAATTGTGCCGTGCCCGGTCGTAGATGAAACATTACTAAACTGCAGGCGCATCTGGCCTAGAAAATTTAAGCCAGATTTAACCAGACAGACACCTGTAAAAACATATAACGTTAAGATCAGGTTTAATCAGATACACATGCTTACGATTTAAAATATTAAATACGAGGCTTTAATACTTTATTTTTTGAAGACTTCGGCATTAACGGTTTTATGATCCGACTCGTGACCTGATCTATCGACAATAAGATAGAAGCAATCACGTGCTTTTACGTTGCCCGATGCCCAACATTTTTTATTTGCTTCTTTTGCCAGTTTTTTATGACCGATGGAAGGGGTGCCCGTCTGCGTAAGAGACACATCGCCTATTTTGGTGTAATTAGCGGACTCTTCACGGGTAATCTGCTTTGCCGCAAAAGTAGAGGCAGAAAACAGAACGGTTACAGCCAGTATGGAGATAATGTATTTCATTGCCTGACCTTATTTTTTATAGAAAATTTGCGGGGGGGGTTAAAATTATTTTACTCACCTCTTAAGGAATAGCTTAAATCCGTGAAAAGTCAATGTGAGCACGGTATTGCCGGTTTTTACAAGTCCGGGTCCAACCATTGCCAAATCGGCGTGGCTCATGGCATTGGCCTCACCCCCGCCACGTATCTTCCCGGCAAAAAATCGAGTTGCCGCAACACGCCTTGGTTGCGACGCGACGAGCGTCCGTTGCTTGGTAGATTCTATGGCGGAGACAAATTGCGGGATGGTAATCGGGGTTGCTATCGGGGTAGATCATCCCGAGTTAAACCAATGTCACGCAATTGTCGATCATTCATTCTGAGCAGTTCGATACGTGCTTTGCGACGCAGTTTCTTTTTGTATAAAAAAATACAAAATTTCGAATATAAAACAAATATTAGCCTGGGCCTTGAAGTAACCTTTTTTAATTTAGACGAAATAAGGTTTTTATTCTGACGTCTTTTTTTACTGGGCATTTTCCATATTCTTTTAATATGAAACTAGACGATACTTATGTATCGTCCTTGGTCCTCAATATAAAAATGGCATAATAACTTAACGTTTCAGCCATATTATTTTTCAATTTCCACCAATTGGTGGGATACATCAGCAGTCAAATCAAGGCCATAGATTTTCTTAAGTTCACCAATACGAGCAAGGCTTTGGTCGCCGAATGCGCACTTACCTTCAAAGGCGTGTAGTACGATACCTTCGACAAGATTTCCCAAGCTTATATCGTGATATTCGGCCAGACCCTTAAGTACTTTTAGAAGACGTTTTTCAATACGAAAACCGGATTGCACTCGTTCTACAGTATAAGGTTTTGAAACGTTTTCTTGGTTAACAGTCATTTATCGATCCTCTCTATGGGTTTTACCGCTTATTCAGCACTACGGCTGCATGCAGGAAAAGAATGATATATACAGTTGAGCGGGCCTTACATAGTTACCTTGTTACTAAGATAACACTGTAGGTTTGCTATGACAAGATCCATGTGCTTGAAGTTTTTTATACCTTACCGTTTTCTTTCAAAAAATCGGCAATGCATCTTGATGGTGGAGTGGAAACTATGGGTATGAGAATGACTGCGGCCTACCAGGAAGTATGGCAATGCTCTGCCAATACTTATATCGTCAACTCACGCTCGATCGGTGCATTGTGGATTGACAACCCAAGCAACTGAGCTGCATCGCGGCTATAGAGGGAGTATGACAGAGTGAAGGTCATGGTTGTTGACTACCGCAATCAGATTGCGCGCGCCCTCAAGATTGACGGCCCAGATTTTTTCAGGCTCGGGGAGGCGCAGGACGGCGGCAAGATGTACGACGGCGTCGACCCCTTTCACCGCCGCGGCCAGCAAGGCCGGATCGAGGATATCGCCCTGGACCGCCGTCACGCCTGGGGGAACGGTCTTACCGGCGCGGACCAGCGCGCGGCAGTTGATGCCCGCTGCCACAAGCCGGGGCAAAAGACGGCTGCCCACCAGACCGGTACCGCCGGTGACAAGAATAGTCATCATGATTTTTTTCCTTTCTGCAGTAGGTTATTCAGCCTTTCGGTGCCGGTGCTCAGCACACGCACGACGGTGGCAAGGTCGTCCTCGGGGATACCCTCGAAGGCGGTTTTCAGGATAAGGTCGATGGGGTTGGGCAGGACCTGCCACAAAGCCCGTCCGGCGGGCGTCATCGACAGCAGTTTCTGACGTTGGTCCGCAGGGTCTGTGGTCTGCTCCACCAGCGCTTTGCGCACCTGACTTGTTCATGGTATTAATTCGTTCATGATTCATGAACAATAAATATTCGTAATTTAATATGATTCTCTTGCTGCCGAAGAGTCGGCAGCCGGGATTTGCAGCCCGATGAGCTCCATGGCGAACGCGCGCCAGCGCAATCTTAATGTTACTCCATGGAGATTGTATTATGAATACCGCCATTCTCACCACCGAACTTCGTATTGCCCTGTATCGTCGCGTTGCCGCACTGGCTTACCAAAATTTCTGCTTATCCAAAGGGGGTGGGCCAGCCATTGGCGCTGGATGCGCTTGAAATCAAGATCGCTTGGCAAGTAGAAGCCGATCATATAATTGAATATGGTTTGGAACATGGCCCGGAATACGCCTGTGAATTTTTACGTGATTTGGTTGACCCTGATTTTCTTACCGAACCGCCACAGCTGACGGAATGGGGCATCGAAGCCATGGAATTGATTGTGAATAGCAGGATTGATGATATTCCTGAAAGCAAGGTGCTGCATTAAGCCAGGGCCTTGCTGGCCGAGCATATGCGTATTAATCATTTTCAATGTTGATGCTTTGCAGTCGGTAAAATACCGAGGAGCTCAAGGATGGATTCTGTTCGAGCTCCTTGATTAGGTCTCCGAGTGGGATAATCATTGTTTTAATAGCCGGATATCCCGGATATTCTCGGCATTGTAGTCGCGCTCTCGCACTTTGATTTGCCTAGGATAGGCCAAATCGTCGTAAATTCGGTAAATTGATTCCTTATCAAATTAGTCGGCACTACGTACAAATGGATGTTAAATATCTTGGGAGGTTTTGAGGAACGTTGAAAACGGAGAAACACTAACCATCCCCTATACGTGAAACCACTCTTTATTACAAAATTACAAGCAACTACAACTGTTAATAATTACTTTATTATCAGTGAATTATAACTTAAAATTCATATTTGATTACTTTAGAGGAGAATGCTAAAGTAATCATAATTGATTACAAGGATGTACTCATGTTCACCATTAGCCTTATCCGGGCGGCGCAAAAAGAGTTAGTCAAGCTGCCTGCCGGCCTGTATGCGGCGATGCTTGATTTGATGGAAGAATTAGGTGAAGCAGGAGTCTCTTTAAAAGAACCAAAAGTTAGAGATATAGGCAACGGCTTGAAAGAACTGCGTGCGAACGCGCAAGAGGGTATCGCCAGGGGCTTTTTTTTTTGAGGCTGACCGGCAAATTTATGTCGTGCATATCCTACACAAGAAGAGTCAAAAAACACCAAAAGCGGGATTGGAACTGGCAAAAGAACGCATGAATATGTTGAAGAGGATGCTTAAAAATGACAAATGAAGACTTCGATCTCGTCCCATTTGCTGAAGTTAAAGCCATTGCCTTGAAAAACCCGGATGTACAGGAAGCTTATAACGACATCCAAGTCAGAAAAGCGCTCGCCGCTCAGCTCAAGACAGCCCGCAAAGCTATGCACCTTACACAGCAATATATCGCCTTAAAGACCGGGATAAAAAAGCAGAATATCAGCCGAATTGAAAATGGTTTGGTATCGCCGAATTTCTCAACGCTGAATAAGTACGCAGCGGCCTTGGGTGGTTCTTTTGTTTTTCAATTAAATCATTTAACATGAATCTGCGTTGCAGGGATTGGTTTAAGCTAAGATCACAATCTTGTTAGCTACCCAGTTCATCGATCGGTCAGTGCCGCTATTGTGTGGCCGTGCCGTTGCATGATGATATCAAACTCAGCATCCCGTTAGGCATTCTTATAAGCCTCGAATTCCGCTTTGCTGATCACCACGGCAACGCTGCCATCCCGACGAGTGATTTCAACCGGTTCGCCGTTGACAGCGACATCCAGCACTACGGAGATATTAGCTCTGGCTTGAGTCGAGGTATAGGTCAGCATATCGTTTCTCCTAAGTTGTACATATTAAGTGTACACATCGTTTGTTCTCTTTTCATTCATCGGGATGAAAAACACAGCAGAGCTATCCACTGCGCCGGGCTTATCTGCTGCCATTTCGTTTAAAGGAAGCCAGACTGAAAGCGAAGTTGTCGCAGCAACGGCTTGGCGTTCTTCCCGGTATCGATGAAGCCACGGCCAGTGCGCGGATGAATCAGTATGAACGCGGTGTTCAGTAAGCGTATATCCAGCGCCGTATTGACTGTTATTCCGCAGTAAGATCCACATTCCAGGGTAGGAGTTCTGCCACCCGGTTTATCGGCCAGTCTGCCAGAACGCTGAGGACATGACGCAGATACGCTTCAGGATCGATGCCGTTGAGTTTGCACGTGCCGATCAGGCTATACAGCATCGCACCCCTGTCGCCACCATGATCTGAACCGAAGAAGAGGTAGTTCTTTCTGCCCAGGGTGACGGCTCTCAGGGTGCGCTCTGCCGCATTGTTGTCTATTTCCACCAGACCGTCTTCGCAGTAATAACACAAGGCATCCCATTGATTCAACGCGTAACCGAAGGCCTCGCCCAGCCGCGATTTTTTCGACAGCGTCAGCATCTTTTCTTGTATCCAGTCATGCAGTGAGACCAGCAACGGCTTGCTGCGCGCCTGCCGTGCCTTCAGTCGCTCCTCTGCCGCAAGTCCCCGGATTTCGGCTTCGATGATATACAGTTCACGGATACGCACCAGCGCTTCCTCCGCCGTGCCCGCACTTTTCGTTCGGATATACACGTCGTGGATTTTCTCCGGGCATGAGCCCAGCAGGCCGCTTCCTTGAGTGGGCCGCCTTCGCGTTCATCGCTGAACAACGGGTCATAGCCGGTATACGCATCCGCCTGCAGCACGCCATAGAAGTCACGAAGATGATGCTTGGGATGTTTTCCTGCCGGTCCGGCGAGTAGGCGAACCAGACCGCCGGCGGATCTGATGAACCGGCATTACGATCATCCCGGACGTAGGTCCATAGACGACCGGTTTTGGTCTTTTTCTTGCCTGGCGCCAGTACCGGCACCGGCGTGTCATCGGTATGAAGTTTGCCGGTGGCCATGACGTAGTGGTAAAGGGCTTCTTCCAGCGGCGCCATCAGACGGCAGCACGCATCCACCCAGTTCGCGAGCAGCGCCCGGCTCAGGTCCACACCGTGACGCGCCAGGATTTCCGTCTGGCGATACAGCGGCACATGCTCGGCATACTTCGAGGTCAGCACGCGGGCCAGCAGACCGGCACCGGCGATGCCCCGATCGATGGGGCGCGTTGGCGCTGGAGCTTCAACGATACAGTCGCACTTCACACAGGCTTTTTTCACCCGGACGGTACGGATAACTTTCAGGGCGCTGCGTATCAGCTCAAGCTGCTCCGCGCTCGTTTCACCCAGGTAGTCCCGGCGGCTGTCAAGGATGTTGGCACCCTTAGTCATTTTTTATGCTGCATTTTCCAGCGCTGTTTCCGGCTTATCCGGATTCAACATCACCACTTCGACACGTTGCCATTGGCGACAGTGTTTTGACCATCGTTCCGGGTTGGCCCTTTGGGCTGATTCATACAAGGCTTTTCGGTTTGCCAACAGGGCAATGTCATGCCCCTGATGGCGTTGTTCCGGCGTCACATAACCGATAGCGCTATGCCGGTGCTCTTCGTTGTACCATCGGCTAAAACACTCAACCCACTGTCTTGCCTCATTTAGGTCCAGGAAGCCCGATGACGGCCACGCTGGAACATATTTCAGCGTTCTGAACAGCGATTCTACATACGGATTGTCGTTGCTGACCCGCGGCCGGCTGTGCGAACCGGTGATCTGCAGTTCTTCCAGCTTTGCTTTCAGCGTTTGGGATTTCATCGGCGCCCCATTATCGGCGTGCAGCACCAAAGGTTGCCGGTAGCACTGTTCACGCAGCACGGTACGCTGCAGCAGGGCGGCGGCCTGGTCACCATTTTCTTCTTCGTGAACCTCGTAACCGACGATTTTCCGGCTAAAGATATCTTCTATCAGATACAGATAAAATACCGGCCACGGACTCGTGACGCGAGCCAGGTGATGTCCCATGTCCACACGTGGCGGGGCGCAAGCGCCTGATAGCTGGTCGGTTTATTGACCTTCAGCGGTGCCCGGCTACGCCCTCGATGATGCACCTGACCGTGGCGCCGCAGGATCCGGTAAAACGTCGATTCGCTGGCTAGATAGACCCCTGTGTCCGCCAGACGTGGCACGATTTGCGCTGGCGGCAAACTGGCATACTCCGGCTCGTGACACACGGCCAGTATTTGATGTTCTTCGGCGAGTGTCAGCTTATTGGCCGGTCGTGGGCGCACCGCCGAAGGCCGGCGGTCTTCGGCCTGCCCGTTCCAGCGCCGCCAGGTGCGCAGGCTGATGCCCACTTCTCGGCAGGCGGGGAGCAAGCGCGCACCGGCGCTCGTCGCCTCGCCTATCCACCGGATAAATTGCACTCGCTCGTTCGCTGGCGTCAGTCGTCCTCGTCTGCTATCCCGTAATAACCATTGAGCTTTTTTCGCAACACCAGCAACGCGGCCGCCTCCGCCAGGGCTTTTTCCTTTCGGGCCAGTTCTCGCTTCAGCCCTTTGATTTCTTTTTGGGCCTGTTTTTGCGACTGCCGGGTATCGGGTTGTGGCGTTTGAAGGAAGTCTTGTTTCCACTGGGCTATTTGTTCTGGATAAAGCCCTTTACGACGGCAATATTCGCCTAACTCGGCTTGACTGAGTGTGGCAGTTTCCACGATCACGGCAAAACGGGCTTCGGTCGACCATTGTTCGGTAGTTTTATTCGCTCCGGGCACGGGCTTTCCCTCCAATTTGGCCTGAATACGCCAGTTGTAAAGGGTAGCTTCCGATATTCCTTCTTGCTGTGCAAGTGCGCTAACAGTCATGTTGTGAGGAGGTAATAATTTGTCCAAAACAGCAGCTTTACGTTCAGGTGAATAACGTTTCATGTCAGGCTCCACTACCCCCAATTAGATTTTCAGTAGGGGATGCCATCTATCCTGACAGGGGGGGGTCCAGCCGACCGCCACATTCCGGGCAACAGATTTCTGTGGGCTCCAGACGGTTTATCTCACGGGGAAGAGATTCAGGAAGCGGGCGACGGTGCCGGGAGTGACGCAACTGGCGGGGAACCTGCGGGTCATCCACCCGGCCGGTGCGCCGGTCGCTGTCCTGTTCACTCTGCTCGAGTGCCGTTTGTGCGTTGTCAACCTCACGCAGCAGCTTTTCCGAGGAGGCACCGAACAGCATCCGACGCAACTTATCCAACTGCGCGCGCAGGCGTTCGTTTTTACGTTCTTCCTCTTCTACCTTTTCCTCCGCCCGCGTCAGCGCCTGGCGCAGGAAGGCCTCAGTCTCCTCAACGAGACTGAGTTGCTGGTCTTTTTGGTGAAGCTGCCGTTCCAGTTCAGCGATACGGGCGAGATAGTCCTGACTCATGCCCCCCTTTATAATGCAGCAGTGATTTTTTTACAACATTGTCAGTGAGTTAAGGCGTGTCGTTTTAGGCTGGCGCCAGTCCAGCTTGTCCAGTAGCATAGCCAGTTGAGACCGGGTGAGCGTGATTTTGCCGTCGCGAACCGTCGGCCAGACGAACTGACCCTGCTCCAGACGTTTAATGAACAGACACAGACCGTCCGCATCCGCCCAAAGGATTTTCACCATGTCGCCACGGCGGCCACGGAAGATGAACAGGTGGCCGCAAAAAGGGTTCTCATTGAGAGCCTGCTGTATCTGTTCACCGAGACCATTAAAGGACTTTCGCATGTCGGTCACGCCGGCAACCAGCCAGATTTGGGTTCCAGAGGGAGTGGGATCATCCTCGGCACTCCCGGTCAGTTCCCGAAGCACAACCGTCAACAGTTCCGGGAGAGATTTTCCAGCGTCATTTTGCCGGACCGGAACTCGATACAACAGGATGGAGCGCTGACTGCTGCGGGTAATGTTGCTCGGGAATGCCGGGTTTTATCAACAGCGGTGTCCGATGTCGGCAACTCGGGTATCACTTCAACCGGCAATAACGCCGGTTTTGATGGCGACGTCACCGTGGCCGGCAGGCGCCGGGATATACGACCTTCCTGCTGCCAAAGTCGTAACCATTTAAAGATAAGGTTACTGCCAACGCTATTCTCGCGGGCGATTTGGGAAACATTGGCACCAGGCTGGGATGCCAATTCAACCATGCGCAGTTTAAATTCATTGGAATAGACGTTACGGGGATCGTTACGCCAGTTCGCGAGATTATCCATGAATAGAGCTCTTTCTAAATGAGACGGAGCTCTAACCTACCCATCCTGGGGCCCATATAACAGACGGCGCTGGCTTTACGCTTACGGTGTTCATACCCCTGATTTTGACCTTGCCTGCCGGCTGCCGGCGGTGCTTGATATTCCCGCCTCTTATTTTTATACGGTTAAAGACGATCTCGCCGAAATGATCCTTAACTACCAAGCCGATAAGAAAAGTCGTCTAATCGGCCGCAATAGCGTTAATGCCAATCGCTTGGGGATGGATTCTTGTGGACGGGATAAAACGTAGCGGAAGAGGGCGACAAAATGCCCTGTAAACAGGGCATTTTTGTCGCGAGTATTAAGAGTGAACATCACTCGATATTCTGTATCTATTTATAAAATATATGTTATCTATATAGTTTTAAATGTTTTATGATAAAATAAACGAGTTTTGTACATCATTTGGTACAGTTTGAAATGGCTATCAGAGAAAGGAATCAATCACAGATGATCGATCTCATATCATAATTATTCTTAATGCATTACGTTAGGTATTGATCGAGACAAATCAAAAGGCATCACGTTTGACCCAGATTCAACTCTCTTCATACAGATGCGTGATTCGAGTAATTCTATGAGGTTTAGGTTCATTTATAGCAAAACCATCATCCGAATAAAATACAAAATTTGAACCGCAGCCAAATGAACTTTCAAATATAATCCCATCGCATTTACTAAAACCTTTTAAGAATTCACATAAAAACTGAGTTGGAATGTAATCTATGTTTGAGCTTTCGGGGCGTACGGGTTTAGCTAGTTCTCTAGACAAAGTTTCGATTAAATTTATTATACTGATAACATTGTTGTAGTGTCCTTCTTCAAACTTACATATAGAGACCTTTTTTCTTGGCTTTGTAAGGTCAATTAAGGAAACATCTTTAACTAAGTCGAATTCAGATATATATATTTTGCTTGTATTGTTAGGCCTAACCTCTGCAACACATGTCTCTTTATTATTAGCTAGATATAGATATGAAATTCCTATCGGATTTGCCCTTCCTGCTGATGCCGAGTTTTTAGGAGGCATTCCCATTTGATCTTTTGTAAGCGTTGTCTCATTTATACGTGCGCGATAAAATTTATCGCCTTCGCGATAATCAACCTTTAATTGCTCAATTATATCAAAAAATCGGCATCAAAACTATTTCCTTCATATCAAAAAAGAGGAAAATATTGAATTTTCCGGGAAAAATCTATTTTATGCTTTATTTCTTCTTTAAAATCTTCCCATCCATCTAAATGCTGTTGATAGTTATGAGTTAATTTATATTTTTGCTATGATATTCTTCACCCAAGATATGAGCAACAAGCCGATTTTTATCTCCAACTCGATCACTAAACATAAAAATAAGCTTTGTAGAATATTAGCTAAACTATTACCCTCATCAGTTTCTTCAACTAACCCTAAAATGGTTCGAAAACTGTGATAACTTCTCTGTCTCAACTGTAAATTCATCTTCATTACCACAATGACTACAGCGACCATTTCCGTGGTTTTAGCAATATTATCTCGAATAAACGCATCATGGAAACACGATGCACAGCATAAGCTCATTTTGCTTCCTCGTGAAATTAGGCATTCAAAAGTTACATAACGTTTCAATATGATGTTCAACTGAGATTTTTTACTTGTCCTAAACCCGGAAAATGGCCTTTCTCATAGAGATACAGTAATTCATCCAGTCCGAGAGTTTCATCAAATACGTCGGGGTTTGATCTAATATAATCGAAAGTCTTCGAAAGAGCCTCTTTGAATTTACCCCAGGATTTGCTGGACTATTGCTTTCTTCCGAAGAAAAATGGCGTATAAGCAGCTGTTTGTATTCATCTTCGATATATGAAAGATGTATGGTAACTACGTAAGCAGGCCCACCGGCCTCAGAATAATCAGAACCAACAATAGTATAATCACTGAACCCAATTACGTTAGGTCTAATATAAAAGTTGGAATGAATATCTGAAAAGGCAGATTTATCTTTATAATCGGCATTCCTACTTTTCTTTGGAATGGATCATCAAGAAGAACTACATTGTTTCTTAACTTGCTTAATATTCCATCAATAGTGGTTTTAGGAACTATTGAATATGAAGCTCCTGACAGTAGTGCGATGTTAGTGCTATCTACTAACTCTGAAATAAAACTGCAGGTTGTATTTTTAATGAATCAAAGATATTTTGATAATTATCTTTGTCATCGTAAATTTTACGCAAGGTATAAATCTTAATTCTTTACTATGTGTTAACAATAAATCATTCAAGTTAATATGTTCTTTAGTATAATCACCTATATTAGGGTTTATGATGACTATAGGTTCTATATTGTATTCGTTTATTATTTTTATTGTTTTCAATAAAGGCAGTAAATTTTTCCTTACAGGTTCAATTATCGGTTTATAAATATTATTAGGCAGCCTTGGCGCTAACTCTCTTAAAGCTATCAGTTCGAACTGTTTGCCTCTCAAAAAGGAAAGTACATTTCATCTCCTAATAAATATATTCAGCCAATTTTTCCTAAGCATTTCTTTATTGCTTTTAGACATTTTAAAACTAATTGCAGAGTTTATCAGTGAATTTGGCAGTGCTTTCAAAAATCAAAGTCAGCATTTCTGTATTTTTTAAGGCTTCACGATAGAGCTTTTTAAGTCGCATGAAGGACTATTTTCAAAAATTGCAAGGCACTCAGAAAAAGTATCCATGTTAGATGAGACTAAAACATGCCCTGATATTTTTTCAGCAATATATACATATTCATTTTTTCTCAAGGAACTTATCATCAAACTCCGATCTATACCAAGGTTATTTGACGCTTTCTTTATTTCTTTCAACGCTCCTTTTTGGCTTAACTCAAAGACACCAACATTTTCAGGAGTTATTTTCAGGACATTTTTAATATGATTCTGTGAACAGACTACATAAACACGATCAAAT
The DNA here is from genome assembly GCF_016865525.2 of Sodalis ligni. Taxonomy (NCBI): domain Bacteria; kingdom Pseudomonadati; phylum Pseudomonadota; class Gammaproteobacteria; order Enterobacterales; family Bruguierivoracaceae; genus Sodalis; species Sodalis ligni. The sequence continues at coordinate 6,229,611 of NZ_CP075169.1, read as the reverse complement.
ATCTTATCAAAAGTTTTAATTTGATCAGGTAATCTTTTCAAGGTATCACGTTCAGTTTTTATTTCGTAGCAAACTGAATGACCATTAACAATGACTAAGTCAGCTTTGTTATTTCCCACCCTCAATTCACTAACCACAGTGGCATTGCTATCGATATGATTTTTAAGGAATATTTTTTTAGCGATTAGGTTTTTATAATAATATTCACCCTTATATTCTCTTATGGATTTTTCAAAAGTCATTTCAAAACATCTGAAACTTTTACCGGCAAAATTTCGGTACAACATACTCATGCACAAGTTGATGAAGAAAAGAAAAATCTCCACTGACTATTTTATTAATAGCCTGGCTTGTAAACAGCTGAGCCGCGCTTCTATCATCAAGCAAAATTTCCACTCCAAAAATTTATGTAAATCAATAAGTTATTAAAATCAGCTTTTGTGTTTTCATACCTGCATCCATCTTCTCAACAAAACCGTAAAATGAAGTTTTTAAACTTTGACTGTATTTATAACCAGTAAAAGTTCTTAAGTAAAGCACCATTAAAGCATAATTACTGTTGTTTTCTTAATCAACTTACTTAGGATTATTATTATAAAATATCATATTTTCAACAACTGTGGGCCGTATCAAAATTTACATTTATAGTATCTGAAAGAAAATCATTAGTAATGCCAATATTGAATGATCTCAAAATGGTGCCACTACCAATCGTTTAATCTTATTGCGCAAGGCTATAACTACAGTACGCATAAACAGTGCTAGTCTGATGCTAAAGTCTCACATATGAATTTATTTATGTAACTTGTCAATTTTGGCCCATGCTGCTTACCTCCTTTTCGAAGAGTTTGACATGGGGTTCATATTCACCGACAGCAGCCGATCTGCCATGTAAGCAGAGTACGTAGTGTCTAGAATTGGATAATCTCCGGCAATTAGCTTGATTTTCTTGAATCACAGTTTGTTTCTGAGCGCGATCATAGCCCCGCCACGCCTGCCCGCTTGATCTATTGCTTTTCATGCAGGTGCATGGACTGCAATGAAGCCCGCTAGCACTGGCCTCCAAGGGCAGTTTATGCCGACGTTTAATCATGCGAATTCATGCAGTTTGATGCGGCATTCGTGCAGTAAAACGCGGCCAAAAAAATCCCCGCCGGTTTAGCCTGGCGGGGAGGTATGGTCAAAGTTTTACGCATGTCTCACCAGCGATGACGATCCGGTAACTTAAACCCGTCGTCGTAGCGATTTAAGTTGCGTGGCAAGGGTACGGTGTTCACCGGCGCGCCACCATCTTTTTTGTCTTCCGGGCGGCGAATGATGCTTGCCAGACTCTCGATCATCTTGAACGTGCAGGAGCAGTCAATATTATGGCATTGGTAATAGGCTTCCTTGGTCTTCTCGGAAATGTAAAAGCTGCTGCGAGTGTGGCGGTTTTGCCGCATAAAGGGGAACGCATAGCCATAGGTGATCCCCCTTATTGATTTGCCTTGAGCAGTGCATCCAGTTCGGCTTTTTTTAAGGCATTCTGGTGATGCTGCGCTGGCCGGTAGGCCATTCTTCCGTCATCGAATTCTTGCGCATCAGGATAAAAAGCCGTTTCCTAAAGCAATTGGCTCTATCCCACTGCGGGGAATATTGGTTGAACGCCGCAATCGGGATGCCAGTTCTCCAGGCAAATACCACGCCACGGTATCATGCAGTGTCTAATAGTTCATGGTTTGTTATACGTTTCAACCCGCTAAAGGGAAGTCTCGCTTATGAGCGCTTCGCCATTTTCCTCATTAGCTTCTGACGTTCAATCAAGTTTCCTTCTTTATCAAAGTACCGGCTCGGCCAAATCTCTGATGGATGAATGCCTAATGCTTCCGCAACCAGAAATTCGCCTTTCGGCCATGAGCGGGTAAGCACGTTTGCAAGGGTTGAAGAGCTTAATCCAGCCTTGCGGGATACAGCGGCCAGGGTCGTTTTGTTTTTGTGTAGCATGGCAATAATGTCAGCCGTATGCATATCCATTTTCTTTGTCATAGTTCCTCATGGCTGGGAGCGGTCAGAAATCTTTCCTCACAACTTATACTAAGTAATACTTAGTACAATTTCAACCAGCAGGCATGAAAATCACGGCAGAGCTATCCACTGCACCGGGATTATCATGCTGCCATTTCGTTTAAAGGAAGCCAGACTAAGAGCGAAGTTGTCACAGCAACGGCTTGGCGTTCTTGCCGGTATCGATGAAGCCACGGCCAGCGCGCGGATGAATCAGTATGAGCGAGGTGTTCATACCCCGGATTTTGACCTTGCATGCCGGCTGGCGGCGGTGCTCGATATACCCGCGTCGTATTTCTATACGGTAGAAGACGATCTCGCCGAAATGATCCTTAACTACCATACCGATAAGAAAAGGCGTCTAATCGCTCTTAATTACGCAGCGCAGTAGCAGTGGACCATAATATATTTAGGGAAAAATAAGAGTCAGTGAGTGGCAACAAAAATGCCCTGAAAACAGGTCATTGGGACATTTGGTAAAACGGTGGGAAATCATTTAAAAAATTTATCGTATTATTGAATGAATACGTTAGGGCTCTTTGCAACACGGCTTAATTATCGAGAGATTTATCTATAGGTGAATACCCTCGGTAACTACGGAAAGTTAGATGAATCTCAGAGCAATATAATTCTTATTAGCTTGTTTGATCGAAGGCTATGTAACCTTGGCGTTTATGTCTTCTCTCGTGAGGGAAGGCTAAACAGATTTTTCCCGTCCTTACTAAAGGCACAAGCTGTTTTTCCCGCAAATTTTGTGGTGTTCTCGCCATCAGTTTTGAAATAACACTCAGGGGCATGTAATGACCAGAGCAAAGTGCAAGTATCATTTCATCCATCACTTGATTTGAGAGCCTTTTTTTCTCCCTTGCTAATGCGGACAGATCTTCCAGCCGTTTTCTTAATGCAGGAGAAAGTCCATCAAGATCATCTACATATGGGTAAGGTAGTTTTGCAGTTATGAAACGGCCCAAGGCGTCTCGTTCTTGCCCGCTATCCGTGATCAATTCATCGTTATCCGTGATCAAATCATCGCTATCCGTGATGATAAGGCCTTCAACGGAGGTTGAGATTTCTATTGATAACGGATTTACGCCAAAGACTTCTTCTGGGGAGACGAGTTGTTGTCCTGGTAATGTGTATGATTTATTTCTTTTTTCACCATGAGGAATAAGGAAGCCGCTAATAACAAGTCGAGGGAGAGCAAGTGTTACTTCACGAGAATGCAAACTCGTGAGCTGACATGCCCGTTCATGATTGATCCATTTTTCAACTGCGGCGGTAATAACGATATTGCGGTCAAGCTCATTGAGATGATCAACCTTATCACCAAATTTGGCATGTAGAAGATTAGCGATCTCTTCCGATACAAGATTACCGATTGATAATTCTAAAAGCGTTTGTTCAGGCTCTGCTTTTTCATATAGTCGCGGTATTCGCCAGTTGGCCCATTTCCAACCGCTGAATATTTTGGGGATCCCCGAGCCAGAGCGCTCACCAGCGCCAATAATTAAAAACATTTGATGCATAAGGCGATTACGGCAATCACTTTCATAACCCTTGATCGCTTGTTCTGGTGGAATTCGCATCAATCCGGGGTTGCGGAATCCGAACAGATCAGGCCTTTTCACGACCATGATCGAAACACGCCCTGTATAATCTGCGTGAACTAAAGTATTAACGAGCGCCTCGCGTAAAGCTGTGTGTATTTGGGTATCGTCTTGCCGGATGCCTTCCTTGAGCTCAAACGGAATTTTTAGATCCGCAATAAGTTTTCGGTACGTACGCCTGTAGAAATCAAATACATTACCTGACCATGTTCCATCTGGACATAATCTATCGACCCATCTTCTTTCCGTTCGTGCCGCGGGGCGTTCTTGGTAGTCGACGAAGTAATTTGGAGCGGCGTCTTGTATAGCCTCCCATGTTCCGAACATAAGAATTCCCGCGAGCGTCATACCTTCAACGTTTGTTTGACGATCTTTTCTATAACCTCCGATACTGCGCAGGAAGGCAAAATTATCCAGCTCTAAGGCGGGGTGAACGGGATTCGATGCTGAAAGGAGATTTCGATATGCTAACAAGCTTTCCAAGCTTATATCGTTCATATCGAAATTCTCAAAACGCGGTTATCCCGGCTTTCTTCTACCTGTTCGGACATCATTCGGCGTACTTGCTCTTCCGTACAACGATGATCCCCATCATGCATTCGTAACCACGTTTCTGAAATGGGCTGATTGTTTAGATAGACCGGCTTTTGCTCACGTCGGGCAATCGGTATCTCAACGATAAGTACCTCTTTGCCTTCCAGGCTGACAATCTGGGCTGACTGCTCAGTAAGAAGGTTAACATTAACCTTTTCCTACTGCCTACCAGGTCGAAAAGCTGTTTTCTGACGATATTAATATCTGGAATACCCGCTACGGAGAACTCGCCTTTTTTTTCACGAATACCCAAAACAACATATCCACCACGACAGTTTGCCATGGCGCTAGATGTTGGCCAGAAGTCATCTGGCAACTTGCCTTGCCCTTCCTTACCTTGAGCCAATTTGAATTCTAGCTCTGAGGATTCAGAAAGTGCATGCAGGTCTGTTAAATCAGATATCCGGAACATAGTACCTCCCTGTAAATTTTGCAGATAAAAGGCCACAAAATTTTGAACTGCTCCTAGAAAATTTGCGTCCTATTAATTCTTAGCGCGTCGTTATTCAATATTCTGTATCTGCTCCCGCATCTGCTCAATCAGCACCTTCAGCTCAATGGCCGAGGTCGTTACGCTGGCATTGATGGACTTCGACCCCAGCGTGTTCGATTCCCGGTTGAACTCCTGCATCATGAAATCCAGGCGGCGGCCGACGGCTTCTTTCTTATTGAGGATGTTGTAGGTTTCTTTTACGTGGGCCTCCAAGCGATCCAGCTCCTCGGCGACATCGATGCGCTGGGCCAGCAGCACCAGTTCCTGCTCAAGGCGGTTGTTCTCCAGCTGGACCTTGGCGTCTTCCATTTTGGCCAGCAGGCGTTCCCGCTGCCACACCAGGATATCCGGCATTTGCTGGCGCACCTTGGCGACTTCGGCGCTGACGTTCGCCAGGCGCTGCTCGATCATCAGCTTCATTGCCGCGCCTTCGGTTTCCCGTACCAGGATAAAATCATCCAGGGTCTGGTCCAGGGCCGCCAGCAGTTCCGCGCTGATGGCGTCCAGATCCTGCTCTTCCGCCGCCATCACGCCGGGCCAGCGCAAGATTTCCACCGGGTCGATTTCACCCTCGTCGCTTTGCATCTTGACCCATTGAGCGGCTTCCACCAGCTGTTTCGCCAATGCCTCGTTTAAGATCAACGCGCTTTGCATATGGGGATTGGCCTCAAAGCGCAAATTGCATTCAATCTTGCCGCGGGTCAGGCGATTGCGGGTGCGTTCACGAATGGCCGGCTCCAGCCCGCGAAATTGCTCCGGCAACCGGATATAGGTTTCCAGATAGCGTTGATTGACAGAGCGTAGCTCCCAGGTGGCATTGCCCCAGTTACCCTTGATCTCACGTCGGGCGAAAGCGGTCATACTGCGGATCATAAACATACCCGTCCATTAAAAAAGATGGGGGGATTATAGCGTCGCATGGACGAGCATGATAGGCATAAGGCGACGAAGACCGTATAATGCGCAGCCAATACATGATTAACCCGTCCGGAGAGACACAATGCGTCCAGCAAGCAGAGAAGTACAGCAAGTGCGCCCCGTCACCATTACCCGCCATTTCACCAAACATGCCGAGGGTTCGGTGCTGATAGAATTCGGTGATACCCGGGTGCTTTGCACTGCCACGGTGGAAGAAGGCGTACCGCGTTTTCTCAAGGGGCAGGGACAAGGCTGGATTACCGCGGAGTACGGCATGTTGCCCCGGGCAACCCATACCCGCAATGCACGGGAAGCCTCTCGCGGCAAGCAGGGGGGCCGGACTATGGAAATCCAGCGTCTGATTGCCCGTTCCCTGCGGGCGGCGGTGGATTTGACCAAGCTCGGCGAATATACCATTACCCTTGATTGCGATGTGCTGCAGGCCGATGGCGGCACCCGCACCGCGTCCATCACCGGCGCCTGCGTGGCGCTGGTGGATGCCCTTAACGGCATGGTGAAGGAAGGCCAGCTCAAGGTGAGCCCCTTCAAGGGTTTTGTGGCGGCTATATCGGTAGGTATAGTGGCGGGCCACGGGGTATGCGATTTGGAATATGTGGAAGACTCCACCGCGGAAACCGATATGAACGTGGTGATGCTGGAAGACGGCCGGATGATAGAAGTCCAGGGCACCGCCGAAGGCGAGCCGTTCAGCCAGCAGGAACTGCTCGGCTTGCTTGAACTGGCGCGCGGGGGCATCGAAACCCTGATTCAGGCGCAGAAAGCGGCGCTGTCGGTTTAATGTTGCCGGGCGGCGCCGATGCGCCGCCTGCGGGTTGGAAGGAGTGTATATGAAAGACTACCAGCGTGAATTTATAGAGTTCGCATTAAATAAACAGGTGCTTAAATTTGGCGAATTTACGCTGAAGTCAGGGCGCAAGAGCCCTTACTTTTTCAATGCCGGTTTGTTCAATACCGGCCGCGATCTGGCGCTGCTGGGCCGATTCTACGCCGCCGCGCTGATGGATTCCGGTATTGATTTCGATGTGGTGTTCGGGCCGGCCTATAAGGGCATCCCCATCGCCACCACCACGGTAGTAGCCCTGGCGGAGCACTATGAGCGGGATGTGCCCTACTGTTTCAATCGCAAGGAAGCCAAGGAACATGGGGAGGGGGGCAGCCTGGTGGGCAGTCCTTTGCAGGGGAAAGTCATGCTGGTGGATGATGTTATCACCGCCGGCACCGCCATTCGCGAGTCCATGGAAATCATCACCGCCCATCAGGCCACCCTTGCCGGGGTGTTGATTTCTCTCGACCGCCGGGAAAAAGGCCGGGGGGATATTTCAGCGATCCAGGAAGTGGAGCGGGATTATCACTGCCGGGTGCTGGCTATCATTACCTTGGACGATCTTATCGATTATCTGGAAGAAAAAAACGAGATGGCCGATCACCTGGCGGCGGTGCATGCTTACCAGCGGCAATACGGTGTCTGAAGCATTGCCGCCCCGGGCGGCGGCATTTACTTCAACTGAGCCAGCAGCAGCGGCCAGCGCGCTTCAAAGTCACGGGTCGGCAAATATTTGAATTCGGTGCGGACAAAACGCGCCAGCAGTCCTTCGCAATAGGCCAGCAGCTGGCTGGCCAGCAGGGTTTCATCGCTTTCGAATCCTTGGCCTTCGCGCAGCTTGCGCTCCCGCAACACTTGGCGCAGCTGTGCTTCTATGCGTTCATAAAGCTGATTGATGCGGCCCTGCAGACGGTCCTGTTCGAACATCAGGGCATGGCCGGTCATGATGCGCGTCAGGCCGGGGTTGCGTTCGGCAAAGCCCAGGATCAGCAGTAAAATCAGACGAAGACGATTAAAGGTTTCCTTTTCATCCTGCAGAATGAGATTGATGCGGCTGCTCAAGCTGTCTTCGATAAATTCTATCAGGCTGTCGAACATGCGGGTTTTGCTGGGGAAGTGGCGGTAAAGCGCGGCTTCCGATACCCCCACCGCCGCGGCCAGTTTAGCGGTGGTGATCCGTTGACTGCCGTCGCTGGATTCAAGCATTTGCGCCAATGCCTGAAGAATTTCCTCGCGTCGATTACGCTTCTTGTTTTTTTGTTCTGTCATACCTAACGGGTCCCTGGGTAATAAAATCAAATCGAATCAACATCAGGCATCGGCCGTAACATCACCCTGTGTTACGGCGTTAAAAAAATGAATTATCAATGCCGGGGAAGGTTTGCCCGTTAACGTCTACGTTAACGCTTCCATTAAGGACTAGTGGCGTCCGGAATGACCGAAGCCGCCTTCGCCGCGTTCGCTGGCGGTAAAATCGTCCACCACGTTAAAATCCACCTGCACTACGGGTACGAAGACCATCTGCGCGAGGCGTTCGCCCGGTTCAATAGTAAAGACCTGCTGACCGCGGTTCCACACCGAGACCATCAGCGGCCCCTGGTAGTCCGAATCGATGAGTCCCACCAGGTTGCCCAGTACAATGCCGTGCTTATGTCCCAGCCCGGATCGGGGCAATATCAGCGCCGCCAGCGCCGGATCGGCAATATGAACGGCCAGGCCGGTGGGAACCAGGGTGGTTTCTCCCGGCGCCAGGACAACGGCGCTATCGAGACAGGCGCGCAAATCCAGGCCGGCGGAGCCTTCAGTGGCGTAGGCCGGCAGGGGAAATTGCTCGCCGATGCGGCGATCAAGGATCTTAACGTCGATTTTTTTCTTCATAACGGCTGATAATCTCGTCGATTAATTGTTGACCAAGCAAGGTCTTATCGCTTAGCGGCAGAAGGCGATCCCCATCCTGCCAAAATAAATGCAAGGCGTTGGTCTCGCTGTTAAATCCCTGGTCTTGCCGGGACACGTCATTGGCGCAAATCAAATCGAGATTTTTCTTTATGCGCTTTTGCCGGGCGTATTCTTCCATATTCTGTGTTTCGGCGGCAAATCCGACCACATACGGGCGATTTTTGGTCATGGCCCCCACCTCGGCCACAATATCAGGGTTTTTTATCATTTTTATGGTGATTTCGTCACCCTGGGTTTTTATTTTTTCGCTGGCGGTTTGAATGGCGCGATAATCCGCCACCGCGGCGCAGCCGATAAAAATCTGCTGCAGTTCGATATCATTCATTACCGCGTCATGCATCTCCAGCGCGCTGGTGACGTTGACGCGCCAGACGTTGGCCGGGGTGGGCAAATCTACCGGGCCGGCCACCAGCGTGACATGGGCACCCCGGTCCGCCGCCGCCTTGGCGATGGCGAATCCCATCCGGCCGGAGCTTTGATTGCTGATATAACGCACCGGATCAAGGGACTCACGGGTGGGGCCGGCGGTGACCATGATGTTGAGATGTTCCAGGCTGCGGTCGACGGTAAAATGACGGCGCGCCCTCTCCACCAGCTCTAGGGGATTGAGCATCCGGCCCGGGCCGATGTCGCCGCAGGCCTGGCTGCCGTCATCCGGACCCCATAATAGTACGCCGCGCGCGGCCAGGGTTTGCAGGTTGGCCTGGGTGGCGCTCGCCCGGTACATCTGCTGGTTCATGGCCGGGGCCACGGCAATGCGCGCGGCGGTGGCGAGGCATATCGTGGTCACCAGGTCATTGGCCATGCCCGCCGCCATACGGGCCAGCACATCGGCGCTGGCAGGGGCCAGCAGGACCAGATCGGCCCATTTGCCCAGTTCGATATGCCCCATTGCGGCTTCGGCGGCGGGATCCAGCAAATCGTCGGCTACCGGATGTCCGGAAACCGCCTGGAGCGTCAGCGGGGTGATAAACGCTTTTGCCGCGGGGGTCATGACAACCCGTACCTCAGCGCCCCTGTCACGTAAACGGCGCACCAGTTCAGGGCTCTTGTAGGCGGCGATGCCGCCGCTTATGCCAAGTACAATATGTTTGCCGGCAAGTTCCGTCATCTCGAATGTCCACTTGAAAGCTTGAGTAGGTAACATTTTATCATAACCCTACGGTTAACCATCATTTGTCTCTTTGAGGCAATCCATCGCAAATTGCAATGCCTGCCGTAATTTCGTCATCTGACCGTCGAGCAAATTTGCGCCGGATGGCATGATAGGCGGCGAATGGGGGATGATAAGGATATGGCGAAGCGAAACAAAAAGGAGTGGCCCTATGGACTGGCGCCCAGGGAAAAATTAACCTTGTTAGGCCCGTCGGCATTGTCGGATACGGAGCTGTTGGCCCTGTTTTTGCGAACCGGTCTGCCGGGTTCGCATGTCATTCATCTTGCCGAGCAGTTAATGGCCCGGTTCGGCTCTTTGGATAAATTGATGTCGGCCGATTGTAAAACCCTGTGCGCCACAAAAGGCCTGGGACCGTCAAAATATACCCAGCTGCAGGCCATCAGGGAGATGGCGCAGCGGTATTACGGTTCGCACCTGATGCGCGAAGACGCCATGACCAGCCCGAATATTGCGCAGAATTACCTGCAGATCATGTTGGCGCACCGGGAGCGGGAAGTGTTCGTGGTATTGTTTTTAAATAATCAGCACCATCTTATAAAACACATGGAATTATTTCACGGCTCGGTGAACAGCGTCGAGGTGCATCCCCGCGAAATCCTTCGCGAGGCGCTTAAAGTCAATGCGGCGGCGATTATTTTGGCGCACAATCACCCTTCGGGTAAGGCCGAACCCAGCCGCGCCGATCGCGAAGTCACCGAACAGGTGGTGAAAGCAGGTCTTTTTCTGGATATCAGGGTGCTGGATCACCTGGTCATCGGGGCAGAAGGGTGCGTCTCTTTTGCCGAAAGAGGGTGGTTGTGAGCTTTATTCTTGCGATCCACCAGGATCTTTGCTTGCGCGGGACTTGAGCACTTGCGCTTCAAAGCGTATACTACGCCACCTTTGAGAATCTTGGGTGTAGCGTTGAGAGCCTATCTCAGCAGGTTCAAACCTGTTGTAAGTCTCTCCTCAGTGAATGTGCTGAGATGGGCTCTAAAGCCTGACGAGGCGGCTGACACCTTTTTTTGAGCTCGAGCTGATTGATTTTTGGAGAATAGACATGTCCCGAGTCTGCCAAGTTACTGGCAAGCGCCCGGTGAGCGGCAACAACCGCTCCCACGCAATGAATGCGACCAAACGCCGTTTTCTGCCTAACCTGCACTCTCACCGTTTTTGGGTTGAGAGCGAAAAACGCTTTGTTACGCTGCGTGTATCTGCTAAAGGTATGCGTGTAATCGACAAGAAGGGCATCGAAACGGTTCTGACCGATTTGCGTGCCCGCGGTGAAAAGTATTAAGGAAATGAATCATGGCTAAAGGTGTTCGCGAGAAGATCAAGCTGGTTTCTTCTGCTGGTACTGGTCACTACTATACCACTACGAAGAACAAGCGCACCAAACCGGAAAAATTGGAATTGAAAAAATTCGATCCGGTGGTACGCCAGCATGTGATTTACAAAGAAGCTAAAATCAAGTAATTTTAGTGAGTTGCATAAAAACCCGCCACGGCGGGTTTTTTTATTTGCTGGCGTTAACTGCTACACGGAGGCGAACATGCCTGAGTTGCCCGAGGTTGAAACCAGCCGCCGGGGCATTGAGCCCTGGGTAGCCGGCCATAGGATAGTCCGAGCGGAGGTGCGTAATGCGCGTCTGCGCTGGCCGGTTTCCAGCGAGATCATCGCTCTGCGCGACGCCCTGGTGGTGAGCGTCCGGCGGCGGGCGAAATATCTGCTGTTGGAGCTGGATCCGGGCTGGATCATCATCCATATGGGTATGTCGGGCAGCCTGCGCGTCCTGCAGCAGCCGCTGCCGCCGGAAAAGCACGATCATGTGGATCTCATCATGAGCAACGGCTGTATCATCCGCTATACCGACCCCAGGCGCTTCGGCGCGTGGTTATGGAGCGATGACCTTAAAACCAGCCGGGTGCTTTCCCAACTGGGTCCGGAACCCCTGAGCGACGAGTTCGACGGTCAATGGCTGTTCAACAAATCGCGCAATAAGCGTACGCAGGTTAAACCCTGGCTGATGGATAACAAACTGGTGGTGGGGGTGGGGAATATTTATGCCAGCGAGTCGCTGTTTGTATCGGGCATCCTGCCGGTGCGGCAGGCCGGTTCGTTAACTCTGGCCGAGGCGGAACTGCTGACGCGTACCATCAAGGCGGTATTGCTGCGGTCCATCGAACAGGGCGGCACCACCCTGCGTGATTTTCTGCAATCGGACGGTAAGCCCGGCTATTTTGCACAGGAACTGCAAGTCTATGGCCGTGAAGGCGAGAGCTGCCGGGTATGCGGTACGCCTATCCAGACCGTCAGGCTCGGGCAGCGGAGCAGTTTTTTTTGCCCTCATTGCCAGCATTAAATCAGGGATGAAGCCGTAGTTTCACTTCTTTCGCGATGGCGGGGGGTAAGAAATGATCCACATCCCCGCCGTGCAGCGCCACTTCCTTGACCAGAGATGAAGAAATATACGACCATTCCTGGTCCGGCATCAGGAAAACGCTTTCCAGCTCCGGCATTAAATGCTGGTTCATTTTCGCCAGCTGCATTTCATATTCGAAATCCGAAATCGCCCGCAGCCCCCGCACCAGGATATTGGCGTGCTGCTGCCGGGCGAAATTGGCCATCAAATCGCTAAAACCCACCACCTCAACGTTGGTTAAATGCCGGGTAACGTCTTTTGCCAGCGCTACTCTTTCTTCCAGGGTAAACAGCGGTTTTTTACTGGGACTGAAGGCGATGGCCAATATGACTTCGTCGAACATTTTCGCGGCACGGGTCACCAAATCCAAATGCCCGTTGGTGAAGGGATCGAAGGTTCCGGGATAAATGGCCTTGGTTGTCATAATACGTCTCTCTCGGCACGGCGCAGCGCCCATAAAGCGGTATATTTGTTGAAAGTATACTGTGCGTTCACCACCGCCAGCAACCAACCCTGTTTTCCGTCCAGAAAGCCGGCCCGCAGCAGCCAGGTCTTGATAAAAGCCCCAAGGGTATGACCGATAATGGAAAGAAAACCGCAGGTTTTATGCTGACGGTGACGTTCCACTGCCCAGGCTTCAGCGTACTGCAGCTGCTTGCGCTGGAACGCTATCAGGTCGCGGCAGGTCAAATGCTGCAGATGCCCGTGCAGGGTAACGACCTTGGCCTGACGGCTATCGAGGGATTCATGTACCGGACTGTCGTTATAACGGTAGGCTTCCCGGGCATACAGCCGCACCACCTTGTCCGGATACCAGCCGCTGTGCCGCATATAGCGTCCCAGGAACAGGTTCGAGCGGGCGCAGCTGTAAACCGTATCCGGAGACGGGTGGCGCAAGACCTCTTCAATGGACCGGCGCAGCTCGGGAGTGACCCGCTCATCGGCGTCGAGCATCAGGATATAATCCCCTAAGGCGTGTTCCTGCGCCCGCTGGCGCTGTTTGCCGAATCCCGGCCAATCCGGTGCCGAAAAGACTTGCGCGCCGTACCGCTCGGCGATTTGACGGGTGAGATCGGTACTCGCGCTGTCCAGCACCACGATTTCATCCGCCCACCGCACCGATTCGAGGCACTCGGGCAGCAGCTCGGCTTCGTTGCGGGTGATGAGGACCACGGAAAGACGTTTTACCGTCGGCATCTACTGGCTCCGCTGTGGCAAATAAGGCTCCAGCAATTGTAGCAGCCGCTGCAGCGCGCCCTGGTTCTGGTGCAAAACCTCCACCGCGTGACGACCGTAATATAACCGGTAATCCTCATCGGTGAGCAGAGTTGAAATCTCTTTCACCAACGAAGGGACATCGGTCACGGTAATCAGACCGCCCGCTTCGGCCAGTTTGCTGCATATATCCCGGAAATTGAAGATATGGGGGCCCATGAGAACAGGGACAGCGTGGGCCGCGGCCTCCAGGGGATTATGACCGCCCCGTTCCACCAGGCTACCGCCGACAAAGGCGATATCGGCAATGCCGTATAGCAGCATCAGTTCGCCCATGGTATCGCCGATCACCACCTGCGTACCCGGCGAGGGCACTTCACCGGAGCTGCGGGTGGTAAGGCTGAAACCGGCCCTTTGCGTCATCTCTTTCGCCACGGGGAACCGCTCGGGATGCCGTGGCACCAAGATCAGCAGTAGATTGGGAAAGTTTGCCAATAATTGACGATGAGCCTGCAACAGCAGGCTCTCTTCTCCTTCATGAGTGCTGGTGGCTATCCACACCGGGCGATGGGGCGCCCATTGACGGCGCAGCGTCAATGCTCTGGCCGCCAGTTCGGGAGTGACCGAAATATCGAATTTCAAGCTGCCGGTTAGCGCCAATTGGTTACGCTTTAACCCTAAGGACAAAAAGCGCTCGCCGTCTTCCTCGTTTTGTGCGGCGATAAGCGTGATTTTACCCATAATGTCCGCGGTAAAACTGCCGAATTTTTTATAGCCGGCGGCGGAACGGGCGGATAAGCGCGCATTTGCCACCACCAAGGGGATTTTACGCTGATAAAGGGCTTTGATCAGGTTAGGCCATAACTCGGTTTCCATGACGATCACCAGTTTGGGATTGACCTGGTTGAGAAACCGGTTCATCGCCCCCGGCAGGTCATACGGCAGGTAAACGTGATCGACATCTTTGCCGAACGCGGACTGAACGCGTTCGGAGCCGGTGGGGGTCATGGTGGTGACGGTAATGGGTAAAAAAGGATAACGGTGGCGCAAGGCTCGCACCAGGGGAATTGCCGCTAATGTTTCACCCACCGAAACCGAATGCAGCATGATGCCGCCCGGTTTGACTTTGCCCTGACAAAACCCGTAGCGCTCCCCCCAACGCCGGCGATAGGCCGGCGCTTTTCGACTACGCCATAATAACCGGATCCATATAAAGGGCTGAAGAAAATAGATGATTACGTTATAGATCATTATAGTTAGCTATTGTAAGGCACGGCGACCGATGTGCTGAGTTAATTTTTAACCAAATAATTAGAATCGCATGGTAAGCGCATTCATGCTAACAGATAAGTGGCTATCCCTCATTGATATCCGGTGCTTTTAATCCTCAAGCAGTTGCCGGTAGAGCTCCGTCAGCTCACTGGACAACCGGGCAGGGGTGCACTCTTTAACCCGTTCGCGGGCGGCGAGACCCATGTCGGGACGCCGGTGCCGTAACGGTATGGCCGCCGCCAATTCTGTAAGCGTTTTCAGATCCAGGGCATCACAAACATACCCTTGGATGCCCGGTTCGATAAATTCGGCGCCGCCGCAAGTCTGGCTGGTAATCACCGGCAAGCCGCAGGCCATGGCCTCCAGTATCACGTTGGGGAACGGATCATACAGTGTCGGCAGGATCAAACCGTCCGCCGCGTGATAAAAAGGTAACACGTCCTTTTGTATGCCGACGAAACGGATGCGTTGCCGGCATCCCAGGCTGTTGGCATAAGCGAGATATTTGGGCTGGTGTTTGTCCTGACCTACCACAACCAGATAACGATCGGTGGCGGCGATGGCGGCGATGGCCTGCCGCAATCCCTTGCGCTCAAAGCCGGACCCCACATAAATCAGCGCGCAGGCTTCATCAGGCAGGGAAAGCCTCTCACGGGCCAGTTGGCGCTGCTCAGAACTTGAAGGATAAAAGCTTGATGAATCAATGGCGTTGTAGATCAGGGCGAATTTATCCGCCGGCACCTGATAACAGCGGATAATGTCGTTCATCACCATCGCGGAATTACAGATGATTTTTTTCAATGAAGAAGAATGAAACATCGCTTCTTCCGCTGCGAGCACATAACGATGATATCCGCTCATTGAGGTCAGCCATCGTTGCCATGGCGTATCGATGCGCGCCCGCTGCTCCAGCCATACCCGGTGAACGCCGTCGCCTGCGCGGAACACGTCGCAACCGGCGATACGTTCGTGGCTTTGTACCAAATCGAAATGTTCACGCTGCCAGCAGCGTTTCGCCGCTTCGGCAAAACCGCGTTCCCGCGAGACTCGTCCCCATTTGGCCGGATTGCAAATATGAACATGCCAGTTCGGGCGCGGCTCTCCCGACCATTGCCGGGTCAGGATATTCAATTCCAGCTCGTCGCTGTCCAGGGCTTCCAACGCCCGGGAAATAAAACGTTCGGCGCCGCCGTCGGGGCGATATTTTTGCCGGACGATAGCCAGCCGGATTTTTTTCATGACAAATATCCCCGTGCGGCCTGGAGGACGGCATCCACCGGGATGGCGCTTAAATAACGCTGTTGGGTTTTGGTGTCGATGTCATCCGGCGGCGGGAGTTCAGTAAAATCGCCGGCCCAGATAACGGTGCTGTTCTCACTCCAGGGCCGCCAGAACGTCAACTTGGTGGGACCGAACAGAGCGACGCAGGGCGTATTCAACGCCGCCGCCATGTGCATCGGCGCCGAATCGACCCCGATAAATAGCCTGGCGCCGTCGATAACCGACGCCAGCTGCGTTAAGGTTAGTTCTCCCGCCAGGGAGACGACCCGGGGATTATGGCAAAGGGACAGAATATGCCCGATCATGTCGAGCTCGTTTTTATCCGGCGCGGCGGTCAGTACGATGGGTAAATCCTGTTCCTGCAGCGCGTCTATCAGTTCCGCCACCTTTTCATCGTCCCAGCATTTATAGCTCCAGCGGGAAGTGGGCTGAATCACCAGGTAATCTCCGGTAATGCCCTTTGACGCCAGCAAGGTGTTGCGATGGGCCTCATCGGCGGGGGAATAATGCATCGAGGTGCGCCGGTCGGTCAAGGCGATGTCCAATGGCGCCAGAATAGTGAGATTTTGTTCAACGGTGTGAAGCCGGCCGTGATTAACGGTGGAAACCAGCCGGTTATGGGCCAGGCGCCATAAAAAAGATTGTCGCTTGGGATAATCGAAGCCGATACGCACCGCCGCGCCGCTGAGGTAGGTGATTATCGCGCTGCGCCACTGGTCGGCCAAGTTTACCACGATATCATAATGCCGCGATCGCAGGATTTTTATCAGCCCGGTCTCTTGCTGAATCTGATGCCTGACCCCCTGTTTTTTCCATGATCGATCAATGACATGGATATGGGTTAGCGCAGGATGATAACGGAGGATGGCCTCGGTTTCCTTGTATAACAATATGTCGATCTCAGCGGCGGGATACTGCCGATGCAGAGTGTTGATAACCGGTGTGGTCAGCAGCATATCGCCGTGATGGCGTAGCTTGATCAGGAGAATCCTTTTGACGGGAGTCGGTGATACGTCATGAGATATAGGCATGTTGTCTGACCAAAGAAAATCCAGCGTTGATTTTAGGTCAAGACAGGGCGGGAGAGAAGCGGATTATCTTGGCTTGCGCCAGGCATATATTCTTCTCAGCCACAGCAATAGCTGATACCACTGCTTTATGCCGCGTGCATTGCGAATCATGCGTTTATGTGTGCCGCTGGCGAAAATATCATTAAGTATAAGCTGCCTGGCCACAGGATCCGGTTCGCGACGCACCGCATGGCAAACGGATAATGCCTCATGAGTCACCTGCAAAGGAAATTCACGATACATTTTCACTTTGCCACGATACCGGTGGTTGATATCCTCCAGCAATTCGGCAATGCGGATGTAATGGCGCTGATATTCGACATTTTCATGCCGGTTCTTTTCTGATTACTGATGGATTGGTCGTGAATATAATAACGATAAAACACTTCCTGCGTGTACCTTACCCGACCGGCGTTAAGCATTAATTCCGTGGTCCAGGGAATATCCTGGTGATGCAAGCCCGGCACAAACTGCAGGTTAAGCTGTTTTATCAATGACAGCCGATAAATACCCAGCCAGACCACATGCAAATAGCGTCTGGTGCCTAAGGCCTTATGCAGCCAGGTCGGCCCGTCGAGTACGTCGGTGGAGGTTAACCGGTCGAGAGGAATCAGGGTTTTTATTTCTTTCGAACCCATAAAATACCGCTCGCCATTGCATTGGGCTACATCAAGGTCGTCCCGCTGCGCCATATCCACCAGCGTTCGGTACATATCGGGATAAAGCCGGTCGTCCGCATCGGGAAACGTCACATATTCGCCGCTGGCAATGGCCATACCGGCGTTACGCGCCCTAGAAACACCGCCATTGGGCTGATCGATAACAATAATGTTTTCGTAACGCTCGGCATATAACCTTGCAAGAGCGTCGGACCCATCGGTCGAACCATCATTAACGATGATTATTTCTAAATCTTTAAGCGTTTGGGCCACCAATGACCGCATAAAGTCTTCAAACATCGAACCGGCATTATACAACGGAACGATAACGCTGAGTTTACGTAGCGGCTTGTGGTTATTTAACATTTTGCAATCAACGCCAGCTGTCCAATTAGGAAACTGTTAAATCCATACTGAATAATAACATAAGCTGATGTGTCGAGATCGCTGAAACCCGCCGCGCTCTGCTGTTGCTAGCTCAATTAACCTATTAACTCCTGGCTAATGCAGCATATTTTCGGCAAATAGCGGCGATACCGTAGGGTTCCAGCTGGTGGAGATTTATAAGGGGAGGCTTATTATAAATTGTAAGAATTTTTTCGGCCAGAGAGTCATCGTTCAATTCCGCCAGGCCGCGGGCCAAATCGCCAGTTAATATTTCGGCGGGCCCGCCGGGACAGCGGGTACTGACCACCGGCGTCTGGCAAATCAGCGCTTCCACCAAGACATTACCGAACCCTTCGCTGTCGGAACAGAGAATGAGCATGCGGGCATGCTTGATATAAGGATAGGGATTCGCGGTAAAACCTTTGAATATGACGCGATCGGCAATATTCAGTTCATTGGCCAAGGTTTTCAGCGCGCTGAGCTCCCGGTCACTGCCCTGGCCCATAATGACCAGCGGCGCTTGGATACCGGTAAGGGCATAGCTCCTGAGCAACCGGTCATGGCGTTTGTGGGGATGTAATCGGCCCACATGAATAAGATAATCCTGTCCCGCCATATCGCAGGGTTCGGATGCCAGCCGGCGGATGTCGTCTATATCGAACGGATTATAGATGACCGCCGATTCAGCGGGAGTCACGGCAAATGTACCGGTCATATCTTCCAGCACCGCGCGGGAGACGGCGGTAATATTGCGATGCCGGTACACCCGGCCGATTTTGTAGCGTTTCAAGGCGCGCGATAGCCCTTTGCGATGGCCGAGATAGGAAGGGGAAAACATGCCGTGGAGGCAAAACCAGACTTTTTTCGGATCAAGGGCGCGGCTGCGGGCGACGATGCGGTCGGTTTTATGCAGATGGGATATCACCAAATCGAATTTACCCTCCCGCCGCTCGGCCTCGATAATAGCCGAATCCAGTTTTTTCGCCCGACGGGAAAGTTCGGTAAGCTTGCGCCAGGGAGTTCGGCAATCATCGACAATAACCCGGTAATCGATCCCCTCAGGCAGCGTATAGTCGCAAACGGAGCGTAATGAAAACAGCGAAACGCGGTGACCGGCGGCCATTAATCCTTGCGACAGGGTCAATAGTACTTTCTCCGCGCCGCCGCCCGGCAATCCGTCGATGATCATCAATACCCGCATGCGCTGTTATCCCACTGCCCTGCCTGAGTCATTAAGGTGCGATCCTACCCTAAGATAACGATAAAATCCTGCGGACATTGACCGTCTATTGCCTTTTGCGATAGACATCTTGCCAATGCGTTTGTTCTAATGTCCAATCGGAGCATTATCTACGGCGTTTGCCCTCAGGGGCTCGGCAGCGTAACATACCGGACTCTGATTTCCAGGGATTTTTCACATGAATCAACCCGCATTTATTATTACAATTGATACGGAAGGCGATAATCTTTGGCGTAATCATGGGCAGATTCTGACGGAAAATGCGCTTTTTTTGCCCCGGTTCCAGTCGCTGTGCGAAAAATTCGGTTTCAAGCCTGTTTATCTCACCAACTATGAAATGGCGGTGGATAGCGCATATGTCGAGTTTGCGAAAGATGTCATCGCCCGGGCCCAAGGCGAAGTGGGCATGCATCTGCATGCCTGGAACAGCCCGCCGCTGTTTGATTTAACCGGCGACGACGGTAGGCACAAGCCGTATCTGATTGATTATCCAGATGAAATCATTGCCGCTAAGGTGAAGTTCCAGACGCAATTGCTGGAAGAGACCTTCCAGACCAAAATGCTCAGCCATCGCGCCGGGCGTTGGGCGTTGAACGAGCTTTATGTAAAAGTATTGATTGAACACGGCTATCGCGTCGACTGTTCCGTAACGCCTCGGGTGGACTGGCGCCGTTCTCCCGGCGCGCCTCAAGGCCAGGGCGGTACCAACTATATCGGCTTCCCCGATCAAGCCTATTTCATCAACCCGGAAAATATTGCCGCCGCAGGTGATTCCCCGTTGCTGGAAGTCCCCATGAGCACCCGCTACAAGCACCCGGCATGGGTCAACTCCGTCAAGAGCCTCTATGACAGTCTCAGGGGTAAAAGCCGGACGCCGTCGGTGCACTGGCTGCGCCCTCACGGCGGCAATGTGGCGAATATGCAATGGGTGGTTGATACCATGCTGGCCCGGGGAAGCGACTATGTTGAATTCATGCTCCATTCATCGGAACTGATGCCCGGCGGCAGCCCCACCTTTGCCGATGAGGCCGCCATTGAGCGGTTATATGCGGATCTTGAGCAGCTGTTTGAGTGGTTAAGCGGACGTGTCGTCGGCATGACACTGGCAGAATATTATCAAAAAAAGACATGAGCCGTGAGAAATGAAGAAAAAGAAAATTTTCCTGATTTATATTTTTCTCAATATTTATAATAAAATTTTCGGGCATTTAAAAAATACCGCAACGTTAAGCGCAGCTTCTGAATTCGACAGCATTGTTATCATGTCCACGACGGCATTAGGGGACCTTCTATTTAATACGCCGGCCATTCATGCGTTACGCAAACGCTATCCTGCAGCCCATGTGACGTTGGTTTCGAGCAACAAGAACAGCTCTATGGTGGAGGGCAGCACTTATTTCAATAAAATCATCTATTGGGATAATAAAATAAAGCACGCATATGGAGTCATAAAAAAATTACGGCAATCCAAGCCACAGCTTACGGTAATACTCCATTCGCATATGCCCTATGATGTTCTTATCGCCGTGATGGCAGGCAGCCATTACATCATGCGTGACAATTATGCGACGGATTCGCAATTGCTTAATCCCTTATTGGCGGCCTCGTCGGGACGATTCAATGGCCATATCATCCTACGTAAATTAAAGCTGCTGAATGTCCTGGGATGCGATACCGACGATATCAGGATGCATATACCGGTGGCTTTTGAGCATGTTGAAAAGGTTCCCCATCAAATCAATATAGGTTTCCAGATGGGGGCTTCGGAAACCATCCGGCAATGGCCGGTCTACCGCTTTGCTGAACTGACCCGGGCAATTCTGGCCCTGAATTCGGCGGCAGTTCAATACCGGATCATACTGATAGGCAGCTCCAGGGAAAGTCATCTGGCGGATGCCTACCTAGGGTCGCTGAATGCCGAAGAGCGTCAATATATCGTCTCGCTGGTAGGAAAAACCAATCTGAAGCAGCTGCTGTCAAACATTGCCAATCTGGATGTATTGGTAACAGGCGATACCGGGCCATTGCATATCGCGGTTGCGCTGAACGTTAAAACCATCAGCCTGTTTGCAACGGCGAATCCCCATCATACCGGGCCATTGCAGTCTCTGGATTTACACAAGATTATTTATGTAAAAGACCGTTTGGATGCAGGAGCGTCGTCGCCAAAGGATTTCCCGTTGGCTATTATTTCCGCCGATGAGGTTTTCGGCGAAATCAAAAAAATGGGCCTACACCCTGATCCGCTTATGTCACCGAAAGCGTAAGCGGGTATCAGACACTCAGCGTGGTTTGTTTGCCGGGCGGGCTTAATATCACCGCCAGGGGGAACCAGAACAAATACCATGTTACCCCGGGATTGCTGATGATAAACATGCCTTGCGTGGTAAAGAAAAAAATCATGAATAAAAAAAGCGCCGCTTCAAAACCCTGCCGATAAGCCAGATGTTTTTTGGCCATGTACAGGCCATAGGACAGAACTCCCCCCAGCAAAAAAAGTCCGGCGATACCGCCTTTCAGCAGTGTGGAGAGGTAGAGGCTGTGTGTAGTCTTGACCGGCGCATTGAGACTATTTACAAAATGCAATTCTTTGTTAAAGCCCCAACCGAAAAAGGGGTGTATTTGTACCATATCCAGGGTATGCGCCCAAATGCCGACGCGAATGAAGCTTTGCTGATACGCGGTCTCAAAACGGTTGAATAAAATATATTCAAAATTCATCATTACTATAAATGATGCGAGCATAATGATGAAAATTAGGAAAATGACTATATGCTGCTTTCTAATGGCCGGTTTCATTAACAGCAGTGGTAACAGTGAAACCACAAACGAAAGCAGTGGTCCTCGGCTTTGTGTCAAAATTACGCCGATAAATAAAAGGAATAGGCAGATAAAACCACTTATTGTTAGTATCTCTGATAATTATCAGGCATAAAAATCCCAATACAAAAATATCCCGCCAGGTCAATAACGTTTGATGGCGCGGCAAAAAGAAACCATCAATCTATTGGTAAGAATGGATTTCTTATCGACACAATAAAAGTCAATAGCAGCAGAATTATTATCCCTGCCAGCGCGAAAAGCAATATTCCTGTTTTTTCCATTGAGGCAGGCTTGCCGGTAAATGAATAAAAAGCCAGCAGATAGAGAGAATGAGTTATGGCTGAAATAAAATCACGAGGATTATCAGACCAAAAGGTACTCAGGCAGAAGTACACCAGGAAAACGGCCGTAATGGTGAGGCCCTTCTGAAAGCAGTATCTTCAAGAAAGAGTATAATTAATTTTTATTGTCAGTGAAAAGAGTTATCCCCAGCAAGATAAGAGACAAATGATATATATTGTTAACTTTGGTATAGCCGCAAAATATAGCGCTAAGCAATAAAAAGTTGGTAGAAAAAATATAATTCTTTTCAGAAAATTGTTTAATTCTAATGGACGTCATAAAATCGACCTTTTCAAATATATCATTACCCAATGCACTATGTTTGGAAAGATTTTTGACGGTAACGCCTTTCTTCTTCAACACAATGCTGGCATGCCTAAAGGCAGGTTCAATCAAACTTGCAAATTTTTCATCAAGAAAACAGGGCAATTTATTCGTTTCATTTTCATAAAAACGCGGCTGAGTAAAATTATTCATGTCCAGCCCGGCAATGTAAACCGTCTGAAAACCCATGAATGCCACGATTTGCAATGCCCAATAAACAACGGTACCGGCATCGAAAATTCCGCTGCGGATGTCATTACTAAAAGCGATATGCTTATGCCCAGGGCAAATAGACACGTCTTTGGCGTTGCGATAAGTGTCTAAAATCTGCACCGGTATCACTTTGCGTTCATAAATTTTGTAGCAAGCATCTTCAATGATGACCACTTTGCATTGTATTTTTGCCGTGGTAAACGCGTTAATGATTTTAACGACGCCGTGCAAGGTGGTAAACAGTGTGATAGCCGGATCGGATATCACCCCTTGTACCATCTCGATTTTTTTATCGATAAAAGTCATATCAACGATGACATAAAATTGAAAATTTATTTTATCCCGCAGAGCATAAGCGCCGTTGACACCCATTACCGGCATTGCGGGGAAACGGGAAAAATCCATATCGTTGATGGAAGGTCCGGTGGCGGTGATAAGAATGTTCCCGGTATGCCTTCGCTGCAATGATGAGATTTTCTGTATCTTCACCGATTCACCACGATAGCGCAATGACGTTATCTCCCCGCTGGGCGCACGGGCAATTTTCACGTAAGGCCATAGATTCTCGTTGTGCCTATAGGCCCGTGGCCGGGTGTATCGATAGATTTGCTTAAAAAATGTACTCATTGTTCACTCAATATTGTCAAGCACTTCTGCAATATTAGCGGGTTTAATGTCTTTCATATAATGGCTTCCGGCGGGCGCTGTCACAAAAATCTGGTTTTTACCGTAACTGCCAATCAATTTGGGATCGGTAGGGCCATATAATACGATATTCGGCCGATCGAGCGCAGCGGCCAAATGACTCAAGCCGGTGTCTACCGACACTACCGCTTTAGCGCCGGCCAGTACCTGCGCGACGTCACTGAGTGTAAGTCTTGGAAGCACCTCAACAAAAGGGAAATCATCTGAAAGTCGAAGCGCTCGCTTATATTCCGGCTCCGAACCCCAAGGCAATTTGATGGTAAGGCCGCGAGCCGCCATTAATCCTATCAATTCGCGCCAGTGCGATTCCGGCCAATGTTTTTCCGCCCGTGTCGTGGCATGTAAAAATACCAGATACGGTTCGACGGCCGACTTGCTTGTCAGAGAGCTGAAATGCCCCGCGATGGCATAATCGCCTTTACCCGCCGGAACGTCATAACCCAGGCTGAGGGCGAAGAGCTGGCGGATGCGTTCCACTGCGTGCTGGCTGCGTGCAACGGCATGGCGTTGGTTATAGAACCAGCTGGCAAAAGGTTCGCGCGCGCTTTTACAGTCCAGGCCGTGCTTTTCTCCCCGGGCGACGCGGGTGACCAGGGCCGCGCTCTTGATAAGTCCCTGGGCGTCAATCACCCGGTCATACTGCTGGCGTCGCAAGTGTTTTTTGAAGTCGCAGCGCTCCTGGCGGGCAACGCTGCCGAACCAGTTTTTACGCCAGCGCCTGATGGCCACCGGGATCACCTGTTCCACCGCCGGATGCCATGAAGGGATTTGCGCAAAACCCTCTTCCACCACCCAGTCGAAACGAATGCCGGGTATGGCATGCATAGCGTCGGTCAAGGCGGGCAGGGGATGCAGGATGTCTCCCATGGAAGAGGTTTTGACGATAAGCACCCGCATCAGTTTTCCTTACCGGCTGCAGCAAGGGTATCCAGTTCGGCCATAACCTGTTCAGGCTGGATATCGATAAGACTCTGATGATAACCCTGATCGCCGTCGCCTTTACGCACTCGCTGATAGCCGGTAATCAGTCGTATTACTCTGGCCTGGTGGGATAGCGGCGGGGTAAAATCGGGACTGCTGGGGCCATAAAGCGCCACCAGCGGCCGCCCCAGCGCGGCGGCTACATGCATCAGCCCTGAATCATTGCTCACCACGGCCCGGCAGGCGGCTATCAGGATGACGGCCTGCTCCAGGGCGGTGGCGCCGGCCAGATTACGGCAATAAGGCCGTTCGTTTGCCGGCAGCAGGGCGATTATTTCGTCCCCCGCCTGGCGGTCTTTCGCCGAACCGAAAAGAACGATTTGATCACCGCCGTCTATCAGCGATTTCGCCAGGGTTGCATAGTGGTAATGGGGCCAGCGTTTGGCGGGCCCGAACTCCGCTCCGGGACAAAAACCCACCAGGGGACGGCCGTTAGCGAGCCCGAATTCACTGACGGCGGTGGTTGATTCATTCTCATCGACCCGCAGGCGCGGCCAAGGCAAAGGGTTCGGCAACGCTTTCGCCGAACGGACGGTAGGGGGATAAGCCAAGGCGACATAGCGCTGAACCATCAGGGGAAACGCGGTTTTATCCAGTACCCGCAGATCGTTGAGCAGTCCGTAGCGCATTTCGCCTCGCCACCCGGTACGTATCGGGATGCCGGCAAAAAAAGGCACCAGGGCGGACTTGAACGAGTTGGGCAGAATCAGCGCCCGATCGTAGCGTTCATCCCTCAACTCCCGGCCGAGCCGGCGGCGTTCACCCAGCTGCAGCGTCCCATGGCCAAGGGGCATGGGCAGCGCCCGGCGCACCTCCGGCATCCGGTTTAACAGCGGACGGCACCAGGCCGGCGCCATCACGTCTATTTCCGCAGCGGGATGAAGATCCTTTATGCTGCGATACAAACTTTGCGACATCATCATGTCGCCCACCCAGGATGGCCCGATAACCAGTATTTTCATGCCGCCGCTATCTTCCCTTGCGCTGATTTCAACGGGTGCGATTCAGCCAGGCCAAATAGGCACAAACGCCTTCGGCTACTGTTTTGAATGGCTTATCGTAACCCGCGGCGCGCAGTTGGGTTAAATCGGCTTGGGTGTAGGCCTGATAACGACCTTTGAGTTTCTCGGGGAAATCAATATATTCGATCTGGCCCTTTTTATGGAAATCCAGCACCGCATCGGCCACCGCCTGGAATGATTCCGCCCGGCCGGTACCGCAGTTGAAAATGCCGGAAACGCCGTTTTGCCAGAACCACAAATTCACCTCGGCCACGTCGCCGACGTAGATGAAATCGCGTTTGAACCCTTCGCTGCCGGAAAATAATTTGGGATTTTCACCGGCGAGGATCTGGTTGTTAAGGTGGAAAGCCACGCTGGCCATACTGCCTTTGTGGCCTTCACGGGGTCCGTAGACATTGAAATAGCGGAATCCGCAGATCTGAGAGTCCGTCTGCGGCAGCAGGGTGCGCACATACTGGTCGAACAGGAATTTGGAATAGCCGTAAACGTTCAGCGGCTGTTCATACTGACGCTGTTCGATAAAGTTTTCCGTCCTGCCGCCATAGGTAGCGGCGGAAGACGCATAAAGAAAGGGAATGGTCCGTTCAAGGCAGTAATGCAGCAATTCCTTGGAGTATTGATAGTTATTGTCCATCATATACTTCCCGTCCCACTCGGTGGTGGACGAACAGGCGCCTTCGTGGAATACCGCTTCAATATCGCCGAAATCATCGCCGGCGATGATACTGCCGATAAAATCCTCTTTATCCATATAATCGGTAATATCCAGATCCGCCAGATTGACGAATTTGGTGCCATCCTTAAGGTTATCCACCACCAGGATATCGTTATATCCGACATTATTCAGAGACTTAACAATATTGCTGCCGATAAAACCGGCCCCACCAGTGACGACTATCATGGATTAACCCTTGTGTAATCTTGGCGGAGCAGGCACTGCGTCTGCCCCTTTATGGCTCTTAGCATAACATTTTCGGCGAAAGCTTAATATCCGTCCGGCGCTGAAGCGAACCAATGTTTAATCTGCGTCACCCAAGACGCCTGATTCAAGCTGGAAAATATCACGCTGAACATCGCATCAGCATAAACCGGCGGCGGAGCCTGCTTGACAATACATTGCGGAACGCCCTGGAACCGATGGCGCGGACGGCCGGGGGCCGGTAACGGCGTCGGCGCGGGGGAGGGTGAAGTCGCCTCGTTCACCAGCGCGCTGGGGGGCACCAGCATGATATCCGACGGCAACGCCGACAATACCTGCTGCAGCACCTTGATGGTGTCCGGATGAGGGTGCCCGATAGCGATGGCCGAGCCGTTACGGCGGGCCAGGGCTACGGCACGGTTGAACTGCTGCCGGATGTCGTCCTGGTTGGACGTGTCGTCCAGAAATACATTGCGTTTGATTACCTTGACGCCGGTGCCGGCCGCCGCCTGGCGCGACTGGCTGTTGCCGATGGTCATGCTGTCGAGAAAATAAAAGGGATAGCGGCTCAGTACCTGCATGACATTTTGCATGCCCGCCAGGCTGGAGGTCATGGCGCTGCCCATATGGTTGTTCACCCCGACGGCATACGGAACTTTGCCCACCGCATCGCGCACGATGCGGGCGATCTCATCCCGGCTCATGCTAGGGAACAGCGTGTCCCGTTCCAGTGGCTGCTTGCTCAACGGCGCCATCGGCAGGTGAATCAGAACTTCCCGTCCCTGCGCATGGGCTTTGCGCGCCATCTCGGCGGCAAAGGGAGCATTGGGCAAGACGGAGATGGATACGGCGGTGGGCATCGACAGCACTTGATATTCAGTATGCGGACGATAGCCGAAGTCGTCGATGACGATGGCCAGCCTGCCGGCAAAAGCGGTTTTAGCCATACCGAGCAGGAGCAACAGTACCAGGGCACCGGTTTTTTTATTCAACACGCTATCTTCCTAACCATGGCAAGGGGTTGATCGCCTGGCCGCGACGACGAATTTCGAAATAGAGGGCTGAGGTATCCTGCCCGCCGCTGGTGCCCACCAGCGCGATGGGCTGGCCGGATTTAACCTGATCCCCCACCTTCACCAGGGCGCTTTGATTGTAGCCGTAGAGACTCATATCTCCTTGACCGTGTTCAAGCACCACCACCAGGCCATAGCCCTGGAGCCAGTCGGCCATCAGCACGCGGCCGTCGGCAATGGCTTTGACTTCGGTGCCTTCGGGGGCGGCGATCACCATGCCCTTCCAGCGCAGCTCGCCTTGCAGCGCTTCTCCGAACTGATGCAGGGTGCGGCCCCTGACCGGCCACATGGCTTGCCCGGCGGGCTGGCCCAGTCCGCCGGTACGGGACATTAGCTCGCGTTCGCTGGTGGAAGGTTTATAGGTCGCTCCCTGGCGTTTAGCCTGTTCCTGCCGTTCCCGCACCTGCTGCGCCTCGCGTTCTTCCCGCTCGGCACGGGCTTTGGCTTCCCGTTCTGCGCGGGCGATATCGTTTTGCAGGCGGGCTTCGTTTTGCCGCAGTTCGTTTAGGCTAAGCTGATTTTGATGGATGGAGGTATCGAGGGCGGAGAGCGTTTTCTTTCGCGCCAGCCGGGCATTTTCCAGCGTTTTCTGCTCGGACTGCTGCTGTCGCAGCATTGTCGCCTGCTGAAGCTGTTTTTGCTGCAGATCGGTTTTCTGACCCGCCAGTTGCTGCCGTGTCTGTTTGAGATCCTGAATGGATTTTTCCCGCGCCTGATTGAGATAGCTGAAATACGCCAGGATCCTTTCGCTGCGCTGGCCTTCTTCCCCGCTTAAAATCAATTGCAGACCGGAGTTGCGGCCCTGGCGAAACGCGGCGTCCAACTGCTGCGCCAGCAACTTCTGCTGAGCGGCCTGGCGCGCTTGCAACTGTTTGATGGATTGGTTCAGCCTGTCTATATCCTGAGTCAGCGACGCCAGCGTGCCTTGCGTCTCGCGCAGGGCACGGCTGGATTTGGAAATGGACTCTTCCTGTTTTTTCAGCTGGCTCAGCAATGCGCCGCGCTGCTGTTGCTGTTGCTGTACGCTTTTTTCTTTCTCGGCGATATTTTGCTGCAGGGTTTTAAGCTGTTGCTTGTTGTCATCGGCGTGGCCGGCTATAGGCAATAACATTACGCCAGCATAAAACAGGCTGGCGTAAACATGATGCTTTAACGTTGGAAAAGGGCCTCGGCTGCCGTTTTCCCCGGTATTCACTCTTTTCAACGATGCCTTTCCCCTCATTGACAAGATTATTCCACGTTGAACAGCGGCTTACCAGTTATCTATGGCGTAAATCCCTTCGCCCACATGTCTGCATGCCTGGGTAAGAGATAAAATTAGGCGATAAAGGCCACAATTTTTAGCGACATGGGGCGCAATGTGGTTAGTTTCTTCTTTCCGGCCATGTATATTGGCTGAATTTGCCGTAATGCGAGGGTATACTCGAAGCCTTTACTGCGTGGCCACAACTCACGGGAGCTTTTACACCCCATGCAAGAAATTATGCCGTTCGTTAGCGATCACCCCATGCTTTGTCTGGCCTGGGTCGCTTTATTGATCGCCGTCATCGTAACCACTGTAAAAACACGTTTTTCCAAGGTGAATGAAATTACCCGCGGCGAAGCCATCCGTCTGATCAATAAGGAAGACGCTGTCATAGTTGATTTGCGCAGCCGGGATGACTACCGTAAAGGACACATTGCCAACGCGTTGAATCTCACCTCGTCCGAGGTGAAAAGCGGCAATCTCGGCGAGTTGGATAAAGCCAAAACGAAACCGGTTATCGTGGTATGCGCAACCGGCACTACGTCGCGCGAGCCGGCGGAAAATCTGAACAAAGCGGGCTTTGAACGGGTTTATGTCCTCAAGGAGGGCATATCCGGCTGGAGCGGAGAGAACTTACCCCTTGTCCGGGGCAAGTAAGACAAACCTGAAAGGGGGAACCATGGCCAATATTGAAATCTATACCAAAGCGACTTGTCCATATTGCCATCGCGCCAAGGCTTTACTCACCCGCAAGCACGCCGTATTCCAGGAAATACCCATTGACGGGGATGCGGATAAACGGGAAGAAATGATTAAACGCAGCGGCCGCAACACGGTTCCACAAATTTTCATCGACGGACAGCATGTGGGTGGCTGTGATGATTTACACGCACTTGATGCGCGCGGTGGATTGGATCCCCTGCTTAAATAAGCCGGGAGCCAGACGCGCGTCCGGGTGCATGAAGCGAAATTAACCAAAGGGTTTTTTAATGTCCGAGCAAAATAATACCGAGATGACGTTCCAGATCCAGCGCGTTTACACCAAGGACGTCTCTTTTGAAGCACCTAACGCACCAAAGGTTTTTCAGCAGGAATGGCAGCCGGAAATCAAGCTGGATCTCGATACCGCCTCCACTCAGCTGGCGGAAGGCATCTATGAAGTGGTATTACGCGTGACGGTAACGGCGCTGCTGGGGGAAGAGACCGCTTTCCTGTGTGAAGTGCAGCAGGCCGGCATCTTCACCATTTCAGGCATTGACGGGACGCAGTTGGCTCATTGCCTGGGCGCGTATTGCCCGAATATTCTTTTCCCCTATGCCCGGGAGTGCATAACCAGCCAGGTATCCCGCGGTACGTTCCCGCAGCTTAACCTGGCGCCGGTGAACTTTGACGCACTGTTCATGAACTATCTGCAACAGCAGACCGATGGTGAAGGAAACCAACCGACCCAGGAAGCCTGATGATGCCTAAAAGTGCCTCCATGATTGTTATCGGTGCCGGCTCCTACGGCACGGCCCTTGCTATTACCATGGCGCGAAACGGTCATGAGGTACTGTTATGGGGGCATGATCCCGATCATATCCATGCCCTGGAGGCGGCGCGGTGCAACCAGGTCTTTCTGCCCGATGTGCCTTTCCCGCCTTCGCTGCGTCTTGAGACGGATTTGTCCCGTGCCATGCTGTTCAGCCGCGACGTGCTGATTGTGGTGCCGAGCCATGTGTTCGGCAGCGTATTGACGCAAATCCGGCCGCATTTGCGGCCCGATGCACGCGTGGTCTGGGCAACCAAAGGGTTGGAGGCGGACACCGGCCGCTTATTGGCGGATGTGGCCCGTGAAGTATTGGGTGATACGATCCCTCTGGCGGTGATCTCGGGACCGACTTTCGCCAAGGAGCTGGCGGCGGGTTTGCCCACCGCCATTGCCCTGGCATCCACCGACGCCGATTTTTCGGCTGATTTACAGTATCTGCTGCATTGCGGCAAAAGCTTTCGCGTCTACGGCAACGCTGATTTTATCGGCGTCCAGCTGGGCGGCGCGGTTAAAAATGTGATAGCCATCGGCGCCGGCATGTCGGATGGCATCGGCTTCGGCGCCAATGCCCGTACGGCGCTTATCACCCGCGGACTCGCGGAGATGTCGCGTCTTGGCGCCGCCCTGGGTGCGGACCCGGGGACGTTTATGGGCATGGCGGGACTCGGCGACCTGGTCTTGACCTGCACCGATAACCAATCCCGTAACCGTCGGTTCGGCATGCTGCTCGGTCAGGGTGTCGACGTTCAGACCGCTCAGGACCGCATCGGCCAGGTAGTGGAAGGTTATCGCAATACGAAAGAGGTGCTGGCGCTGGCAGGGCGTTACGGAGTCGAGATGCCGATCACCGAACAAATCTACCAGGTGCTCTACCGTAACAAAAATGCCCATGAAGCGGCGCTAAGCCTGCTCGGACGAGCCCAAAAAGACGAGAAAACAGGTGGTTGACGGCTGTCGGCCGTCCGGCAAGAGTGATTACATCAGCAAAAGGGTCGTGAGTATGTCCACTGAAGAATTGGAAGCGGTATGGAATAACATCAAAGCTGAAGCGCGTTTGCTGGCGGAGTGTGAACCCATGCTGGCCAGTTTTTTTCATGCCACTCTGCTGAAACATGAAAATTTAGGCAGTGCCCTGAGCTATATGCTGGCGAATAAATTGGCCAATACCATTATGCCGGCCATCGCCATTCGTGAAATAGTGGAAGAGGCCTACAAGAACGACGAGCAAATGATCCATTCCGCGGCCCGCGATATCACCGCCGTGCGGCTGCGCGACCCGGCGGTGGACAAATACTCCACGCCGTTGCTCTATCTCAAAGGGTTCCATGCCCTGCAGGCCTACCGTATCGGCCACTGGCTATGGAGCCAGGATCGGCAGGCCCTGGCCATCTATCTTCAAAACCAGATCTCGGTTTCTTTCGGGGTCGATATCCATCCGGCCGCCAAAATCGGCTGCGGTATCATGCTTGACCACGCCACCGGAATAGTTATCGGCGAGACGGCCATTGTTGAAAATGACGTCTCCATTTTGCAGTCGGTGACGCTGGGCGGTACCGGGAAGACCAGCGGCGATCGCCATCCCAAGATTCGCGAAGGGGTCATGATCGGCGCCAATGCCACCATTCTGGGCAATATCGAAGTGGGACGCGGCGCTAAAATCGGCGCGGGCTCGGTGGTATTACAATCAGTACCGCCCCACACCACTGCGGCTGGGGTTCCCGCCAGGATTGTCGGCAAGCCGGACAGCGATAAACCCTCCATGGATATGGATCAGTTTTTCGGCAGCCATGGCTTTGAGTACGGCGACGGCATCTGATTCGTTTCCAGCGTTGGTTGAAACCCATACGCCACGTGGCGTAGTCGAACGCTACCTGCCCGCGCCGGCATAACCCAACTGTCGCCATGCCTCATATACCACCACCGAAACGGCATTGGATAAATTCATGCTGCGGCTGCCCGGCTGCATGGGAATGCGAATTTTTTGGCCCACGGGCAGGTTATCCAGAATAAACGGCGGCAATCCGCGGGTCTCAGGCCCAAACAGCAAATAGTCCCCCGCCCGGTACTCCGCCTCGCTGTGTGCCGGCGTGCCTTTCGTGGTCAACGCAAACAGCCGCGCCGGCTGTTCTTGCGCCAGGAACGCCGCGTAATCGTGGTGGCGTTTTATATGGGCGAATTCATGGTAATCCAGGCCGGCGCGGCGTAAACGCTTATCGTCCCAGGTAAATCCCAAAGGCTCGATAAGATGCAACGCAAAGCCGGTATTGGCGCACAAACGAATGATATTGCCGGTATTAGGCGGGATTTCCGGTTCGTATAAAACGATATTCAACATACTGCCCCCTTGGAGAGGGCGAAGAATAACAAAAAAAAGCCCAACACGCCGCAACTCCCCGCTGCTTTGGGCTACAACTGGCTAACGATGCTGCAACGGCAACCACTTCCTCAGGTTTATAAAGGCTCCAATGGTAACCTCATCACCAGGTCAACGGTGCTGCAATGGCAACCGCATCACCAGGTCAACGGTGCTGCAATGGCAACCGCATCACCAGGTCAACGGTGCTGCAATGGCAACCACATCACCAGGCGCAGCCCGCCCAGCGGGCTATCCTCAGCCTTGACCCAGCCATGGTGCTGCTCAACCGCTTTTTCAACAATGGCCAGGCCAAGGCCCGAGCCGCCGGATTCGCGATCGCGGGCTTCATCGGTGCGATAGAAAGGACGGAAAATCTGTTCACGATCCTCTTCGCTCACGCCGGGACCATCGTCATCCACGGTGATAGTGACGCCCTGCGCGTCGGCGCTGAAGGCCACCGCGATACGCTGATGAGAATAACGCAAGGCGTTGCGCACAACGTTTTCCAGGGCGCTGTCCAACGCCGCCGGATTACCCACTAATACCCAACTGCCGGGAGGCGCGGTAATTTCAAGGGTTTTTCCCATTTGTTCGGCTTCAAACTTTGCGTCGTCCAGCACATCGTTCCATAACTCGCTGGCTTTGATAAACTCCCGCGTCAACTCGTTTTTATGCTGATTACGCGACAATACCAGCAGGTCGTTTATCATGGAATCCAGCCGCTGGGCCTCGGTTTCAATACGCGCCAGTTCGTTGCCTTCGCCATGCTTGCGCCGCATAAGCGCTGTGGCCAGCTGCAGGCGGGTGAGGGGGGTACGCAGTTCATGGGAAATGTCCGACAGCAGCCGTTGCTGTGCGCTGACCATTCTCTCAAGCGCGCTGACCATCTGGTTAAAGCTGACGCCGGTGGCTAAAAATTCCTGTGGACCGGCTTCCAGTTCCGGATGCTGGCGTAAATTGCCCCTGGCGACTTCATCCGCGGCGTATTTGAGTTTACGCGCCGGTTTCGCCAGGCTCCAGGCAAGCCAAAGCAGCAACGGAATGCTGATGAGCATGGTAACGATAAGCAGCAGAAACGGCCTGTCAAACATCAAGTTGATAAAATCCGATTGCGAATTGCCCGCCGGCCGTATTTGATAGAGCTGATAATTATCGTCTCCATCCCGCACCGCGAAGGGCCCCACCAATTCCATGCGGCCATATTTTTTCTTTTGCGGCTGATCCGAGTTATCGGACTGGCCGATGAAATTGCGGATAACCTGCATTTCATTACGCTGACCGCCGATAACACGCCCCTCGCTGGTGACCAGAATCAAACGCTGGCCCGGCGGCGCCCATTTGTCGATGGCGCGAAACAGGCGGCGCCACCACATCAGATCGTTGGCCGGATCGGCGGCCAGTTCGGCCTCGACATGCTGTTGCAGCATCACGCCCTGTCGCTGTTCACTGTCCAGCAACGGGGTCAGCTGGCGGGTATCCAGTTTGGGAACCATTAACACCAGCATCAAAACCAGCGCCAGGGTTAGCCAGAAGATGGCGAATATCCTCGCGGTCAAACTGTTTATCATGCGGCCGATACCATTAAGTAACCCCGGCCCCGCAGGGTTTTGAACCAGGGGTGCCCGTCTTTGCGCTCCGGCAATTTACGCCGCAGATTGGAGATGTGCATATCGATTGCCCGATCAAACGGCGTCAGGCGCTTACCCAGGACTTCCTGGCTGAGGTGCTCCCGTGAAACCACCTGGCCGAGATGCTGCGCCAGTAAGTAGAGCAGGGTGAATTCCGTCCCGGTCAGTTCCAGGGGAACGCCGTCAAAGGTCGCCTCCTGCCGGCCGGGATTGAGGCGCAGAAAATCAACTTCCAGCGATGGCGTGCCGTTATCGCCGTTTTGCAACTGTTCCGTCCACTGGGAACGACGCAAAATGGCTCTGATTCGCGCCACCAGTTCCCGATCGTTGAACGGCTTGGGCAGATAATCATCCGCGCCCAGTTCGAGTCCCAGCACGCGATCCAGCTCGCTGCCGCGCGCCGTGAGCATAATAACCGGCGTTTGGTGTTGCTGGCGTAATTCCTTAAGCGTATCGATACCGTTTTTCCTGGGCATCATTACGTCAAGCAATAAGAGATCAACCGAGCTATCCAGCATATTCAACGCCTGTTCGCCGTCATAAGCCACCAGGACGTTAAAGCCTTCCATCTCAAGCAATTCTTTTAACAATGCCGTTAATTCACGATCGTCGTCGACCAAAAGGATTTTATTCATTTTCTCACCTCCAAACGCAAAATACGTCATCAATCACTACCAATCCATGACTTTACGTAGCTTTACATCCCCTGACGCTAGTTTGCAGCGGCGACAGTAGAATGAATTTATCGTTAAGCAACTTAGTAATGGGTGTAGGGGTTAGGGATGCACAAACTTAACGCCATGTTCATCGCCGCCACTCTTTTTTCCGGAAGCACTGTGGCCGGTGAGAACAATGCAACGGGAAGTTGGCATCAGGATGACATCGCAAACCGATGCGGCGATAGTCATTACAGCATGTTTGAAGGCGTAAGGCTGACGGAACACCAGCGGCAGCAAATGCGCGATTTGATGAGTCAGGCTCGCCTTGATATTCCCCGTATCAATGTGAGTGAAATGGAACAGTTGCATGTACTGGTAACAGCAGAAAATTTTGATGAGCCGGCTGTTAGGGCCCAAATGGAAAAAATGTCCCGGCAAAATGTCGTTCGCCAGGTTGAAATGGCTAAAGTGCGGAATCAAATGTACAACCTGCTGACGCCGGAGCAAAGACAAATTTTGAATCAGAATCATCAGCAACGCCTGGCAGAAATGGCGTCGCAAATATCGGAAATGATGCCATCTTCTGCCCAGAAGCCGGTACAGAGTGTGACCCTTAAATAAGACATCTTCATTTTTCCTTGCCATAGACACCATCCCTGTCTTCCCCCACCGAAAGGTGGGGTTTTTTTTTATGACTGACACCTACAATCATCGACAAGCAGCAAGCCAATGCCGGCAATGACAAGTCATTGGAATGTGGCGACATAAGGCTCAAGCAAAGTGCCCGCAGTTCCGCTGCGGTAATGCTACGATATTCCCGTGCCGCATCCTAAAATGTCTTGCAAAAGTGTGACATAAACCAAAGGAAGCCGGCCTCCCGGGCAGGCCGGCACCGGTCTCTCTTTCATATCTCTGCAATCTGGCGAAAATAACCTAACACGCGGTTTGCAACATCTTTTATCAACTGTGGTGCTGCATGTGCCGATGATTGGCATTATGGTAATTGCGGCGCCAAGCCAGACCCATCCTTTTTCCCATTGGGTTACAAATTGTCCGGTGTACCGAGTGGTGAAAAGCTAAGACACTGGTAAATGTAATGCATTATCATAGGGTATAAACGTGAGGATAGTGGGAAATTGCCTGACCTGAATCAATTCAGCAAAAGGGATTTGATATACTATTTCCACCATAAGCCATAGGTCGGATTTAATCCGTTCCTCAAAGTTAACCGGCATAGTGTATTCTACAAATAATAGCTAAAGCTCAGAGGTAGTCATGATTAAGAAAATCGGTGTACTGACAAGCGGTGGTGATTCACCGGGCATGAATGCAGCGATCCGGGGCGTTGTGCGCGCCGGACTTTCCGAAGGATTGGAGGTTTATGGCGTCTATGACGGTTTCCTCGGACTGTTTCAGGATCGAATGAGCAAGCTCGACCGCTATAGCGTATCGGATATGATTAACCGTGGCGGTACCTTTTTGGGCTCGGCCCGTTTCCCTGAGTTCCGTGAAGAGGGAACCCGCGTTATTTCCATTGAGAACATGAAAAAACGTCAACTCGACGCGCTGGTGGTTATCGGCGGCGACGGTTCTTATATGGGTGCCAAGCGTCTCACTGAAATGGGCTTTCCCTGCATCGGTTTGCCCGGCACCATTGATAACGATGTGGCCGGCACTGACTACACCATCGGTTATTTCACCGCCTTGGAAACGGTGGTTGAGGCTATTGACCGGCTGCGCGATACGTCTTCTTCACACCAGCGTATTTCCATCGTTGAAGTCATGGGCCGCTACTGCGGTGATTTGACCATGTCGGCGGCCATTGCCGGCGGATGCGAATTTATCGTACTGCCGGAAGTGGAGTTTAAACCGGAAGATCTGGTTTATGAAATTAAAGCCGGTATCGCCAAAGGTAAAAAGCACGCCATCGTTGCCATCACCGAACATATCTGCAATATCAGCGAATTGGCGCAATATATTGAAAAAGAAACCGGCCGTGAAACCCGTGCCACTGTATTGGGTCATATCCAGCGTGGCGGCAGCCCGGTAGCTTATGACCGCATCCTGGCCTCGCGCATGGGGGCATTTTCCATCGAACTGCTGCTGCAGGGCTACGGCGGGCGCTGCGTCGGGGTGCAAAATGATAAATTGGTCCATCACGACATTATCGACGCCATAGAAAACATGAAACGGCCGTTCAAAAGTGATTTGCTGGAATGTGCTAAAAAACTCTACTGATCGCTTCAACTTCCCGCTATTTCACGCCCCCGTCATCGGGGGTTTTTTTTACCCTCTGTGGTTTAGCTCTTTTGCTTATATAAATTACGTTTTTATTCTTTAAAATGTTACAGGATTTCTGACACTCTCTGCTTAATCGATATTCAGGTGATAAAAAGACTCTTCGGGAGAGCAACGATGTCAAAGTGGCAAGCAGGGTTGTTGTTGATTTTATTGTCGGGAAGCGCACTGGCAAAAGATATCCAATTATTGAACGTGTCCTATGACCCGACACGGGAGCTTTATCAGGACTACAATGCTGCCTTCAGCAAATACTGGCAGGCTAAGACCGGCGACAAGGTCACCATTCGGCAATCCCACGGCGGGTCAGGTAAGCAGGCTACCTCGGGTATCAACGGGATTGATGCGGGTGTGGGGACATTTGCGCTGGAATCTGATGTGGGCGCCATCGCAGCGCGCGGCCGGATTGATAAAAACTGGATTACCCGGCTGCCTGATAACTCGGCGCCTTATACCTCCACTATTGTTTTTCTGGTACGTAAGGGCAATCCCAAGCAAATTCATGACTGGCCTGATTTAATCAAGCCTGGCATCTCCATCATCACGCCGAACCCGAAGACCTCCGGCGGCGCGCGTTGGAACTATCTGGCCGCCTGGGGTTATGCGCTGCATCATAATAATAACGATCAGGCGAAAGCCCAGGATTTCGTCAAGGCGGTTTATAAAAATGTGAGCGTACTGGATTCCGGCGCCCGCGATTCCACGAATACCTTTGTGGAACGCGGCATCGGCGACGTTTTAATCGCTTGGGAAAATGAGGCTTTGCTGGCGGTGAATAAGGTGGGTAAAGGCCAATTCGATATCGTTGTTCCCAGCGAGTCAATTGTTGCGGAGCCTACGGTATCGGTAGTAGATAAAGTGGTGGACAAACGGGGAACCCGCGACGTGGCTACCGCTTATCTGACCTATCTTTATTCGCCGGAAGGCCAGCGTATCGCGGCCAGAAACTATTATCGTCCCCGTGATCCGGCAGTGGCGAAGGAATTTGCCGATAAATTCCCACAGCTCAAGCTGTACAGCTTGAAGGATGTGTTCGGGAGCTGGCAGCAGGTGCAAAAAGTACATTTTTCCGACGGCGGCAGCTTCGATCAAATCAACCAGCGTTAACCGTTAACCCAAGCATAACGCCGATGGCTATAAGCCATCGGTGAGCTTGTTGACAAAGTGTTCGGTCGGGGCAGGCTACCAGATCGTAAACACGCCGTGAATACATCCCTGTAGGCTCGATCCGCGCCATCCATGGCGCGGACGGTTTACTCTTCTGGCAACCTTGCCCCGCCTTATTGACTTCGAGTGCATTTGTCAGCAGTCTGGCCGATGGCTATAAGGCATCGGTTTTTTTTCTTACTTCTTCTTCCCGCTGCCCTGACGGACCACGTTTTTCCGGCGACAGCATCCTCTTCTTGCTTCACTCTCAAATTCAATTGCTTGTGTGAATAATCATTTTTATTACTAGCGAAACGTTTCGATGGCGATCACATTTTTGATGGATTGCGCTTGTACACCTCTGCTTTTTTAACTAATTTCATCCTCAGCGAAACGTTTCGCTGGTGGAGGCAGGAAAATGAAGAAAGGTGTTTTACTGAACGCTGACGTCTCTGCGCTCATCTCCCGTCTGGGCCATACGGATCAGGTCACGATTGCCGATGCGGGATTGCCCATTCCCTCTTCAAGCCAAAGGATTGATCTGGCGTTGACCCGGGGTGTGCCGACCTTTTTACAGGTGGTGAGCGCGGTTGTCAGCGAAATGCAGGTAGAAAAGGCCATTTTGGCCAAGGAAATGGCGGAAATTAATCCTCAGCTGCATGAGGCGCTGCTGGATCAGTTGACGGCCCTTGAGCAACAACAGGGGAATACCATTGCCATCGAGTATATCAGCCACCAGGCATTCAAAACCCAGACCGAATACAGCCGCGCGATCATTCGCAGTGGGGAATGCACTCCTTTCGCCAATGTCATCCTGTGCTCCGGCGTCACCTTCTGAGGCATCTATGCAACCGTTACTGCAATTGACAGGGATAGACAAATCCTTCCCGGGGGTTAAGGCGCTTACCGGTGCGGCGCTGACGGTTTATCCCGGCCGCGTTATGGCGCTGGTGGGAGAGAATGGCGCCGGCAAGTCTACCATGATGAAAGTGTTGACCGGCATCTACAGCAAAGATGCCGGCACCCTGTCATACCTGGGAAAAGAGGTGGCGTTCAGCGGGCCGAAGGTATCCCAGGAAGCCGGTATCGGCATTATCCATCAAGAATTGAATCTTATTCCTCAGTTGACCATTGCGGAAAATATCTTCCTCGGCCGCGAATTCCTCAATCGGTTCGGCGGTATCGACTGGAAACGGATGTACAGCGAAGCTGACCAGCTGTTGGCCCGGCTCAATCTGCGGTATAGCAGCCACCGTCTGGTGGGGGAGCTGTCCATCGGCGATCAGCAGATGGTGGAAATAGCCAAGGTCATCAGCTTCAAGTCCCGGATCATTATCATGGATGAGCCTACCGATGCGCTCACCGATACCGAAACGGCGTCGCTGTTCAGCGTGATAAACGAACTCAGGCAGCAGGGCTGCGGCATCGTTTATATTTCCCATCGGTTAAAAGAGATTTTTCAAATCTGCGACGATGTCACGGTGCTTCGGGACGGGCAGTTTATCGCCGAACGCCGGGTAACCGGGTTACAGGAGGACGCCCTGATCGAAATGATGGTGGGACGTCGCCTGGAAGAGCAATACCCGCGCATTGAAGTCCCTCTCGGCGAGGAACGTCTAGCGGTCAATCATCTTAGTGGCCCCGGCGTCGACGATGTCAGCTTTACGCTGCGCCGCAGTGAAATCCTCGGCGTCGCGGGCTTGATGGGCGCGGGACGCACGGAACTGATGAAAACCCTCTATGGCGCGGCGAAACGCACCGGCGGCACGGTAGTGCTGGACGGGCGAGCCATTATGACCCGCACCCCTCAGGACGGGTTGGCTAACGGTATCGTCTACATTTCCGAAGATCGTAAGCGGGACGGGCTGGTGCTGGGGATGTCGGTGAAGGAGAACATGACCCTCACCGCCCTGCGCTATTTCAGCCGTCAGGGCGGCGGATTGAAACACGCGGAAGAACAGCAGGCGGTAGGGGATTTTATTCGTTTATTCAATATCAAAACGCCCTCGATGGAGCAGCCGATAGGCCTGCTGTCCGGCGGCAATCAACAAAAAGTTGCCATTGCCCGCGGCTTGATGACCCGGCCCAAGGTATTGATTCTGGATGAACCGACCCGCGGCGTCGATGTCGGCGCTAAAAAAGAGATTTATCAATTAATCAATCAGTTCAAAGAAGAAGGGCTCAGTATCATTTTGGTCTCTTCGGAGATGCCCGAAGTGCTGGGAATGAGCGATCGCGTGATGGTGATGCATGAGGGCCGCTTAAGCGGCATTTTCCCCATAGGGCAGGCCACTCAAGAGGTCCTGATGGCCGCGGCCGTCGGTAAGCAATACAGTACCCAGCAGGAGAATCAATGATGAGTACCCGGATTATTCCCGTTAAACGCGGTTTCAGCAAAACCTGGCTATTAGAACAGAAATCATTGATTGCGCTGCTGGTGCTTATCGCCGTGGTGTCTTCCATGAGTTCGAACTTCTTCAGCCTCAATAATTTGTTCAATATCCTTCAACAGACCTCCGTGAACGCCATTATGGCGGTGGGCATGACGCTGGTGATCTTGACCGCCGGTATCGATCTTTCCGTGGGTTCGCTGCTGGCCCTGACCGGTGCGGTGGCCGCGTCGGTGGTGGGGCTTGAAATCAACGTGTTCGTCGCGGTGGGAGCCTCCCTATTGCTGGGCGCGGCAATCGGCGCCGTGACGGGGGTCATTGTGGCGAAAGGAAAGGTGCAGGCCTTTATCGCGACCCTGGTGATGATGCTGCTGCTGCGGGGCGTCACCATGGTATATACCGACGGCAGCCCGGTGAATACCGGCTTCAGCGATGCGGCCGATGCGTTCGGCTGGTTTGGTATCGGCCGTCCGCTGGGCGTGCCTACGCCGGTGTGGATTATGGCGGTGGTGTTTCTCGCCGCCTGGTACATGCTGCACCACACCCGTTTGGGCCGCTATATCTACGCGTTGGGCGGCAATGAAGCCGCGACGCGGTTGTCGGGCATCAGCGTTGATAAGGTCAAGGTCATCGTCTATTCGCTGTGCGGGCTGACGGCGGCGCTGGCCGGCGTGATTGAAGTGGCCCGGCTCTCTTCGGCGCAGCCCACCGCCGGTACCGGGTATGAACTGGATGCCATTGCCGCCGTGGTGCTGGGGGGAACCAGCCTGTCCGGCGGTAAAGGCCGCATCATGGGAACCCTTATTGGCGCGCTGATCCTCGGATTTTTGAATAACGGACTGAATTTATTAAGCGTTTCTTCCTACTATCAGATGATTGTAAAGGCTGTCGTCATTTTGTTGGCGGTATTGGTAGATAACAAAAGCAGTAAATAACCTCCCCTGCAGGAAACATAAAGATGAAAATGAAAAAATTAGCTGTTTTGATGTCCGCCGTTGCGTTAAGCGCCGCTTTCAGCGCCAACGCCCTGGCAAAAGATACTATTGCGCTGGTGGTTTCCACTCTTAACAATCCGTTCTTTGTTTCGATGAAAGACGGGGCGCAACAGGAAGCGAATAAACTGGGTTATCAATTGGTAGTCCTCGATTCGCAAAACAATCCGGCCAAGGAATTGGCTAACGTGCAGGATCTGACGGTGCGCGGCGTCAAGCTGGTCATGATAAACCCGACGGATTCCGATGCGGTGGGCAATGCCGTTATCCTGGCCAACCAAGCCAAGATCCCGGTCATCACCCTGGATCGTAAGGCGAACAAGGGCCAGATCGTCAGTCATATCGCCTCGGACAACCGGGTCGGCGGCAAAATGGCGGGTGATTTTATCGGGCAAAAACTGGGTAACAGCGCCAAGGTTATTGAACTTGAAGGGATTGCCGGCACCTCAGTGGCCCGTGAACGCGGCGAAGGATTCAAGCAATCCGCCGATCAATACAAATTCACCATGTTGGCTAGCCAGCCGGCTGATTTCGATCGCACCAAAGGTCTTAACGTCATGCAGAACCTGCTGACCGCCCACCCGACGGTACAAGCGGTATTCGCGCAAAATGACGAAATGGCCTTAGGCGCGATGCGTGCCCTGCAAACCGTCAATAAAACCGATGTGTTGGTGGTAGGCTTTGACGGTACGGCGGATGGACTCAAAGCGGTGCAAAGCGGAAGAATGGCCGCCACCGTGGCGCAGCAGCCCGATCAAATCGGTATTATCGGTGTTGAAACCGCAGACAAAGTATTAAAAGGCGGCAAGGTGGATGCCATAATCCCGGTAGCCCTTAAGCTGGTCACGAAATAACGCCGGTTCACTTTCTACAGCAAGGTATTGCGTTATCGACCCGCCAGCCGGGGGACGATAACGCATTCAATCAGGATAAATACGATGGCGACAAACAAGCTGGTGGTGCTGGGTAGTATCAATGCCGATCATATCCTCAACCTTGAGCAATTTCCTCGTCCCGGTGAAACGGTTATTGGAAAAAACTATACCGTCGCTTTCGGCGGTAAAGGCGCCAATCAAGCGGTGGCGGCCGGGCGCAGCGGGGCGAATATCGATTTTGTCGCCTGCGTCGGCGAGGATGATATAGGGCAGCGTATCCGTAAGCAGTTGGCGGCGGACAACATCGGTGTCGGATCGGTGGAAGCCAGCCCCGGCACAACCACCGGCGTTGCGCTGATTTTCGTGAACCGGGATGGTGAGAATGTGATTGCCATCGATCCGGGCGCCAACGCCGCGCTTACGCCGGATTATCTGGCGCGATACGAGAAAAAGATTATCGACGCCTCCGTGCTGCTGATGCAGCTGGAGTCGCCGCTGGAGACGGTGATTGCCGCCGCCAAGCTGGCAAAGCTGCATCAGACGCAGGTTATTCTGAATCCGGCTCCGGCCCGTGAGTTACCGGACCCGTTGCTGGCCCTGGTGGATACCATCACGCCGAATGAGACTGAAGCGGAACGTCTGACGGGCGTCGCAATCAATGATGACGCCTCCGCCGCCCGCGCCGCGCAAATACTCCATGGCAAAGGCATTCCCACGGTATTGATTACCCTGGGCAGCCGCGGCGTATGGCTTAGCCGGCAGGGTCATGGCAAACTGATCCCGGGGTTTAAGATCGACGCGGTGGATACCATTGCTGCGGGGGATACATTCAATGGCGCGTTGGTTACGGCATTGCTGGAAGGGGAAGATATGGACAAGGCAGTGAGATTTGCCCATGCCGCCGCCGCCATTGCGGTCACCCGCTCGGGTGCGCAGCCGTCCATTCCCTGGCGCCAAGAAATCGACGCCTTTTTGCAAGGGTTAGACTAGCTTGTCCACCATGAAAGATGTCGCCCGTTTGGCGGGCGTTTCAACCTCCACGGTTTCTCATGTGATCAATGACAATCGTTTTGTCAGCGATGCGGTGCGAGATAAGGTTCTGGCGGCGGTGGAACAGCTGAATTACGCGCCTTCGGCCCTGGCCCGCAGTTTGAAGATAAACCAGACGCGCACCATCGGGATGTTGATAACCTCCAGTAATAACCCGTTTTATGCGGAAGTGGTGCACGGGGTGGAACGCAGCTGCTATGAGCGCGGTTATAGCTTGATCCTGTGCAATACCGAGGAGGATGCGGATCGCATGAGCCGCAGCATGGAGACGTTGCTGCAAAAACGCGTGGACGGCCTGCTTATCATGTGTACCGAAAACAATCGTCCCTCCCGGCTGGCGTTGCGTCGTTATCCTTCATTGCCCATTGTGATGATGGATTGGACGCCGTTTGAGGACGCGCTGGATATCATCCAGGATAATTCGTTGCTGGGGGGCGATCTGGCCACCCGTTATCTGATTTCCCGTGGCTATCATAAAATTGCCTGTATTGCCGGTCCCCAGGATAAAACCACTGCCCGCCACCGGTTGGAGGGCTATCGTCTCGCCATGAATCGCGCCGGGCTGGTTATTCCGGCCGGATATGAAGTGTTCAGCGATTTTGAATTTGGCGGCGGTGTGGCGGCGATGAAACAGCTTTTGGCGTTGCCCGAACCGCCCCATGCGGTTTTCACCGGCAATGACGCGGTGGCGGTTGGGGGTTGCCAGGGGCTGTTTCAGGCCGGGCTATCGGTGCCGGGAGATATGGCGGTGGTGGGTTATGACGATATCGAGCTGGCCAAATACCTTACTCCGCCGCTGACCACCATTAATCAGCCGAAAGATTCTCTTGGCGAGCTGGCCATTGATACTTTACTTTATCGGCTGCAAAATCCCGAGACTGAACCGCAAGTGCTGGTGCTGACCCCTGAACTGGTGGAGC
The DNA here is from genome assembly GCF_016865525.2 of Sodalis ligni. Classification (NCBI taxonomy): domain Bacteria; kingdom Pseudomonadati; phylum Pseudomonadota; class Gammaproteobacteria; order Enterobacterales; family Bruguierivoracaceae; genus Sodalis; species Sodalis ligni. The sequence goes on along the minus strand of NZ_CP075169.1, from coordinate 6,184,958 downwards.
GGGCGTCGGTGGGGCGTCGATGATGGCGCCTGCCCCGTCCCCCTTGGTTTAACCGCCGGTGATCGCGGGCCTACCGAGCTGTGGGGCGCTCCGGCGGGCGGTAAAACCACGCCCGCTTCGACCCCATCAGCACGGTCTCCCTTTAATACGCTCGGTTTAACCTCTGGCGATCACGGGTCGTGCCATGAGGTATTCAGCCGGCTTTCGCCGATGCGACCCGGCCGTTGCATGTTCTCGCGCTGTTCAAGATGGGCTGTTCATGGCTGGGTATTGCGCAAAAAAAAACGGGAACATCTGTTCCCGTCTCCGTCTTGATTCAGTATCAGGCCTGTTTGGCTTCTGCCGCGGCTTTAACGATAACGGCAAATGCATCGGCTTTGAGTGAAGCTCCGCCCACCAGCGCGCCGTCGATATCCGGCTGGGTGAACAGTTCAGCGGCGTTGCCGGCGTTAACCGAGCCGCCGTACTGAAGAATAACCTGTTCGGCGACCGCGGCGTCCTGTTTGGCGATATGGTCGCGGATGAATTTATGCACCGCTTGCGCCTGTGCCGGGGTGGCGGATTTGCCGGTGCCGATGGCCCAAATCGGTTCATAGGCGATCACTGCGTTTTCAAACGCGCCGGCACCCAGGGTGGTCAATACGGCGTCCAGTTGACGGGCGCATACCGCTTCGGTTTGCCCGGCTTCGTTTTCAGCTTCGCTTTCACCGATACAGAGCACCGGAATCAGTCCGGCGTCTTTCAGTACCGCAAATTTCTTCGCGATCAGCTCATCGCTTTCTTTATGGTAGGTTCGGCGTTCGGAATGGCCGATGATGATGTATTTGGCGCCGATGTCTTTCAGCATGGCGGCGGAAACTTCACCGGTAAAGGCGCCGGACAGATTAACGTCGACGTTTTGGGCACCCAATGCCAGGCGGCTGCCGGCAAGCTGGTGTTTGGCTTGATCCAGATACATGACCGGCGGCGCAATAGCCACATCACAGCCGACGACGCCACTCAGTTCACTGCGTAGGGCAGTAATCAGATCGTTCACCAAATGTTTGCTGCCATTCAGTTTCCAGTTACCCATCACTAACGGATGTCGCATTTTTTATAATCTCCAATCAGGAACGCGAAGCGAAAATTGATTGCCGTAAGGCACTCTTACCTGACCCATAGTATAGAGATTTAATGCTGTGGTGGCTTTGTTTTTCGTCATCAAACGCGGGAGGATCAAGACTCGGCTAAAGCGAGTTTAACGGGCTCGACGGCAAAGGTAAGGCCCTTATCGCCATCATCCGCCACCACATAGCGTAACGGCCCCCAGGATTGCTGAAAAAAATGGGCGCCCCGGCCTTTGGCTAATAAATCCATGACCCGGGCCGTGCTTTGCTCCACCGTTAATCCGGGTTCAAACTCGCGCACCAGCGCTGCCATATAGCTGATGGCGGTGGCGCGGGCGGCTTTTTCGCCGCCGCCTACCACCGGCAGGTAGGTAATCTGCAGCGTTTTTATTTTACCGCTGCCCTTTTCCAGGGCGGTGGATGCGTAGAGCGTGCTGTTAATCTTGCTGGCGGCGCGGGTCAGGTTGATAAGATCGTTTCGGTTATCAATGGATCGAAATTCACCGATAGGTAAGTTGGGGTTATGGTCGTTATATCTTTCACGAAATTTAACGATGGTTAAATCGAACGTCGGTGCGCCGGCCAACAGGTATGGCGCCACCGGCGTTGCCGCGGCGGAGGTATCGGCGGCCAGAACATGTGTCCAGGCAACGCCCAGCAGCAGACTGGCGGCGGCGAAGCGGATGAACCGGTTCCTATCCATTTATAACCCCGTTAACCACTCTATGCGATACCCATCAGACCGAGTCTCACCGGTTACCAGTAATGCTCGCTGGTGATATGACCCGGCTTGCGCCGCAGGTGTTTGCGCATTTCGCGCGTTTCTTTCAATAATTGCTGAGTATCCCGCACCATTTGCGGATTACCGCAGAGCATGACATGGCCATTTTCCGCGCTCAGTGCCACTCCTACCGCTTGTTCCAACGAACCGTCGGCGATCAGCGCCGGAACACGGCCGGTGAGTGAACCGGGCACCGTTTCCCGGCTGACCACGGTCTGAATATGCAGTTTGCCGCTATAGCGCTGCTGCAGTTCAAGCATCAACGGCAGGTAACTGAGATCGCGGGCATAGCGCGCCGCATGCACCAGGACAATATCTTTAAAGCGCTCCAGCCCTTCTCCAAATTGCAAAATAGACAGAAACGGGCCCAACGCCGTGCCGGTGGCCAACATCCACAGCGTTTCACAGGGGGGAATTTCGTCAAGGACAAAGAAACCGGCGGCTTCTTTGGTAACCATCAGTTGGTCGCCCGGTTGCATGGCATGCAGCGGCGGACTGAGCTTTCCTTCCGGTACCGTCACCAGATAAAATTCTAGATTGGGGTTATTCGGCGCATTCACATACGAATAGGCGCGCTGGACGCGTTCGCCGTTGATCTCCAGGCCGAGTTTGGCAAACTGGCCCGCGGTGAAAGCGTCCACCGGCGCGCGGACATACAGGCTGAAAAGACTTTCCGTCCAGTGCTCAACATGTATGATTTCCCCATTAACCCATTCAGCCATAGTGCATTTCCCCTTGGTCTTTCAATAAATAATCTGACCGGCAAATTATATTCCACTCTGTCACAGCGGCTTTTGATAAAGGCGATGGCGCCATTATCAGTTAATTTCGGTATTGCATCCAGCCCGGCTGTCGGTTCTTGTTAAGAAAAAGTTGCATTCGAAAGACGCCATCAACGGCGCTAAAGGATAAACGGATGCAGGGCGGGATCTTTACGATCGAGATAATGGGTGGAAGAAATGCGCCGGATCGTCCGACTGTTGCCGCGAATCAGCAGGGTGTCCGTGGTGGCGAGCAGACCTTTGCGGGTAATGCCGTTCAGCAAATCCCCTTTGGTGATGCCGGTGGCGGAAAAAACCACATTGTCGTTACGCGCCATGTCATTGAGCCGCAGCACGGTATTGGCGGCGATACCCATGGCCGCGCAGCGGGCCAGTTCATCGGCGCCGATGCGCAGGTTTATTTCACTGTTACCTTTGACCTGATGGCGGGGCAGCAGGCGGCCCTGCATATCGCCGTCCATGGCGCGGATTGCCGCCGCGGAAATCACCCCTTCCGGCGCGCCGCCGATGCCGTACATGACATCCACTTCACTGTCCGGCATGCAGGTGAGCAGGGACGCCGCCACGTCGCCGTCAGGAATGGCAAACACTCGTACGCCCAATTGCTGCAGTTCGGCGATAATTTGTTCGTGGCGAGGTTTGGCCAGGATGATGACCGTAAGCTGCGACAATGGTTTACCCAGTTTGCGGGCAACGTTGCGCAGATTCTCATCCAGGGGCGACTCGAGGTCGATAACGCCTTTGGCCGCCGGTCCCACCGCTATTTTTTCCATATACATATCGGGAGCATGTAAAAAGCTGTCTTTTTCCCCCACCGCCATCACGGTCAAGGCATTGGGTTGGCCCATCGCCGTCATGCGGGTTCCTTCGATGGGATCCACCGCGATATCCACCGAATCGCCCCGGCCCGTGCCCACCGCTTCGCCGATATACAGCATCGGCGCTTCATCGATTTCCCCTTCGCCGATCACTATACGGCCATCGATGTCCACCTGATTGAGCATGATGCGCATGGCCTGGACCGCGGCGTTGTCGGCGGCATTTTTATCGCCGCGGCCGAGCCAGCAATAGCCCGCCAGCGCGGCGGCTTCCGTTACCCTGGAAAATTCAATGGCTAATTCACGTTTCATGGCTAAACCTTGCGTCGCAACTTAAATTGAAGTTTGCCGCAAAGTTTATCACATTCGTCACGCTTTCCGGGTGGTCTATGATTTGCCCGAATCTATGATTTTTCCGAAAAAGTAAGGCCCATTCATTGAATGGGCCATATGCCTCAGTCCTTCTGTTCCTCATGCTCTTCCCACGAGCGGGCGCGCGCCACGGCCTTCTGCCAGCCACTGTAGCGCACATTGCGCTCCACGGTTTCAATGCCGGGATGGAATTCCCGCTCGATAACCGATTTGCTCCTCACCTCGTCCAGATCGTTCCAGAAGCCCACCGCCAGCCCGGCCAGGTAGGCCGCCCCCAGCGCGGTCACTTCCCGCACTTCCGGCCGCTCCACCCGGGTGCCCAGGATATCCGACTGGAATTGCATCAGGAAGTTATTGGCCACCGCGCCGCCGTCCACCCGCAGCGACTTCAGCCGGGCGCCGGAATCCCCCTGCATGGCATCCAGCAAATCCCGGGTCTGGAACGCGATGGACTCAAGCGTCGCGCGGATAATATGGTTGGCGTTGACGCCGCGGGTGATGCCGAAGATGGCCCCGCGCGCATAGGGGTCCCAGTAGGGGGCCCCCAGGCCGGTAAAGGCCGGCACCACGTAGACGCCGTTGGTGTCTTTTACCTTGCAGGCAAAATAATCGCTGTCGGCGGCGTCGCTGATAAGCTTCATTTCATCGCGCAGCCACTGGATGGCCGCGCCGGCGACGAACACCGCCCCTTCCAGCGCATAGTTCACCTCGCCGCGCGGGCCGCAGGCGATGGTGGTCAGCAGGCCGTGTTTCGACCGTACCGCTTCGGTGCCGGTATTCATCAGCAGGAAGCAGCCGGTGCCGTAGGTATTCTTGGCCATGCCCTTCTCGACGCACAGCTGGCCGTACAGCGCGGCCTGTTGGTCGCCGGCGATGCCGGCGATGGGAATACGGGTCCCTCCTTTACCGCCGATATTGGTCTGGCCGTAGACCTCAGAAGAGGAGCGCACCGTCGGCAGCATGGAGCGCGGGATGTCCAGCACATCCAGCATTTTTTCATCCCAGTCCAGAGCATGGATATTGAACAGCATGGTGCGGGAAGCGTTGGTATAGTCGGTCACATGCACCCGGCCCTGGGTCATGCGCCAAATCAGCCAGGTATCAATGGTGCCGAACAGCAGCTCGCCGCGCATGGCCCGTTCCCTGGCGCCCTCGACGTTATCCAGGATCCATTTGACCTTGGTGCCGGAGAAATAAGGGTCGATAACCAGCCCGGTGGTTTCACGGACATACTCTTCCAGCCCGTCGTTTTTCAGTTTTTCGCAGATATCGGCGGTGCGGCGGCATTGCCAGACAATGGCGTTGTACACCGGTTTCCCGGTTTCTTTGTCCCACACCACCGCGGTTTCACGCTGGTTGGTGATGCCGATGCCGGCAACCTGGTCGGAGCTGATATCGGCCTTGGCCAGGACCTCCACCAGGGTTGAACTTTGCGACGCCCAGATTTCCATCGGGTCATGCTCCACCCAGCCGGGCTTGGGATAGATTTGGGTGAATTCGCGCTGCGAAACGCTGACGATATTAGCCTCGTGGTCGAGAACAATCGCCCGGGAACTGGTGGTGCCCTGGTCGAGGGCTACAATGTATTTTTTTTCAGATGGCATGATGTTTTCCTGCAAAAGTTGTCGTTCTAATGGCGTATAAGGCTTGCCATTTCCATCGCGGATCATGGCGGTCATTATGCTTTATGCTCGCTGGCGGCGCGGTGCGTCTCTTCCAGGCCATCTTCGTTTACGGCGGAAGGCAGATAGGGGCCGATAAGCGCACGGTAGCCGAACGCCCCCAGGCAGGCGCCCACCACCGGCGCAATCAGCGGAACCAGGAAGTAGGGAATATCGCGTCCGCCGGTAAAGGCCACTTTGCCCCAGCCGGCCAGATAGGCAAATACCTTGGGTCCGAAATCACGGGCCGGGTTGAGGGCGAAGCCGGTCAGCGGTCCCATGGATGCGCCAATCACCGCAATGAGCAGGCCGATGAGCAGCGGCGCCAGGGGGCCGCGGGGGATGCCGTTGCCGTCATCGGTCAGCGCCAGGATCAGGCACAGCAGAATGGCGGCGATAACCGTTTCCACAAAGAATGCCTGTATCACGGTGATGTGCGCATTGGGATAGGTGGAAAAAATGCCGGCGAGCTGCAGGCTTTCCACGCTTCCCCGCACCATATGGTGGGCCTGTTCGAAGTCAAAAAACAGGTTGTAATAAAGGAAATAGACCACCGCCGCGCCGATAAAGGCGCCGAGCATTTGCGAGATAATGTAGGGCAGCAGTTTACGGCGTTCAAAATTGCCGAATAACCACAAGGCGATGGAGACCGCCGGACTGAGGTGGGCGCCGGACACCGCGGCGGTGAGATACACCGCCATGGCGACGCCGAGCCCCCAGATGATGCTGATTTCCCATTGTCCTAAGCTGGCTCCCGCCAGCTTCAGCGCGGCGACACAGCCGACGCCGAAGAAGATTAACAGAGCTGTTCCAAGAAATTCTGCGATGCACTGGCCTGTTAGCGTAGGCGTTTTTAATTGGCTCATAGACTTTTCCTGCTGGCGTTAAGGTGAGGTCTTAGCAAAGGGCGGCCTCTGCGTACCGGAAATGTTTTAACCTAGAAGCAAATGTAGGCATCTTGTAAATTTATCGTTAATGAGCGAAAACGAGAAATATCGAAATCAAAATGTGTGCAGCGCGTCATAAAAATGAGCGAATACGCGTAATAGGTGTTAGAAAAGCACCAATAAAGGCTGATTTTGACTACCCGGAGTTCAAATATTAATGTTAAAAATACGGGGAAATTTTAGTAAAGGGAGGTAAATCTTTCAGCGGCGTTGGGGTGGTATAGCGTACAATGTCGGACGCATTCGACCTTTTGAACGATCGCGGCTGGACAGCGGGGACGGGCCTACTTAAAATCCGTTCTTCGGACTTTCAACACCAACGTTATTTTTACACACGCCGGCCATGGTGCGCGGCGCATGGTGCGGATATTTTCATTGGATACACATAAGAAGTGTATACCCTAAATAATTGGAGTTGCAGGAAAGCCAACGTCCCTGCAGCTTGAAGTATGGCGGGTATAACGCAATTTTACGATGACACCTTGCAGGCTTAAGGGGGCTGAAATGGCTTTTGAAGTATTTGAGAAGTTAGAAGCGAAGGTACAGCAAGCAATTGATACCATCACGCTTTTACAAATGGAAATTGAAGAATTAAAAGAGAAAAACAACAGCCTGACGCAGGAAATCCAACAAGCGGCCGGCAATCGTGAATCGTTGATTAACGAAAACGAACAACTGAAGCAGGAACAGGGTGTATGGCAAGAGCGTTTACGCGCATTGCTCAGCAAAATGGAAGAGGTGTAACAACCTTGATCCAAAGGGCGACGGCGAACCGCCCTTTGGTTACCCGCAGCGGTTATTCCAGGTCGAGAGCGTCTTCCGACAGGATGATACCGGTATTGTCGGCATAAAGATGATCGCCGGAGAAAAAGGTCACTCCGCCGAAATTGACCCGTATGTCGCTTTCACCGATCCCTTCGCTCGCGGCGCCCGCCGGCGTAGCGGCCATGGCTTGTATGCCCAGATCCAGCTCTTCCAGATCATCCACCTGGCGCACCGCGCCATAAACCACGATACCTTCCCATTGATTCTGCATCGCCAGGTTACCCAGCTCGGCATTGATCAGGGCCCGACGGACCGAACCGCCGCCATCCACAACCAGCACCCGGCCAAGCCCGTTTTCCTCGAGCACATCGTATAACAAACCATTATCCTCGAAGCATTTCACGGTAATGATTTGCCCGCCAAACGATGTCCTCCCGCCAAAATTACTGAAAAGAGGTTCAACAACATTCACGTCTTCATGATAAATGTCGCACAGTTCTGAGGTATCGTATTTCATAGGATTTACGTCGGGTTGCCGCTGGAGCCCAAAGTATATCGCTTTCTTACGACAGTTGCCAAAATCATCAATTGCTAAGTTGATACGCATCAGAAAAATGAACGACGCATGTTTAGCTAAACAGCAGGCCGACTGCGAATAAGATATTGATTAATAATGCACATTTGACGGTTTTTTCCAGCATCGGACGGATGCCTGACGGGCTGGTTTCATGTAAAACATAGCGTGCTTGCATATATAATGCGGGCACGGTCAAAACAAACAGCCAGCCCACCAGGTTATGCAGTTCAAGCAGGGTAAAAATTGCCAGACAAAACACCGCGCCGGTGAGCAGCGCGACGTGATAATAACGTGCCCGCGTCGGGCCGAGCCTTACCGCGAGGGTATTCTTGCCGTTGAGACGATCGCTCTCAATATCGCGCAGGTTATTGATATTCAATACCGCCGCGGCTAATAGCCCGCAGGCGGTGGCGGGCAACATCACCACGCTGTGAAAAGCGCCGGTTTGCAGATAATAGCTGCCGCCGACGCTGAGCCAGCCGAAAAAGATCAGCACGGACAAATCGCCAAGGCCCATATAGCCGTAGGGGCGGGTACCCATGGTATAGGGGAGGGGGGCAATAACCGCCAATACCCCCAAGACCAGAAAGCCCAGAATATCGGCGGGTTTTCACAGGCGATCCAGATCAAGACCGCCCCGGATAATAGCGACAGGAAAATGGCCGCCAACAGGGCGACCCTCATTTGTTCACGGGTAATAATGCCCAACTGCATCCCGCGCAGCGGCCCGATACGGCCTTTTTCGTCACTGCCTTTAATCGCGTCGCCGTAGTCATTGGCCAGATTGGATAAAATCTGCAGCAACGCGGCCGTTATCAGCGCCATCAGGGCAATAACGGGTTTGAAATGACCTTGCCAGCCGGCCATAGCCGAACCGGTAACAATGGAAGCCAACGCCAGCGGCAGGGTACGCAGGCGCAGGCTGACCATCCAGGCTTTGGTGGGGCTTAACGTGACGGTTTGGCTCATAGTTAACGGATCTTTGTGTGAATACCCGGTTCTGGTAAAAAAAAAAGGAGACCGTAGCCTCCCGTTTCGGATGTCATTTATCCCTTAGCGTTTAGAGGATAAACCGGCTTAAATCTTCATCAGATATTAGCTCATCCAAATGGCTACGAACATAATCTGCATCAATTGTAATAGTTTTACCATCCCATTCACTGGCATCATATGAAATATCTTCCATAAGCCGTTCAAGGACGGTATGCAACCGGCGGGCACCGATATTTTCGGTACGCTCATTGACCTGCCAAGCCGCTTCCGCGATGCGGCGGATGCCGTCGCTGGTGAATTCGATGTCCACCCCTTCGGTAGCCATCAGCGCTTTGTACTGAATAGTCAGCGACGCGCTGGGCTCGGTCAGGATGCGTTCGAAATCATTGGTGGTCAGGGCTTCCAGCTCAACCCGGATGGGCAAGCGGCCCTGTAATTCCGGAATCAGATCGGACGGTTTGGAGACCTGGAACGCGCCGGAGGCGATAAACAGAATATGATCGGTTTTCACCATGCCGTGCTTGGTGGAAACGGTGCAGCCTTCCACCAGCGGCAGCAAATCCCGCTGCACCCCTTCCCGTGAAACGTCCGGGCCGGAGGTTTCGCCGCGTTTACAGATTTTATCAATCTCATCGATGAACACGATCCCGTGCTGCTCGACGGCTTCAATGGCCGTCTCTTTCAGCTCTTCCGGATTTACCAGTTTGGCCGCTTCTTCTTCCACCAGAAGCTTTAACGCTTCCTTGATTTTAATCTTGCGCGGTTTTTGTTTCTGTCCGGCCAGATTTTTAAACATCGATTGCAGCTGATTGGTCATCTCTTCCATGCCCGGAGGAGCCATGATTTCGACACCCATTGGCGCGGCAGCCAGATTGATTTCTATTTCTTTGTCGTCCAGTTCCCCTTCACGCAGTTTTTTGCGGAAATTCTGCCGGGCAGCCGAAGGTTCAGCCGTTTCTTCCGGCTGGCCCCAGTTGTTTTTAGCCGGCGGGATCAGGACGTCAAGCACCCGCTCTTCCGCCAATTCTTCGGCGCGGTGGCGATTCTTATCCATGGATTGCAAACGCACCATCTTGACGGCGGCATCGGTGAGATCGCGGATAATGGAATCCACTTCCTTGCCGACGTAGCCTACTTCGGTGAATTTGGTCGCTTCAACCTTGATAAAAGGCGCATTGGCCAGTTTTGCGAGGCGGCGGGCAATTTCCGTTTTGCCGACGCCGGTGGGGCCGATCATTAAAATATTTTTCGGCGTGACTTCGTGGCGCAATGCTTCGTCCAGTTGCATGCGGCGCCAGCGATTGCGTAATGCGATGGCCACTGCCCGTTTCGCATTATGCTGGCCTATGATATAGCCGTCGAGTTCGCTGACGATTTCGCGTGGGGTCATTTCGGACATATTTCGGATCCTTGCGCTTCGTACGTTAATTCTTCAATAGTATGGAACTGATTGGTATAAATACAGATATCCCCGGCGATACTCAACGCTTTCTCGACGATATCTCGTGCGCCCAATTCAGTATTTTCCAGCAATGCCCGCGCGGCTGCCTGAGCATAAGGCCCGCCGGAACCGATGGCAATCAGGTCGTTTTCAGGCTGAATCACATCGCCATTGCCGGTGATGATAAGGGAATTCTTTTTATCCGCTACCGCCAGCAGCGCTTCCAGCTTGCGCAGCATCCGATCGGTACGCCAATCCTTGGCCAGCTCCACGGCGGCCTTCAAAAGATGGCCTTGATGCTGATCCAATTTACGCTCAAATAATTCAAATAGTGTGAAGGCATCGGCAGTGCCGCCGGCAAAGCCCGCGAGCACCTGTTCATGATGCAAGCGCCGGACTTTGATTACATTGCCTTTCATTACCGTATTTCCCAGAGTGGCCTGGCCATCGCCACCAATTACCACATGGCCGTTGCGGCGTACGCTTACGATTGTTGTCACGAGCAACTCTCCGGTAGAGATAGAATGAAGCCCCGGCATTCATCCGGGGCATTTGAAATTATAAATGGGGCGGGATTGGCTTTTTTCAACCCCCGCTGGCAATAGGGATACAATTTGGTACCCCTGAGCCGCGGAGATTTTGTAACGATTTATCGGCGCTGGCGCGGTTGGGATAGGGGCCCAACATCACGCGATTCCAGCCGCCGCTGGTGGTGATACGGCTTTCAACGCCGCCGAACGCCAGTTGGGCGCGGACGGATTCTGCCTGATCCATGACCTTATAGGATCCGCACTGTATTACCCAGCGCTGGGACTTTTCCTTCGCCGCGCTGTCGGTTTTGGCTTCGGCTTTCGGCGCTGGTGAAGCCTGCGCCGACGGCTCGGCCTGACGAGGCTGGGTGATGGCGGTAATCGGCGCCTGGCGCGGTTGCTCGGCGACGGACGGCGTCTTGCGCGGCTGCGAGGCGGCGGGCGCAACCTCGCGTGGAGCGACCAGGGTCGTGGAAGGCGTCTGACGGGGCTGTGCCGTAACGGGCGCCGCCTGGCGGGGCGTGGTCTGCGTGACGGAAGGCGCCTGGCGCGGCAATGGCTGCGCCGTGAACGGGTTCGCCGGGGACCGGCCGGTGTTGGCCGCGGAGTTCCTCGTTTGATCGTTATAAGGCACTTCGTTTAGATGAGTGGGCTGCTGGCGCATATCCGCCTGCATTTGCTCAAGCAACTGACGCTGTTCATCGGTCAATTGCGCCGGCGATTGCACTTCTCCGCCGGCGGTGGGTTCGGTAGGGGACTGTACGCCAATCTGCCGGTTTTCAAGCTCCTTGATATAACGCCAGCGCTCCTCGGGTTTCGGCGGCAGTCCGTTATTGGTGTGATTGCCGTGGCTTGGTAAAATTACCGCCTCTTCCGTTTTATTGTGTGCAATAAAATAGAGACCGCCGATAAACGTTATCAATACGGCAACCGCCAGAGCGATCATGGTTTTTGAAATGCCGGAAGACGTGCGCTTTTTTCGACTGTTTGGTTTTCTGCGCCGCGTATTGGTCCTTCCACGGCTTACATAGTCTCTTTGTGCCACTATTATTTCGCTAAGTTTAAGAAAGTAACCAGCCCGTCATGTTACTGAAGGCAATATTATTTGACTAGCGCCTGTATTCCTAAAGCCCGTCATGTTTTTATACGGGGCGCCGCGGTGCTGCCCCGGACGATCAATTTACTGTCCAGCAGCAAAGAGGTATTCGTCATCTGATGCTGCCTTACCTGCTGCAAAAGCAACAGCGTCGCTTCACGCCCGATCTGGAAACTCGGCTGCGCCACGGTGGTCAACGGCGGATCGCAATAGTTTGCCAGCGTAATATCATCAAATCCTATCAGAGACAAATCATTCGGTACGCTCAAGCCGATTTTCCTTGCCTGCGACAAAGCGCCGAACGCAATGATATCACTGTGACAAAAGATAGCAGTTGGCGGATTGGTTTGCGATATTAATGCATTAAGCCCCGCCGCGCCGGTCTGAAAACTGATATCGCCCCGGTAAACCATATGTTCGCCCGCCGGAATGCCGTGGCGGCGCAGCGCCTGGATAAATCCCTGCACCCGATATTGGCACAATGTCAGGTCCGCCGGCCCGCTGATACAGCCGATCCGCCGGTGGCCGAGTTTAAACAGATAATCCGCCGCTTCATAGGCCGCGGTAAGATTATCGATATGTACGGTGGCCAACTCAAGCTCGGGGACAAATTCATTTGCCATGACCATCGGCGGTAAATTCTGCTGCTGAGTTTTATCAATGGCGAACGGCAGAACGGAACCCAGCAGCAACATACCATCGATTTGCCGGGCGATGATCAAATCGCTAAAGCTTTTTTTATCCGGATGTTGGTGCGCGCAATCGGCTATCAGGACCAGATACCCTTGCTCATCTGCGGTTTCTTCAATTCCCCGCAACATTTCGGAAAAAAAAGGGTCGCAAATATCAGGCACCATAACCAATAAATTGCGGGTTTCGTTGCGCCTTACCTGACGGGCCAGGGGTTGCGGATCGTAACCGACAGATTGTACTGCAATCTGGACTCTTTTCCGGGTCTGGGCGGAAACCTTTTCAGGATTCATCAATGCCCTGGAAACAGTGGCTGTAGATACCCCTGCCTTCTCCGCCACATCCTTCATGGTCGCCACGACGGTAGGCCTTTTAAGTTCCACATTCATCTCCTGGCGTCAGGTTAACGCTGACGAATTAACCTACTATCCCATTTACAGTCGCCGGGGCATTGTTGCACCGTCCCGGTTACGGGTTGCTGTTAAAAGAACACGTAATAATGAATATTGTCCTTTCTATCAGATTGTGAGGGACTTGGGATATTTAAAAGGCCGATGGTGTCGGATCTTTCAATATTATTCGAATGGCAATCACAAAAATCCGGCATGAAAAACCGCTGTTAAATGTCGATGGGATCCACATCCAGCGACCATTTGACTTTTCGCGCCTGGGTCAGCGTGTCTACCAAGGGCAGGCTGGAGGCCACCAATCGTTGCAACTGTCCACGGGAAGGGTGCTGGAGCAGTAGCTGCCAGCGAAACCGCCCGCCGCGTTTGGGCTGGAGCGCCGGTATCGGCCCCATCAACCACAGCGCATCGTCCCGCAACGGACTGGCATCAAGGAGCTGGCGCAGGCGTTCTAGAAACTGAGCGGCCTGCCGGTTATCGAGATCTTCGGCCCGGAACAGGATATGGCTGGTAAAAGGCGGTAACGATACGGCCTGTCGTTCGGCCAGCGCTTGCTGCGCAAAAGCCATATAGCCGTCATGCAGCAGGACTTGCAACAGCGGATGATCAGGATGGTGTGTTTGCAGGAAAACCTCACCTTGTTTACCCGCCCGTCCGGCCCGGCCGGCAACCTGGGTATACAGCTGGGCGAAGCGTTCCGCGGAGCGGAAGTCCGCCGAAAAAAGCGCACCGTCCACATCCAGCAGCGAAACCAGGGTGACATCGCGAAAATGATGCCCTTTCGCCAGCATCTGCGTGCCGATCAGAATTCGGGCTCCTCCCTGATGCACCTGGGCAAGATGAAATTCCAGAGCGCCTTTGCGGGCGGTGGTATCGCGATCGATGCGGGTAATGGGGGTGGAGGGAAAGAGCGAAGCCAGCGTCTCCTCAAGCTGTTCGGTGCCCAGGCCGACGGGTATCAGCTGGGTTGAGCCGCACTGGGGACATTGGTCTGGGATCGGCCGCTGGCTGTCGCAATGATGGCAACGCATCTGCCGCTGCTGCTGGTGGAGCGTATAAAAGTGATCGCAGCGGGGACATTCTGCAATCCAGCCGCATTCATGGCATAACAACGCCGGCGCGAATCCCCGCCGGTTGAGAAATAACATCACCTGGTTGCCGGCATCCAGATGGGTCCGCATTTTATGCAACAGCGGTTGCGACATGCCGTTGGTCAGCGCCAGGCCTTTCAAATCCTGGAGCCGTTCGTGGGCCGGCTTGGCAATGCCGGCGCGTTTGCCAAGGGTAAGATAGCGATATTTCTTTTGCTGGGCGTTATAGAGGGATTCCAGGGCCGGCGTGGCCGAACCGAGAATGATGGGAATATTTTCCTCACGGGCGCGAAATACCGCCAAATCCCGTGCATGGTAGCGCCAGCCTTCATGCTGTTTATAGGAACTGTCGTGCTCTTCGTCGATAACGATGATACCGAGCCGGGCAAAAGGGGTAAACAACGCCGAACGGGTACCGATAACGATCGCCGTTTCGCCGCTGCGGGCCTTGAGCCAGACCGCGAGGCGCTCGCTGTCATTCAAACCGGAATGCAACACGTCCACCGGCGCATGGAAACGTTCGCGAAAGCGGCTGATGGTTTGCGGCGTCAAACCGATTTCGGGCACCAGGATCAGCGCCTGTTTGCCTTTCGACAGGATATTTTCCAGTACGGTCAGGTAAACCTCGGTTTTACCCGAACCGGTCACGCCCGCCAATAACCAGACGGCAAACTGCTGGTCATCGCCATGAATAGCCCCTACCGCGGTGGCCTGCTCGGTATTCAGCCTCAGCCGTTCACCTTCCACGCGAAAATCCCGGCGCCAGTCGGCGCCGTCCGCCCGTGCGGCCCGCAGATCGCTTAATCCCTTGGCACGCAAGGCCTGCAACGCACCCTCCGCCAGCGCGTGTTCCGCCACCTCATGGCGATAGAGCGGACCGGACAACAGGGCCGCCAGCGCCTGCTGCTGCTTTGGCGCCCGCTTCAGGGTATCCAGGGCAGTGACCCGCCCCTGCTCGGTGGCGAACCATTGCCATAACGGCGTCATTTCGGCGGCTTTGCCCTGACGGATTAAAATCGGCAGTGCATGGAACAAGACCTCTCCCGTTGGGTAGTGGTAATAACCGATAGCCCAATTGAGAATCCGCCAGAGACTGTCGGGAAACAGCGAACGCTCGTCAAGCACTTCGTTAATGGTCTTGAGTTTGTCCGGCGGCAGTGTACTGCCTTCGCTTAACCCCGTGACTATGCCGATGGCGTTGCGCTGTCCAAAGGGTACACGAACGCGCCCGCCGATAACCGGACGCGCATGGTCGGGATAGAGGTAATCAAACGTGCGTGCCAATGGCACCGGTAACGCAACGTGAACAACAGGCATCGGATAGTCCTGGGAGAAAAAATAGCGCTGATAGTGTACACTGTGTCGACTCCAATGCACGGATGTGTTTGCAAAGGGCCGCGACATTCTGTATGATTCGCGGCCTTTGGTATAATCCGATATCAGAGAAACGACACTCCCTTCGCGTGGTGTCCGGCGCAAGCAGACCGGATAGCGACGCGGCCTTATGAAGAGGTTTTCCATGAAAAAAGATATCCATCCGAAATATGTAGCAATTACTGCAACCTGTTCTTGCGGTAATGTTATCAAGACCCATTCCACGCTGGGCCACGACCTGACCCTGGACGTTTGCGGCGCATGCCATCCGTTCTATACCGGTAAACAACGTGTTGTTGATACCGGCGGACGTGTTGATCGCTTCAACAAGCGTTTCAGTATTCCGGGCACCAAGAAATAGTATCCCCGCTGGATTAGCCTGCGCCCAATGGGACGAAGGCTTCCGGTTGACAAAGCCCCGATCAATTGATCGGGGCTTTGTGCTTGTACTGCCGGTAAAACAACCCGTTCCGTATTTTTTTATGCCCTAATAACTCAAAGGCGACCCGGTATCGCGGATATTCATTGCCCCTAGTGCCGTACTTCATTATTGATTACAAAACCGGATTTTCAGTTCGTATTCCTTTGCTGCCTTCTGCCTCAATGTCTGAGTAATACTATGAGCGGAAGTTCTGCCGGCAGTGATGGTAGGCTTTCTATTTGTTGTTGCCCAAAAGGAATAATATTTCAGAAAATGGACGGTACTATTTTCCATAGCAGCGGAAGGTTGTTTTACGAAATTATTGACCCCATAACTGAAAATGCTCAACGATTGGCTATTTGAATCTACTATTTGTTGATGTTTTTTAAATATTATCTCTTCGTGTAATTGATAAAAATAAAGTGCCGTTGGTTGATTAAACCCAAGGGTATTAATTGTAGGTGTTTAACCGTTCTGGCCGATATCTCATTAATAGCTCAATCAAAAGCATGCTCATTCACGCATCAACCCGCCAACTGACGGATGATTAATATGAATTCGGCAATTATTCGCTCTCATCCAAGATGAGACAGGTTTCCATGTTTATTATGGGGATTATTATCACTTGATATTTTTCATCTGAGCTTTATATACTCTGCCTACTCCTCCCCAAGGAAAAATTATTTCCGACCTGGCACGATCATAGTTTTATATGGATATGTATGAATGAGGTGCCATACGTCTTATTTTAATTATTCTAAGTTTAAATATCGGTATGGTTCCTTTAATTGTGGTCATCCCGGTAAGTAAATAACGGGTGATAATTTCTTTTCAATAAATTCATAAGGCTGGTTTATGGCTGACAGTTTTCAACACGAAGTACCAAAAGCGCGAATCAATATAAAATTGATCTCCATACCGGCGGAGCCAGAAAAACGTTGAACTGCCCTTAAAGCTCTTGGTTATGGGGACTATAGCAATGGCCGCGAACAGCGTCCGTTGTCCGAACGTAGCAAACTGCCCATTGATAAAAATAATTTCAACAGCGTACTGGCTGATTTACAGCCAAACCTGATGATTTCCGTGTCCGACGCGCTGGCTGACGATAATGCCGAGACTGCGGTGGCCCTCTCATTCCGGCATATGAAAGATTTTGAACCTGAACAGGTGGCGCGCCAGATTCCGCAGCTGCGAGCCCTATTGGCGATGCGCAACCTGCTGAGGGATCTTAAATCCAATTTGCTGGATAACGCCGCTTTTCGCCGGGAATTGGAATACATCCTGAAGGATGAGGCATTAAGCCAAGAACTGCGTATGGATTTGGCCGCCCTGGTCCCGCCAGTCAATTGATCCGTCACGGAAAAGAAGGAACTGCATTTATGTCGTTACAGGAAAACAACGTTCGTGATCACGCAACCACTGAGGTACAAAACAACGCTGCCGAGGGGGCGAAAAGTGTCTATGCGGCTCTGTTTGAGAAGATCAATCTTACCCCGGTAACCTCCGTTACCGCTATCGAGTCGTTTCAGAACAGCGATGCCCTTTCTGATGTCTCCACCGATGAAAGGGTAACGGCGGCGGTCCGGGTGTTTATGGACTTGCTCGGACAGTCGCGACAAAGGGTGGAGCGGCTGGATAAAACGCTTTTGGACAGCCATATCGCCGCGCTGGATAACCAAATCAGCCGGCAATTGGACCAGGTCATGCATCATCCGGATTTCCAGCGCCTCGAATCCACCTGGCGCGGAGTGAAGTCCCTGATTGATCAGACCGATTTTCGCCATAACGTGCGAATTGAGCTGCTGGATATCAGTAAAGATCATCTTGTGCAGGATTTTGACGATGCGCCGGAAATCGCCCAAAGCGGTCTCTACGCCATCACCTACACCCACGAGTATGATACGCCGGGCGGGGAGCCCATTGCCGCCGCCATTTCAAACTACGAGTTCGATCGCGGTCCGCGGGATATCGCCTTGCTGCGTAACATATCCAAAGTGGCCGCCGCCGCCCATATGCCGTTTATCGGCTCCGTCGGGCCGGCCTTTTTCGGTAAAGAGACCATGGAAGACGTGGCCGCCATTAAAGATATCGGCAATTATTTCGACCGCGCCGAATACCTGAAATGGAAGGCTTTCCGCGACAGCGACGATGCCCGCTATATCGGTCTGACCTTGCCGCGCGTGCTGGGCCGGCTGCCCTACGGCCCTGATACCGTTCCTGTGCGTAGCTTCAACTACATTGAGCAGGTAAAAGGACCGGATCACGATCGCTACCTGTGGACCAATGCATCTTTCGCCTTTGCCGCCAACATGGTGAAAAGTTTTATCAAAAACGGCTGGTGCGTGCAAATCCGCGGGCCACAGGCAGGTGGGGCGGTGACCGACCTGCCTATCCACCTTTATGATCTCGGCACGGGCAATCAGGTCAAGATCCCCTCGGAAGTCATGATCCCGGAAACCAGGGAATTCGAGTTCGCCAACCTGGGCTTTATCCCGTTGTCTTATTATAAAAATCGAGACTATGCCTGTTTTTTCTCCGCCAATTCGGTGCAGAAACCGGCGTTATACGACAGTCAGACCGCTACGGCCAACAGCCGCATCAATTCCCGCCTGCCCTATATCTTCCTGTTGTCGCGTATCGCTCATTACCTGAAGCTTATCCAGCGTGAAAATATCGGTACCACCAAAGATCGCCGCCTGTTGGAGCTGGAGCTGAATAACTGGATCCGCGGCCTGGTGACGGAAATGACCGATCCGGGGGACGATTTACAGGCGTCGCATCCTCTGCGCGACGCAAAGGTGACGGTTGAAGATATTGATGACAACCCGGGTTTCTTTCGCGTCAAACTCTATGCGGTGCCCCATTTCCAGGTGGAAGGGATGGATGTGAATCTTTCACTGGTATCTCAAATGCCGCGGGCCAAGGTTTGAGAGGGACAACAACCCCCATGAAAATTTACCGGCCTCTTTGGATCGAAGGCGCTTTCCTGGCGCCTCAGCAATTTCAGCAGCAGGCGCGTTGGGAAGCTTTTCACCGGAGCTGCCTTGACCGACTGAGCGTGCGATATCCCTGGGGCGTACTGACCGCCCGGTTCGATACCGACGCGCTGCGGCTGAACCGGCTAAAAGCGGAGTATCTTCATGTTCGCATGGCCGATGGGAGTTTGATCGACACCGATCGCTGCGATACGTTGCCTCCCCCATGCGATATTGCCCAGGTTCTTCCCGCCGATGTTCGCCGGGTGGAAGTTTTGCTGGCATTGCCGCTGGAACACGCCAACGGCGGTAACTGCCGGCGGCAAGAGGAGGAAAAAGGGCATCCGGTCCGTTACCGCCAGGAGTGGGCGGAGGTACAGGATGTATTAGGCAATGAAAGCGAATCCATCGCGGTGGAACGCTATGAACTCTCGCTGCGTTTTGATTTCGACAAAAACGGCGAATATCTGACCTGCCCGGTGGCGCGTCTGTTACGTGACGGGCGCGGCAACTGGGAATTGGATCGACAGTTCATTCCGCCGTTATTATCGTTTGGCGCCGGTGATGAGATGTACCGCGCGTTAGGCCTGCTGATGGGCCAGCTACAGGCCAAGCGCCGACGCCTGATGGGGATGCGCCGGGAAAGCAACCAGAGGATGGCGGATTTCGCCGTGGCGGATGTTTCGCTGTTCTGGCTGCTTAATGCCCTCAATTCCAGCGAGCCGGTGCTGGCTGATTTACTCAGAGACCCGGCGGTTCATCCGGAACTGCTGTATCGCGAACTGATAAAACTGGCCGGTGCGCTGCTGACGTTTTCCCTTGATCAGGATATCGATGCGATCCCTCCTTATGACCATGAACGTTTGGAGACGGTTTTTCCACCGCTGTTCGGCCTTATCGGAACCTTACTGGAGGCCAGTCTGCCCTCGCGGGTACTGACGCTGGTGCTTGAGAGCATCGGCCCCAACTATTGGAAAGCACCGTTGAATGATGTTCGCCTGCGCGAAGAAGCGGATTTTTATCTCTCGGTACGCTCCAGTGTGCCCGCCCATAGGTTACAAAGCCAGTTTCCCGCGCTGTGCAAAATCGGGGCGCCGGACGATGTGCACGAGCTGGTTAACACCGCTCTGGACGGAGTCCCCCTGGTTTGCCTGAGCCAAGTGCCTGCCGCGATACCTTTGCGTCTTGAAAATCAATACTTTGCCATGGATCTGAGCCATTCCGCGGCTCAAGCCATGCTGGCCGCCGGCTGTTGTTATCTTTATGTGCCGGGCTCGTTGCCTGATATACAACTCGAACTTTTTGCGGTGCTGCGCGCATGAAAACAACGCTTTCCATCGATAACCTGCTGTGCGAAACCTTCCTGACGGTGATCCAGCTGCGCAACGGGGCGGCCGCCGAGCAAGGCGAAAAACTCTATCAGCAGTGCCAGGGACAGGTTGAAGAGGTCCGTCGGCAATTGCTCCTGGCGGACTATTCCGACGAGAGCATCGATCATATTACCTATGCGCAATGCGCTTTGCTGGATGAAACCGTATTAGGCCGCGGTTTGGGCAATGACATCCCTGACGATGGGCATCAGATATGGCTGGCAAAACCGCTGCAGGCTCACTTTTTCAATACTCTTCAAGCCGGCGAGCGTTTATTTGAGCGGATAAGGACGGTACTGAACCAGCCCGCGCCCGATGAAACGGTTTTGATCTGTTTTCACCGCATCCTGGTGCTGGGGTTTCAGGGCCGCTATCGTAACCAGCCGCAAGGGCCGCGAGATCAATTGATAGCCGTTCTGGAGACCAAAATCCCTGCCCTTGAAACAACGCCGGCATCGGTATTGCTCAGCCCGGACGCTGACAGTCTTTATCAATTTTTCGGCAGGCGCTCTTTATGGTTTTGGGGCGGTATCGCCATCTTTTCAGTGGCCGGGCTTTGGTGGGGGCTGCACCATCATCTTCACATGCTGCTGACAGAACTGCTGCCGGAATCTCAATAAAATGCCAATCATGACGGTGCGCATGAAACGCGGATTATGGCTGCTTATTGGCGGTTTAACGCTGATGTTATGTCTGGGTGTCCTGCCTTGGGGAATGACGGCGCGATTCTTCAGCGGGGCGCTAACGCTGTCGGCCGTGGCGGGAGCCTGGATAATTTGCGGGCGGAAGGCATTTCCCGTCTCCGCCGAATATCAACATCTGCTGGCGGCATTGCCCGGTGAATGCTCCACGCCCATAGTGCTGGTCTGCGGCGACAGCGACAATCTGGATAGGCTATTTGGCCCGGCATTGGTGCGTGAAATCCCCCACGGCTGCTACCTGCGGCTTGGCGCGGCCAAAGAGCTGACCAGATTGACGCCTGTCCTCCTGGCGCAGCGTCCGGCTTGGAGGCGGCAACTGGCCGCAATGTTTTTTTTGTCTCCGCAGTCGCATACAGATCAGGGCGTCCTCCGGACGATTTTGCGCGGCTGGCATCATGAATTGGCGGGGATGTCCCGCAGTATCGGCCACAGGCCGCCGGCAATGATATGCCTGTTCCTCAACGGCAAAGACGGCCCCTGGTATTTCTGCCCGACAGAGGGAGCCCTCGGCATAATCGGCGAGCTGGCAGCGTCCGGGCAGGAAACAGAGGACGGATTGTCCATAAAAAGCGGCGGGGAGCCTATCCATCACTTGCCCCAGATTATAGAAGCACAGGCCCTGTTGGCCTGGTACCGCGATACGCTGATGGCGGAAAAACCCGCCGACAAATATGGCTGCCCACCTCGAGTCCAATCGGATCTGGCGGTGCGCTTTACGTCAATGCCCGTCTTGAGCGGCAATATCTGGCAACGCCATCTTGCGGCCCGGACACTGTTGCGGCCCGTGTCTTTTTCTTCCGCAAGGGAAACATCGTTACCTTTCCCCGATCCCCTGCTATGGATGCTGCCTCGGCCACAAGGGCCGACCGCCTGCCGGCGGGCGATGGCTTGGGGTATGGCGGTGCTGACCGGATATTGTCTTGCCGCGCTTTGCATCGTGGCCTGGAACAACCAGCGCCTGTTGATCCGCGTTGCCGCCGATTTGCAACGTTATCATAACATTCCCCCGTCGGCCCATGGCCCCAAGGCGTCAGCCCTGACGGTACTGGTTAACGATGCCAAGGAACTGGAGCTTTACCATCGGCAGGGAACACCGCTGCGCCTTGGATTGGGCTTGTATTCCGGCACCAGTCTTTACGCCGGGCTGCTGGCGGCCATTGACGGTTACATGCCGCCCCTATTTGTATCGGATGCACCGCAACCCCATGCGCCGGGTCCGCAAACCCTCAATCTTAACAGCCTGTCGTTATTCAATGCCGGTAGCGCCAGTCTTAAACCCGAGGCCACCAAGGTGCTGGTGGCCGCCTTGATGGATATCAAGGCGCAGCCGGGATGGCTGATAGTCGTCGCCGGCCATACCGATGACACCGGCAGCCACCGGCGCAATCAGGATTTGTCATTGGCTCGCGCCGAAGCGGTGCGTGATTGGCTGCGCACCATGGGCAATATTCCGTCCGGCTGTTTTGCGGTACAGGGCCACGGTTCCGCCCGGCCCATTGCCGGTAATGACACCGTGGCCGGGCGTGCGGCCAACCGCCGGGTCGACATCAGACTGATACCGGAGCCGGGGGCATGTCAACCCGTGGCCGGGATTCAGGCACCACCTCTTCGCCAATGAAGGCGATATTCATCAATAACAGGAGTTAACCCATGGCAATTCCCGCATATCTCTGGCTGAAAGACGACGGCGGCGCAGACATCAAAGGGTCTGTAAACGTTCAGGGTCGCGAAGGCAGTATAGAAATGACGGCTCTGGAACATAGCCTCTATATCCCCACGGATAATAACACCGGCAAGCTGACCGGCACCCGCATCCATACCCCCCTGGTTTTCACCAAGGAAGTGGATGCGTCAAGTCCCTACCTTTATAAAGCCGTCACCTCCGGCCAGACGCTTAAATCGGCGGAAATCAAATGGTACAAAATCGATGATGCCGGACAGGAAGTAGAGTACTTCAACACCCGGCTGGAAAACGTCAAGGTCGTGAAGGTCGCCCCGCTGATGCATGACATCAAAGATCCGGCCAAGGAGAGACACAACCACCTGGAGCAGGTGGAATTCCGCTACGAGAAAATAATCTGGACCCATAAAGACGGCAACATTATTCATTCCGATTCCTGGAACGAACGGGCTTCCGCCTGATACCCCGGTTCGCAGGCGGAAGCCCGCCTGCGGCCTTAGTGGCGTTATCTGAGCGGCGTCCGGAACGCTCTTCAGCTAAGACCATACACAATGCTTCCCTCACCGGACCGGGACACGGGCCGTGCGGTAGCTATCGCCTTCAAGGCCACTGAGACGAGACCTGACAATATGGACAACCATTGTGCCCCGTTATTGCGCCGACTGAACCCTTATTGCGCCGAAGCCTTAGCCGCCGCGGCCTCCTTATGCCAAACGCGGGCTCAAGGGGAAATTACCGTCGAACATTGGCTGCTCAAACTGCTTGAGCAGGGAGAAGGGGATATCACGGTGATCGCCCGCCGCTATGAGTGGGATATGGATGACCTGTGGCAGGGACTGTTATCACAGCTTGAAAAGCTGCCCCGCAGCATCCAGAGTAAACCGCAGCTTTCCAATGCGTTGCAGAGGTTAATCAAATCGGCCTGGCTTGAGGCCTCGCTGCAAGAGAACATTGAGCAAATACGCTCGGTGCATTTACTGTTTGCATTGATATCCATGCCTTCGTTGCTGCAAACCAAAACGCCCTGGCTGCCGCCCGGCCTGGGCGATGCCCAGCTCAGCCGTCTGCTGCCGCTGCTGGATATGCAATCGGATGAACGGCCACAGTGCCCACAGCCGGACATTTCGTACATGCTGTCTTCATCGCTGCCCACAGATCCCCCTTCGATATCCCAGACGCAACAGATATTGGACAAGTTCACGCTGGATTTAACCGCCAAAGCCCGTGCCGGGCAGATTGACCCGGTATTAGGGCGCGACGCGGAAATCCGGCAGATGATCGATATCCTGTCGCGGCGACGAAAAAACAATCCGATTCTGGTGGGCGAGCCCGGCGTGGGTAAAACCGCGCTGGTTGAAGGTCTGGCACTGCGCATTATCAGCGGCGAGGTGACGGATAGCCTGAAATCCGTCAGCGTACGTACCCTGGATCTAGGTCTGCTTCAGGCTGGCGCGGGGGTAAAAGGAGAATTTGAACAGCGTCTGAAAAACATCATCGAGTCCGTACAAAATGCCCCCAGCCCGGTACTGCTGTTTATCGATGAAGCCCATACCCTGATCGGCGCCGGTAACCAGGCGGGCGGCGCCGATGCCGCCAATCTGCTGAAACCCGCGCTGGCCCGCGGCGAGCTTCGCACTATCGCCGCCACCACCTGGGGGGAATATAAACACTATTTCGAACGTGACGCCGCCCTGGAACGGCGTTTTCAAATGGTGAAAGTGGCCGAGCCGGACGATGACACCGCCTGCCTGATGCTGCGCGGGCTCAAAGAGCGCTATGCCGTCCATCACGGCGTGCATATCCAGGACGACGCGATACGGGCCGCCGTCGCCTTATCCCGCCGTTATCTCACCGGACGGCAATTGCCCGACAAGGCCGTAGACCTGCTTGATACCGCCGGGGCGCGGGCACACATGAGCCTGAATACCCGGCCGGATAAACTCATGGAATTGCAAAACCAGATTACCGCGCTGGATATGGAACGGGAGTCACTGCTACAGGATTCAGCCACCGGATTTACCTCCGGCACGGATCGGCTGCTTGACATCGATATCCGCCGTGAAAAGCTGCACGAAAAGCTCAATGCCGTCCAAGAACGCTATCAACAAGAGAAAAAGCTGACGAAACAGCTACTGGCCGCCAGGGGGAATAACATCCTCGACGGCCATGTCGACGCTTTACAGCAGAAGCTGGCGCTGTTGCAGGGTAATTCGCCAATGATATCGCCGGATGTAAATGCACGTATGGTGGCCTCGGTGGTGGCGGATTGGACCGGGATCCCCCTTGGCAGCCTGTTGAAAGATGAACAGGTCAATTTGCTGGGACTGGAAAACACGCTGTCGCAAAGGATCATCGGTCAACATCGCGCTATTGAGTCTTTGGCGCAACGGCTGCGGGCGGCAAAAACCGGGTTGACGCCTGAAAACTGTCCTTTAGGCGTATTCCTGCTGGTTGGCTCGAGCGGCACCGGCAAAACAGAAACCGCGCTGGCATTGGCCGATGCGCTTTTTGGCGGAAACCGTTCCTTGATAACCATTAATCTTTCCGAATATCAAGAGCCTCACACCGTTTCCCAGCTCAAGGGATCGCCGCCGGGCTACGTCGGGTATGGCCAAGGCGGCGTGCTCACCGAGGCGGTACGTAAACGTCCTTACAGCGTCGTGCTGCTGGATGAGGTGGAGAAAGCCCACCCTGACGTACTCAATCTGTTCTATCAGGTATTTGATCGGGGCGTGATGAGGGACGGCGAGGGACGGGAGATTGATTTTCGCAATACCGTCATCATGATGACCGCCAATCTCGGCAGCGATAGGCTGATGGCTGCGCTGGAACAGCAGCCGGATGCACCGGATAGCACATTGCACGAACTGCTGCGCCCCATTTTGCGCGATCGTTTTCAACCCGCCCTGCTGTCGCGTTTCCAAACCCTGATATACCGTTCGCTCGATGCCGCCGCCATGAAGCGCATTGTCCACATCAAATTGCAACAGGTAATCCGGCGCCTGCACCAGCATTACGGTTTGCGCTGCGAATACACCGACAGCCTGCCGGAGGCGCTGGCAGCCGCCTGCCTGTTGCCGGACAGCGGGGCGCGCAATATCGATAGCCTGCTGAACCAACAAATTTTACCGGTGCTGAGCCAGCAACTTTTGCAGCGTCACGCCGAGTTGCGCAAACCGCTCGGCTTGAAACTGGACTACAGCATAGATGAAGGCATTACCCTGGACTTTAGCCACGAGGAGCGCAAGCCATGTTAAACGCCGCTAATATTCTGCCGTTCGAGCATCGCCAGCATAAGCTCCTGGTGTGGGACAATAAAACGCCTCTGGATGTGCTGGCGTTTATCGGCGAAGAGCATCTCAGCCGCCCGTTTCGCTACCGTATCGAACTCACCAGTCCAGCAAAGGATATTCCTTCAACCCAAATGCTGATGCGGGATGCCACTTTTACCCTCAATGCAACGCCTGCCGCATTGCCGGAGTTCGGACTGCCGGCGCCGGCTGCGGCCCCGTTACGCTCGATACACGGCGTGGTTGCCGGATTTAAACGCCTCTCCGCCTCCAGGGACGAAAGTCGCTATGAAGTTACCTTGGTCCCGCGCCTCGCTCTGCTGAGGAACAGCCTGCAGCACCGCATTTACCAGCATTTATCCGTACCGGAAATTGTGGAGAAGGTATTGCGCGACCGCCACTGCTTTAAGGGCCAGGACTTTTTATTCACCTTGGTCCGCGTTTACCCGAAACGCGAACTGGTGATGCAATACGGCGAGGACGATTTGACCTTTATCAGTCGTCTGCTGGCCGAAGTGGGGATCTGGTTTCTCTTCACCGCCGACCCGCGGCTCAACATCGACGTGGTGGAATTTTATGACGACCAGCGCCACTATCGGTCCGGTTCGCTTCTGCCGCTACGTAACCCCTCGGGCCTGGATGCCGGCGGGGCTTCCTGCGTCTGGGACCTGCAAACGGCGTACCGGGTGGTGGAGGGCCGGGTCTGTACCCGCGACTACAACTATCGCGATGCTTCGGCGCTTATGGACGGCGAGGCGGATGTGGCCCGCGGGGACAAGACGACCTACGGCGAAGCCTATCATTATGCGGACAATTATCTCACCATCGGCGACAAACACGCGACGGACCCGGAGCCTGAAAGCGGAACGTTTTACGCCCGGCTGCGCCATGAGCGCTACCTGAACCGGCAAACCAAACTGAAAGGTTTTACCAGCTCCGCCATACTGGCTCCCGGCCAGGAACTTAAGGTCCAGGGTGAGGATGCGCCGGGTGTATTCCAGGAAGGCGCGGTGATAACCGGCATCCGCAGCCGTGCGGCGCGAGACAGGGGTCTTGAGGTGGAGTTTACCGCCATTCCTTATTCGGAAATCGTCTGTTTCCGCCCCGAGCCGACGGCGAAGCCGGTAATGGCCGGCACCTTGTCGGCCCGGGTAACCAGCACGCGCGTGAATGACACCTACAGCCATATCGACAGTGACGGACGCTACCGGGTGTCGTTCGATTTCGATCGTGATGAATGGCAACCCGGCTTTGAGAGCCTGTGGCTGCGTCAGGCTCGGCCCTATGCCGGCGATACCTATGGATTGCATACGCCTCTGCTGGCGGGCACCGAAGTGGCGATAGCCTTCGAACAGGGCAATCCTGACAAACCCTATATCGCCTATGCCCTGCATGATTCCAAAACCCCGGATCTCGTCACGCTGCAGAACTACAAGCGCAACGTGCTGCGCACGCCGGCAAACAACAAACTGCGGCTGGACGACACGCGGGATCGGGAGCATATCAAGCTCAGCACCGAGTATGGCGGCAAAACCCAGCTTAATCTGGGGCATCTGGTGGACAGCGGCAAGCAGCCCCGCGGCGAGGGGTTTGAGATTCGAACCGACCTGCACGGGGCAATACGGGCGGCCAAGGGCATCTTCATCAGCGCGGATGCACAACCGAAGGCCAATGGAAATCAACTGGATATGCAGGCGGCCATTGAGCAGTTAATTCAGGCTGCTGAACAAATGAAGAAGGCTTCGGACGATGCTCAATCAGCTAACGCTGAACCGGCGGATCTGAACGCCCAGATAGACATGATGAAGCAAGACATTGATCAATTAAAGTCAGTCGTTATTTTATTAAGCGCGCCGCAAGGGGTCGCAATCACCAGCGGTAAGCATATGCAAATGGCTGCGGCGGACAATCTGATAATGAATGCCGGCAATCAGGCCGATATCAGCGTGGTTAAAAAACTGTTTATCGGTGTCGGCGAGGCTTTTAGCCTGTTTGTGCGTAAGCTCGGTATCAAGCTGATTGCCAATCAGGGAGAGGTCTCAATCCAGGCGCAAAATGATCTGATGGAATTGCTGGCGCAGAAGTCCCTAACCATCATAAGTAGTGAAGATGAAATCAAGATCACCGCCAAGAAGAAAATTACGCTGAATGCCGGTGGCAGCTATATCACGCTGGACCCGAACAAGATTGAGTCGGGCACGGCGGGGGATTATCTGGTGAAGAGCGCGAGTTATCAGTATACCGACCCCGCGACCCTTTCATTCTGCTTCCCTGAAATGCCGATCTTGGCGCCGGGTTCTAATCAATTATTCGCTGCTATTAAAGGCGTCGATAATACTTCAGGCTCTGGAATAGTTTTAGGCCCTTCCACCGGAGGAAAAATGACAAAAGATCTGACTGAATTATTTAATGCGCCACATGATGCGCCATGTCAATACGACGGCTTGTTAGGATGGTCCGCAGACTGGAAATGTTATCTGAATCCTGAAGAGCGACCTGTTCCCTTAGATGATATGTATTCTCTTGCTTCGGATAAGCAATATGTTATTGTGCGAAAAGGAGATTCCTTGAGCAAGATTGCGAAGAAATATCATTGTACAGTTAATGAGTTAGTAAAACTCAATAATATTAAAACCCATCATTGATTTACCAAGGGCAAAAATCCGTTTACCTCCTCAAAACATACTCAGGTCGCCAATGTTGGTGTTATTCCTGACAATCAATGTGAGTTATCCTTTATTTTCGAGGATTTAATCGAAAACCGATTCCTGATCTTAAAGTAAAAATCGTATCAGCTGTTGGTGACATTTATGATGTGATAACCGATGGTACCGGTAAAATCAGTAATTACATCGTGGATAACGTGTCTGAATTGAAGGTAATGGTTTCAAGCGCGACGGGAAAAATAAAGGAAGTTGCCCGTTTTACGCCAACTATAGGGAAAACCGAAGTCAGACTATCCAGCCCTAAAGTCAGGGTCAAAGGGAAAAGCATTGCGCTTAAAGGTGCCCTGGTACACTCGATACGGATAAAAAGAATTAAATACGGTGACGCTGGGGCGAGATGCTCAGGAAATCCTCGACTGGATGTGAATCATATTTGCCCCAACGAATACGACCTGCTGTTAGCAAAAATGTCATTTATCGGGATGCAATCATTGCAGCATCAAAAGAAGCGGCCTTATCCCACAAGCTATTGCTGCCGTCATTGATGCCGAATCTGCAAAAAGGATGGCCTATGGCAGCCCACATCGGTGGCTATAGACTATAAAAAACAAAGCTATCAGAGCTGCGAATGAAAAAGAAGGAAGACCTGCAGGAATGAAACTTATTACAGAAGCTCCGCTGCTGGTATGACACAATTTCTCAATGGGACATGGATGGGAGAAACGTTGAAAGACGGAACCTACCTGAACGAGAAAGCAAAGGCATCAAACGTGGTAGCGAAAATGCCCCGAATAGGTCACTTGGGTCGCGAGGTAAAAACAAGATGGCACAACTATTTTGGAAGAAAAATTTCAGGTAACGTTGGATGTTTGGAAGAACCTCCAAGAACTGCAAAAGAACGTTATATTTCAGGATGTACACCTTATCCTCCTGGCGCCTCAGGTTCTAAATCTCTATCGGACTGGCTGAAACGCCGGTTTGAACCTGAGTATGCCATTATGGCTGCAGTAGACTACGCAATTACAAACCTCAAAGCGCTTAAGGCGAAAGGATTCAATATCGATGGCCTCGATGATGCTGAAAAGGCTAAGGTGATGTATCTAACGCATCACCTTGGCCTCGGAGATGCGATAAAATTTATTAGAAAAGAGATTACAGAAAGTAAGGCTAAAATTTACTAGTAGCCCAGGTTGGAGTTGTAGAGGCTATGAAGTATTATGCCGACGCACGAAGTTCCTATATAGAAGGCCATAGATTATGGTTATCTGCTTTTATGGATAAAAATATAAAATTGCAAAACTTCTATAGCTATGATTTATCAATAAAAAGATCTCTGATGTTTCTCTCTTTTCTGCAATCGAAAAATTATAAATGGGATTAGAATTTCATGAAAAAGTAATTTTATTTCAATATTTTTGTTTTCATTTTCTTGTTACGGAAAGGTTAGATGCGCGCTGGAAAAATCAGGCTGTGAAACGATTAAAGGGATGTTAACTTCTCAAACATCCGATAATTTAAATACTATTCTATATCTGAAGGGTTTTGAAATTAAAAAATCCCTACTATTAATCTTGAAAAGCATTCGCATATTATGATATGACTGATGATAGTTTTTGAATGGAGATAAGGAAAACCAAGTAGACTTATTTTATCATATTATGATGATCTGGGATGTGTTTCTGAAATAAATAAAATCAGATGCGAAAAATATTTTTAGTCGATCTTTCTAAAGAAAAACCGATTATATCAAATGAATTTTCTCCGCCATTGCAATATGCAAAGATGATGCATGTCGATTGGAAAAGGGATTCAGTAATAATGCGTTTTGAAGATCATTCCAAGTTTATATATAAAAACGGCGAAATAAAAATGCTGGATGACGGTCATCTGCTTAGGCAAGCAGAAAGAGATGAGGAAAACTCTTTTAAAGATAAAATAATGACCCAGAACCACCCACCCAATCCGCTAACGGCATTACCACGGTTTTAGGAAAGCTTGATTTCTATGGCAATGAAGAAGGTAATACAGATGTAGAGCTTAATGGAAAGATTTTCTTTACTATAAATGGCGATTTTATAATGGGTTGTTTATTAACCCAATAATGAACAATGAAGCTGATGAAGATAAGCTTATCACTCGAATGGTTATATACGCGTCCATTTTAAAAGAATGTCAATATCCGAACGACTTTACGCAATGTCATGTTTTCTATTTATTTGATTTCAGTGGTGACCTTCCTGTCGGAGTTGGACCAATGCGAACAACGGATCCCGATGCGGCTTTGTTACTAACAAAATGGAACAAGAATGCTAAGACTGAAATCGGCTTTAGTGATGGAACTACTTATGAATACATGCAGGGAAAGTTGAATAAAACCAAAGAGGGATTGAAAAAATGAACGGAATCATTCGCATCGGTGACAAGACCACCCATGGCGGCACAGTCACATCCGGCTCTCAGGTAATGAAATTTGGCGGGATTGGCGTTGCTCGAAAGGGTGATGACGTGGCTTGTCCAAAACACGGGGGCACATCAATCAGCGAAGGCCATACCACATTCTGTGATAACAGTTTCCCCGTCGCTTTTCATGGGCATCGATGTGCCTGTGGCTGCAGACTGCTTTCATCCTTGCCACATGTTACCGAGAGTTAAGCTTTATGCCTGTCAGGTTGAATCGTTTTCCTGGGCTGGCACTTCGGCCGGGTCCTCCCCGAATGCTGCTATGGCTGATTGCATATATCTGTATTTTGTTGGTGGGAGTCATAGCTATGGTAATGTTTTGGGGCGAGCACACCAGCCAGCGACCTAGCGTATTTTGGTCAGCGGCGTTTGGGCTTCCCACTTTGTGCTGGGGGCTGCTGGCAGGCGGACGCTGGTTGTTGTATTCCAGTCAGCAGCTCATGGCGGATAACTGGGATGAGGAACGCCGGCTTGATATATTTCAGCAAACTCAGCGAGGTCGCCGTTCACTGCAAATTCTTAGTATTTCACTACACACTGCGTTTGATGAAAATAATCCCGATTCGCAGCTTTTAAATTTAATGCAAAGCAAAATTGCCTTTAAAGCCCAACGATCATGGCAGGGCAAAGAGGCCATTCGCCACAGCAGGCTTTCATTGCTGATAGTGGCTGAGTCAATTGAGGAAGGGGTGAAACGTCTACTGGGCTCCATATTCAATGATTTCGCCGAAACATTGGGATATTTGCCGGCGGAAATGCCCCTTCAACTTGTTATAGAATCCGAAACCCCACTCAATGATGAGACATTCCATCAAATCTGGCAGGACGTTTGGGAAGAAGCGGGTATCATGCAGCCGATATGCCGAATCCAGGGATCCGGACTGTCATTAATAGACAACTGGCTTGACAACAATATTCACGAAGCAGCACTGCTTGTCGTGGTAGCGCTGCAAATTCGCCCAGAACATCCGGACATGACCGCTGAATCCGCTGCAGGCCTGATTTTCGGTAACCGGCTTACACAAAAATCTTTAATCCCGCTGGCCTATCTGCATCGTCCTGAACTGGCGCCGGAAACCGCCATCGAATACGGCGTGCGGCAGGCGCTGGATTGGGTGCCGCTGGCCGCCGAAGCGATAAGCCACGTATGGATTTCGGGAATAAGTCCGTCAAGCAGTGAAGTCGTCACGACGGTGATGGCGGATGTTCCGTTTGATGTGGCCCGCGACCGGGGTATTTATGATTTGGATTCCTCCCTGGGGTATCCCGGATGTGTTACACCCTGGCTAGCTATTGCAGTCGCCGCACAAGCCGCCCAGACAACCTCCTCTCCACAGTTCACGTTCAGCGGGGCTTGCCCGGAGGCTGGCGTTTGGAGTGCCGTGGTTTCACCTTATTTGACGTCGCAGGAGATGACGCCATGAGGCATATACTATCTACTCTTTATTTCTGGCTTCTGGCACTTTTTATACTCGTGATAATGCTTATCCTGAGCTGGCTGGCCTGGCGCGCGCCCGGGATTTTGCGCATTCATCCTGGCAGTGATGCCCAAACTGTATGCCAAATAATGATTATATTCGTAGGCAGCTTAATTCTGCTTCTAATGGCGATTTACCGTGCTGCGATCCGCAGGGCCGGTGGCCTGGCGTATGAAGAACAACGTCAACTTTTAAACGGAGATGACCGGGAAGACCCTCCCATATCGGCGACGCCTTTGCATACGGCCCCAGCGTTTGAAGGGCTAGACGTACATCTTCGCCTGCATCACGGTCGTTTCTGGCGCCGCAAGGTGCGTATCCTGCTGGTTATCGGCGAGCCTGAACAGGTAGAAGCCATCACACCCGGTCTTACATTGCAGCGCTGGCTGGAGGGCAAAAGTACGTTGTTGCTGTGGGGCGGCAGCGTACAAGCCGATCCGAATGAAGAACTGATTGCCCGGCTTCGCGCGCTGCGCCGGCGGCGTCCCCTGGACGGCATCGTCTGGGCGGTGACTGAAACTCAGGGCGCCCAGCCTAAGCACATCGATTTTGGTCTGCGCCAGCTTTTGCGTCAGGGACAGCGGTTAGGCTGGCAGGCGCCGCTCTATCTGTGGCAGGTATGCGACAGCGCCTGGGCGCAAGGGGATCGCCCTGGCGCGCCGGTGGGATGCCTGTTGCCGGCGGCCTGTACATCTGAATATTTATCCGCCCGTTTGCTTGATCTGATTGCACCTCTGCGCCGCGAGGGCATGGGCCAGGTGTTGGCGACTACCCGACATGATTTTCTGCTGCGTTTGTCACTGTACCTGGAGCGGGAGGGTATAACACACTGGCAGCAGGCGCTGGTTCCGCTGTGGCGAGACTTCTCCTGCGCGTTGTCGCTGCGCGGCATGATGTTCAGCCTGCCGGTCAATGACAAAGCGTCCGGGACGGGGCACGGTTGGTGTTCGGATCCGGCATGGCAAGGCATTGTAAACGATAGCTCGGCCAGAGGCCGCCGCGCCGGTTTTTCGTGGGAGCGAAACGCTTTTTATGCGGTGCTGGGATTGACGCTGCTGTGGGGGGGCGGCAGCCTGCTCTCTTTTATCTCCAACCGCAGTCATATCGTTACCGTCAGGGAGCAACTGATGGCGCTGAGGGAAGACGTTCCCATCGGCGAACAATTGAAGGCGCTTCGTCAACTGGCGAATGAACTGGGGCGGTTGCAGTATCTTTCCTCGCACGGCGCGCCCTGGTATCAACGTTTTGGCTTAAATCAAAGCGGCATGTTATCCGCCGCCTTATGGCCGCGCTACGGCGCCATGAATAATCGCCTTGTCCGTGACGGCGCGGCAAAACAGTTAAGCTTCCATCTCGCTGAACTGGTTGCCCTGCCGCCGCACAGTCCGCAACGCGCCAAGCGAGCCCTGGTGGGCTACGGCCGGCTTAAAGCCTACCTGATGCTGGCGTATCCGGAAAAAGCCGATGCGGACTTTTTGACTCGAATCCTCGAAGAAAACGAACCGGTCCGTGCCGGGGTTGCTACCGGCTTATGGCGGAGCCTGTCGCCGGGGCTATGGAGTTTTTATGCCGTGAATCTGGCGGAGCACCCGGAATGGCGCATCGTGCCCGATGCTGATCTGGTGGCGCAGTTGCGCCGGCTATTGCTGGTGCAGATCGGGCAGCGTAACGCCGAGGCAACGCTTTATCAGAAGATACTGCAATCCGTGTCGAACATCTACGCCGAACTTGGCTTAATGCATTTGGTAGGGGATAGGGACGCGCAGGGATTGTTCAGCTCCACCGAAGTGGTGCCAGGGGTGTTTACCCGTCAAGCCTGGGAAGGACAGGTGCAGAAGGCCATTGATGAGGCCGTTGCCTCCCGCCGGGAGGAAATTGACTGGGTGCTCAGCGACGGCACACATCCGGTGACGGCCGAGGTGTCGCCGGAAGCGCTTAAAGAACGCCTTACCGAACGCTATTTTACCGATTTCAGCGGTGCCTGGCTGAATTTTCTCAATAGTCTGCGATGGAAGCAGGCGAAGAATCTGTCGGATGTGACCGACCAGCTCACCCTGATGGCCGATGTGCGTCAGTCCCCGCTGATTGCCCTGATGAACACCCTTAGCTATCAGGGGCAAACCGGACAACGGGGAGCGGCCTTGTCAGATTCGCTGGTGAAGTCCGTACAGAGCCTGCTGCATAAAGACGACCTGCCCGCCATCGACCAGCGCGCCGCGGGGTTGACCGGTCCGTTGGACGGCACCTTTGGCCCGCTGCTGGCAATGATGGGAAAGGGAAGCCCGGCGGGAGTAATGACCGGCGACAGCTCTCTCAGCCTGCAAACCTTCCTGACCCGTATCACCAGGGTGCGCCTCAAACTCCAGCAGGTGGCGAACGCCAATGACCCGCAGGAGATGACCCAGCTACTGGCGCAGACGGTGTTCCAAGGCAAGAGCATTGATCTGACAGACACGCAGGAATACGGCAGCCTGCTTGCCGCCAGCCTGGGGGAAGAGTGGAGCGGTTTTGGCCGGGCGGTGTTTGTCCAGCCGCTGGCCCAGGCGTGGCAGAAGGTACTGAAGCCATCCGCCGCCAGCCTGAATGTGCAGTGGCGATCGTCGATAGCGGATAATTGGGATCGGGCTTTCAATGGGCGCTACCCGTTTGCGGACACGCGCAGCGATGCGTCTCTGCCGATGATTGGGCAATTTGTCCGCACTGAATCCGGACGCATCGAACAGTTCCTGACCCGCCAGTTAAGCGGAGTATTGCACAAGGAAGGCAATCGCTGGGTGCCGGACAAGCTGAACAGCCAAGGGCTGCATTTTAACCCGGCTTTCCTGCGGGCGGTTAACCACCTTAGTCAGCTTGCCGACATTTTATACACTAACGGCGATATGGGCATAAGTTTCGAGCTGATGGCCAAACCGGTACGTGACGTGGTGGAAACCACCTTCAATCTCGATGGACAGAAGCTCAGGTACTTCAACCAGAAGGAAAGCTGGCAAAATTTCCATTGGCCGGGTGCTTCGGACAAACCAGGAGTGATGCTGAGCTGGCGCAGTGTGAATGCCGGCCCGCGCCTGTTCGCCGATGAACAAGGAACCTGGGGGCTTATCCGCCTGCTGGAGCAAGCCAAGGTCACGGCGCTGGATGACGGCGATACCCTTTACCGTCTGGTCTTGACCGGCCCGGATGATTTACCGCTAACCTGGAACCTGCGCACCGAACTGGCCGAAGGACCCTTGGCGCTGCTGAAGCTGCGGGGTTTTTCACTGCCGGCCCGAATATTCGATGTTGATGCCGTCGGTGGAACAATGCCACGAAATACCGCGGCCATAGGGGGAGATGG
This sequence comes from Sodalis ligni, assembly GCF_016865525.2. Lineage (NCBI taxonomy): Bacteria > Pseudomonadati > Pseudomonadota > Gammaproteobacteria > Enterobacterales > Bruguierivoracaceae > Sodalis > Sodalis ligni. The sequence continues at coordinate 6,149,151 of NZ_CP075169.1, read as the reverse complement.
GTGATGTTGCAAACATTAATCACTACCTGTCTGGCGGAACGGGACGCGCTTGAACTGGCCCGTGGGCAAATGGTCCAGTGGGAAAAATGGTTGCTGCCTCTCTCCGCGGATAGCCCGGTAGGCGATGACCCGTGTTATTGCGACGATTTCCAGCGCATGCGAGAGGAGGTCAATAAAATCACCGGGGCGGATACCGGCCTCATCTGCCGGTTGGCCGAGACGCTGCTGACCACCGTCTGTAAGGACGTCCGCGTTGCTACCTATTATCTGTGGGCGCGCCTGCATGGCGACGGCGAGGCGGGCCTGGCTGACGGGCTGATGCTGCTGGCCGGACTGGTCGACCGTTTTGGCGAACGGGTGCTGCCGGCTCGTCCCAACAGCCGCAGAACGGCGTTGGAATGGCTGGCGGGCAACAAAATGCTGGATAGTCTGGACCGCTATCCGGAAGTGGCGAAGAGCGAGCTGGTGCGCATCGTGGCGGCGCTGGCCCTGCTGGAACACGCTGTCGGCGCATGGTCTGAGCTTGACCGGCCGGCCCTGGGGGCGCTATACGGCGCATTGGAGTTGCGTCTGGCGCAATCGGGTGGGCTGGAGGCGGTGGTGCCGCAACACAGCGCCGTGGATGGCCCGGGAATGCTTTCCTCTTCCGCCGGACTGAAGCCGGGATTGCGTCAAGTTCAGTCGGGCCGCGACCTGCTGGAACAGGGAAAAGCGCTCTCGCGCTACCTGCGCGAACAGCCGCAAGGCTGGCTGGCAAGCCACCGCCTGATGAAAAGTCTGCGCTGGGACACGGTGCATCTTTTACCGCAGCAGGAAAAGGCCGGCAATACCCGCTTGACCCCGCCGCGCAGTGACTGTCGCGCCCAGCTTAAACGCCTGTATCTGCAGCAGAGCTGGGACGAACTGCTGGAACAGGTTGAGCGGATGTATGCGGAGGGCGTTAACCACTTTTGGCTGGATTTGCAATGGTATGCCTGCCAGGCATTGAGCAAGCAGGGGCAGCCGTTCTCCGGTTGGGCGGATCTCGTCAAGCAGGATCTCGGGATGTTGCTGGCGCGCTTGCCCGGGCTGGAAAATCTGAGCTGGAATGACGGCACGCCGTTTGCCGACGATGTGACTCGCGGTTGGATAGCCCAGCAGGCCAGCGGGAGTGCCGAGCATTGGGCGCCCGTAACCTCAGTAACGGCGCCGGCGGATGGCAATGACATTCTGGCCTTGGAAAGCGAGGCCCTGGCCCAGGCGGACAGCGACGGAGTGGACGCCGCATTGGCATGGCTGGCGGCCCGGCCCGGCACTCAAACGATTCGCCAGCGCTGGTTATTGCGTTTATTGATGGCGAGGGTGGCCGAGCAGTACGGCAAAAATGACCTGGCCCTGCATCTGTTGGGAGAGCTCAACACTACCTCCGCCGGTTTGCCGTTAGCTGATTGGGCGCCGGAGCTGAGCTTTGAAGTCAAAGCGCGGCTGCTGAAACTTATGAGGTTGAAAGCTCAGCGCAACGATGCCGACAAGACGGCGCTGGCGCGGCGGATGGAAGCCCTATTGGCTGCGCTGGTGGCTATCGATCCGGTGCGGGCCGCCATCCTTTGCTCGTGATTTCTATCAAATCCGATTTTTATATTGCCCTCTTTTAATGAGAATTTTCCCCATGGATGATTTGACCCTGCGTTATTTTGACGCCGAAATGCGCTATCTGCATGAGGCGGGCAAGGAGTTCGCCGAAGCGCATCCTGACCGGGCGGCGATGCTCAACCTCGACAAGGTCGGCGCGCGCGATCCCTATGTAGAGCGCCTGTTTGAGGGATTTGCCTTCCTGATGGGGCGGCTGCGTGAAAAGCTTGATGATGATCTGCCCGAGCTGACCGAAGGGCTGGTGAGCCTGCTGTGGCCGCACTATCTACGCACCATACCGTCGCTATCCATCGTTGAATTGACGCCAGACCGGCGCCTGATGAAGCACAGTGAGATCGTCGGTCGCGGGTTCGAGGTGATGTCCAGGCCCATGGGGCCTCGGGGGACACGCTGCCGCTACACCACCACCCAGGACATGACGTTAACGCCGCTGTCTGTGGAATCGGCCGGCGTTGTTACCGAACCGGACGGCCGCTCTGTCATCCGGCTGCGGTTCGGCTGCGGCGAACTGGCGGATTGGAGCCAAACTGACCTGTGCCGCCTGCCGTTATACCTCAATGCCGACAGCACGGTGGCCTGCGCGCTGCATCGGGCGCTAACGCTGAAAGCCCAGGGGATGTACATTCGGCTGGCCGGCGACACGGACCGCCGGCCGCTGGAAGGCTTTTTTTCGCCGCTGGGGTTTGGCGACCGGGATCGGCTGTGGCCGAAAGGGGACTGTGCCTTCAGCGGCTACCAATTGTTGCTTGAATACTTCACGTTCCGGGAAAAATTCATGTTCGTAGCGTTGCACGGACTGGAGTACATCGTTTTAACGCAGGGAATGCCCTGGTTTGAGCTGGACGTGGTGCTTAGCGAGCAATGGCGCCATGACTTGCGGATCGATACCACAAGTATCCGCCTGCACTGCGTGCCGGTGATAAACCTGTTTCCCCTCGAGGCCGATCCGTTGACGCTTTCTCCGTTGGCAACCGATTATCTGCTGCGGCCCATGCGCATGCAGGACGGCCATACTGAAATCTATTCAGTGGACAGCGTGATTTCCTCCAAACACAGCGGACATCAAGAATATGTACCGTTCAGCAGCTTTCGCCACAAGGGTGGCATGCTGCGTGCGCAGGCGCCGGAGCGCTATTTCCATTCCCGCGTCAAACGCGGCGCCAGCGGTATACACGATACCTGGCTGATTTTGGGCGGCGAGGCGTTCGACACCGACAAACTCAGCGCCAATGAGTGCCTGTCCCTGACATTGACCGGCACTAATGGACAACTGCCACGCAAGGCGTTGCAAAGCACTCTGCTGGATACGGTAGTGCAATCCACGCAAACCGGCCTCGCCGTGCGCAATCTGTGCGCGCCCACCCATCCTTGTTATCCTCCGAACCGGGATCGCTTCCACTGGCGGGTATTGAGTCATCTGGGATCGAATTTCCTGTCGATGATGGACAATGCTGAAGTGCTGCGGGGCACGCTGGCGCTTTATGACTGGACGGAAGATGAACTCAACCGCCGTCGCCTGGCCGCCATAGTCGAGGTGAAACACCATTTGGCACAACGATTCGAAAAAGGCTTCCTGCTGCGAGGCGTCGATATCGAAATCACTCTTGATAGCAACGGTTTTGCCGGCGAAGGGGATATCAGCCTGTTCGGCGAGATGCTCAGCCGTTTCTTTGCGCTGTACGCTGATGTTCATCTCTTTACCCGGCTCACGCTAAATCTTCAACCCTTGGGAACATGTTTGCGATGGAAAGAGAACCACAGTCAGCGGGTGCCCGGCTGAGGGCTACCCGGCTGGTTGAAGCGATGGCCGATCGGATGGCTGAGGTGGATGTATACCGTTTTTGCCAACTGGTGGAACTGGCTGTGCCGGATAGCCTTCCTTTGGGCAGTACCGCCGACCCGGCAAACGATCCGGTGCGTTTCAGGCCTCATCCCGGCATGGGGTTTCCGGTCAGCGAATTGAAAGCCATCGAGACCGATGGAGAACGCCCCGGACGCCCGGCCACGGTACGAACCTCCTTTCTCGGATTGTACGGCGTGGATTCGCCGTTACCGACGCCGTACCTGGATGATATCACCCGCCAGCGGGAAGGGCATGAGGCCCTTGAAGCCTTCCTCGATATCTTTAACCACCGCATCTTTACTCAATTTTATCGTATCTGGCGTAAGTATTCCTATCCGGCCACGTTTGCCGCCGGCGGCACGGATGCCATCTCCCAATGTCTGCTGGGGCTGATTGGCCTGGGGATACCGGGGACGGCAGCTCATATCGCCACACCGATGTCGCGATTTCTGGCGCTGCTTGGCCTGATGCGTCTGCCGACCCGCACCACGGAAGGAATGGTAGCGCTGGTAGCCCTGCTGGCACCCGATACTGTTGCTTCGGTGACACCTCACTGGCCGCAAAAAATCACCCTGACTCCCGCGGCGGCCCTGGATAAAACCCGTAGGGTAAATCTAAGTCAACGGGTGGTGCTTGGCGGCTCGGGGTGGGATGTCAACAGCCAACTGTTACTGACGTTAGCAACGGAAAATCCCAATGAGGCGCGGGACTGGTTGCCGGGCGGCCCCTTGCAGCGGGATTTACTGGTTTTGCTGAGGGTTTATCTGGGCTGGCGTTGTTCGGTCCGTTTAAAGCTGAGGCTGTCCAGCTGCTGTTTACCGGCGCCGGTACTGGGCGGAAAACAGGTGCAATTGGGGTTAACCGGCGTGCTTGGACTGAGGCCCGCCGAACCTTCGTCGGCTATACCTGCTGCCATCACCATCGGCCTGGGGCGCTATCAGGGATTACAGCCGAATACTGTTGCAATGGAGTGTCAGAATGTCCGTTATCGCTTTTAAAACTCCGCTTGTATTAACCTTTATCATTTCGTCGCTGAGCGGCTGCGGCCTGACGCAAAGCGTGGTGGACGGCACCGGTTCCGTCGCTAAAGCTATTTTATACAAACAAATCAAGACGTTGTATCTGGATTTCAGCGCTCGGGCGTCATTGAATACTGATGAAACAGATATGACTGCCCTGTCGGTACCGACTATGGTACGGGTCTATCAGCTTCGCGACGGTAGCAAGTTAGAGAAAGCGACCTACCAACGCCTGCTGACCGATGGTGAAACCTTGCTGCGGGAAGATATTTTGTCTTGGCGGGAAGTGGTGGTGAAGCCGGGCGAAGGCGCACAGCTTGATATGCCAATGGAAAAAGAGGCGAAGTGTGTGGCGGTGGTCGGGTTGTTCCGCTCGCCGGATACGGTAAAGAACACCTGGCGTATTATTATCCCCCGTGAGCAGTTGGATCCGGATAGCCCACGCGTGATTGAACTGGGGGAGAATACCCTGAGCCTGAAAGCGCCGAAGGAATAAAAAATGCAACATCAAAATCCCTCGCTTTATGAAATGATGATGCACAATTTCAGCGGCGAGATGGAACTGCATCAAATTAGCGGCAGCGATCAGGTCATCCTCTCCGTGCTGGACAATCTGCAGCGCATTCTTAATTGCCGGGCCGGCACTCTCAGCCATTTGCCGGATTACGGTCTGCCGGATATGAGTCAAATCCTGCAGGGCATGCCCGGTTCGGCATATAGCCTGCTAACCACCATGACATTAGTACTGCTGAAATACGAACCGCGCCTGGAAGGCGTTGCCATTAGTCTGTTGCCACAATGTCTTCCGGGGCAGTTGGAATATTCCATTGAAGCGGAGCTCAAAGGCATCGGCCCAATCACCTTCGGTACCACCTTTAGCGCTCAAGGTAAAATGCTTGTTCGCCATCTCCGGCAACAGCGCTTTTTAATCTGATAATGCGTTTCGTCTTGCATTTGCTCTGGTTTCAGACTGGCCGCCCAAGGCGGGGACCGGTGGTGAATTCATGCCGGAAGTGCAGAATCACCGGCCGTCTGAAACAGCTTTAATTCAATGAAATTAATAATTTAGGCAGAGGCGTTATGTCATTGATGACCACCGGCCATAGGGTCAGCACCGGCGGCGATCCCCGTGGTTTTACCGAATTTACCGCATTGCGTGATGAGTTGGATAAATTACATCATCCCGCCCGCCCGGACGTGGACTGGCTACGCATTGAACAACTTTGCCTGGCGCTGTTCCGCCGAAACGGCGTTGAACTGCATACCGCGGTGGATTTTACGTTGGCGCGAGCCCGAGTGGCGGGTCTGGCGGGATTGTGCGAGGGCGTTGAACTGATAGCGGCATTGGTTATCCAGCAATGGGCAGTTTTCTGGCCCCGGCCAACCCATGCAAGAGTGGCGCTGCTGGCGGGTCTCTGCGAGCGGTTGCAGCAGGTCTGGCGTATGATCCACGTGGACTACGGAGATTTGGCCCTGTTATACCGTGCCGATCGGGGGATGGAGACGATTTGCGATGCGTTGCGCACTCTCGAACTCAATCATCTTTGCAAATTGGATATCTTGCGGCAAACCATCCATGATACCGCGCTGCGTCTGGAACACACCGACGATTCCCCTATCAGGGCGGATAACCCGCCGCTGCCCGGCGGGTCTAATCACCTTTTGGCCATCTCTTCCATGACCGGATTGGAAAGTGAACCCCTCATCTATATTGCCGAAACCAAAAACCAGGCGCATCCGCGCATACATGTCGCCGAACTTACGCCGCCGCGCTGGAAAGCCTGGCAAGGTTTTGCGGCGGGCATATTCATCACTGCCCTGACTGTAGCGGGATGCATGCTGATACAACGGCATTCCGCAGAAACCCTGGACCAAACCCTGCTGGCAACAACGCAACCCTTGCCGGCCGCGTTACCGTCACGCAGAATTAATGTCCTGGAGCAGCATCATTCGCCGGCGGAGCGGGCGCAGGCCAAGCCGGCGGTGATACAGGCCACCGGGGCACGGTTGGAACAGCTGGCGGGACTGCCGCCATTATGGGCGCACCGCCATGGCGATGGCTTATTAGCGCAGGTTCGTCAATTATGGCCTTATAGCGAGCGGATCAAGCGCCTCTCCGCTGATTGGCGCCGGCAGCGTTTGGCCAATGCAACGCCCGAAGAAGAATTGGCAAATTTTTTTTTGGCGCGTACACGCCTGGAACAGCTGGGGCAACAATTAAACCAACTGGAGCAATCCAAGGGCCGCTACATGACGGTGTCGGCCCTTAAAACCGCGGTCTTCTCCATCCAGCAACCATTGCATCGCACACTGCCGCTGGAAGAACTGTTGCGGCAATATCATGAGCAGATCCAGACGGGAGAGGAGCCGTCGCCTGTTTTGCGTCAGCAGATTGAACGGCGTTTTAGCCAGTTGCTCAACCGCTTTGCCTTGATGACCGATTTGGAATGAACGCCGGCGGCCGGATACTATTTCTTGTATTTTCATATGCCGGCCGAGCTTGTGTTGCATCCTTTCCGGAGAGAATTCCGCCGGTTCGTCAGGCTCATGGAATTAATCCCGTGAACGCCCGGGACAAATCGGCAATTACGCCATGCGCGCTGTCACGGCATATAATGCGTTAATAATCCCAAGTCTCAGGATCAATACCCATTTCGCGCATCATCTCTTTGGCTACTTCCGGTATTTCATCGTTTCGCTCTTTGCGAAGATCGTTATCATCGGGCAATGGCTGGCCGGTGAATGCGTGCAGGAAGGCTTCGCAAAGCAGTTCACTGTTGGTGGCGTGACGTAAATTATTAACCTGCCGCCGGGTTCTTTCGTCAGTAAGAATTTTCAGAACCTTCAGCGGAATGGATACCGTAATTTTTTTAACCTGCTCACTTTTTTTACCATGTTCAGCATAAGGGCTGACATATTCGCCTTTCCATTCCGCCATGGGATACCTTAATTTCTCATAAAATGATTAAAATTCGCTAAAAACGAGCCAATTATGCCGGAACTTCGTGTTACTCACTACTCCACGCCCGCTTATTTTGCGACTTATCAGCTTTTCCTATCATAACGCACTCGACCGCTACCATTACCCACGGTAAAAGAGAGGTTAGATTTTAACACTTTAAACCCGCATAATTTTAGCTGTTATTGATAATTTGCTCAATCTATACGCTAAGAAGTTTAGATGTCCAGATGTATTGACGTCTATCTAAGAGGAGGTTACTCTTTTACCTCCACTCTCCAGCACTGATCAGGATGTGAGTACATGACGCGCAAACAGGCCACAATCGCAGTTCGCAGCGGGCTTAATGATGATGAACAGTTCGGTTGCGTTGTTCCGCCAATCACGCTTTCCAGCACCTATAACTTCGTGGATTTCAATCAACCCCGCGCGCATGACTACTCCCGGCGGGGCAATCCGACCCGTGATATCGTGCAGAGGGCCTTGGCTGATTTGGAGAATGGCGCCGGCGCGGTACTGACCAGCAGCGGTATGTCGGCGATACATCTGGTTTGCACGGTCTTCCTTCAGCCCGGCGATTTGCTGGTGGCGCCTCATGATTGTTATGGCGGAAGCTATCGCCTGTTCGATAGTCTGAGCAAACGCGGCGCGTATCGGGTAAAATTCGTCGATCAGGGTGATGAAGCGGCGCTGAGGGCGGCACTGGCCGAACATCCCAAGCTGGTGCTGATTGAGACGCCGAGCAATCCGTTGCTGAGGGTAGTGGAAATCGCCGCTATTTGCCGGGCTGCCCATGAGGTCGGCGCTATCTGCGTGGCGGATAATACCTTTATGAGTCCGGCGCTGCAGCAACCGCTCACATTGGGCGCCGATCTGGTGGTGCATTCCTGCACCAAATACCTGAACGGACATTCCGATGTGGTGGCCGGCGCGGTGATTGCCAAAGATGAAGCCCTCGCCACCGAACTGGCCTGGTGGGCTAATAACATCGGCGTTACGGGTGGCGCTTTCGACAGCTATCTGCTGTTGCGCGGGATTCGTACCCTGAATCCGCGCATTCGGCAGCAGCAAAGCAATGCCCAGGATATAGTGGACTACTTGCAGCGGCAGCCGCTGGTAAAAAAACTGTATTATCCCGGGTTGCCCGGCAATCCGGGCCATGAAATCGCCTGCCGCCAGCAGTCGGGCTTCGGCGCCATGCTGAGCTTTGAACTGGATGGCGACGAAGCCGTGTTGCGACGCTTTTTGTCCAGCCTGGAGCTGTTCACACTGGCGGAATCCCTTGGCGGTGTGGAGAGCCTGATTTCCCATGCGGCGACCATGACCCATGCCGGCATGGCGCCGGAAGCGCGCGCGGCGGCCGGTATCGGCGAAACCCTATTGCGTCTGTCGGTGGGTATCGAAGACAGTGAAGATTTGATAGCTGATTTGGAACAAGCCTTCCAGGTAGCGACTAAGAGGTAAGTATGAGTGCTTTAGGGACGATTGGACGCCCGGTGGGCAGGCAACTGCATAAATTCGGCGGCAGCAGTCTGGCGGATGTGAAATGTTATCAACGGGTGGCGGGCATTATGGCCGAATACAGCCAACCCGGCGATCTGATGGTAGTCTCCGCAGCGGGAAGCACCACTAACCAACTAATTAGTTGGCTTAAATTCAGCCAGAGCGATCGTATCTCCGCGCATCAGATCCAACAAACTCTCCGTCGTTATCAGCATCAACTGATAAGCGGCCTGCTACCCTCCGATCAGGCGGATGCGAGGTTCGCCGAGTTTGTGCGCGATCTCGAGCGCCTGGCGGTGTTGCTGGACGGCAAGATGACCGAAGCCGTCTATGCTGAAGTGGTGGGACACGGGGAAATCTGGTCTGCGCGGCTGATGGCCGCGGTGCTCAACCATCAGGATATCGATGCGGCCTGGCTAGATGCCCGTGATTTCCTGCGTGCCGAATATGCCGCACAGCCGCAGGTGGACGAAGCCCTCTCCTGGCCGCTGTTACAGCGGATCTTGACCCAATATCCCAACAAGCGCCTGGTGGTAACCGGATTTATCAGCCGTAACCAGGCGGGGGATACGGTATTGCTGGGGCGTAACGGCAGCGATTATTCCGCCACCCAAATCGGCGCCCTGGCGGGGGTAACGCGAGTCACCATCTGGAGTGACGTGGCGGGGGTGTACAGCGCCGATCCGCGCAAGGTCAAGGATGCCTGCCTGCTGCCGCTACTGCGTCTTGATGAAGCCAGCGAATTGGCGCGGTTGGCCGCGCCGGTCCTCCATACCCGTACCTTGCAGCCGGTGTCCGGCAGCGATATCGACCTGATGCTGCGCTGCAGCTATCAGCCGGAACAGGGATCGACCCGTATAGAAAGGGTGCTGGCGTCAGGCACCGGCGCCAAAATTGTCACCAGCCATGATGATGTTTGCCTGATTGAGCTGTCGGTTGCGCCGCAGCATGATTTCAGCCAGGCGCAAAAAGAGATTGATGCGGCTCTGAAAAGAACGCAAATCAAACCGTTGGCCATGGGGGTCCATCGCGATCGTCGGTTGATTCAGCTTTGCTATACCGCCGAGGTGGCCGGCAGTGTCTATCAGGTACTGGAAAAGGCGGACCTGCCCGGCCAATTGCAGCTGCGCGAAGGATTGGCGCTGGTGGCTATGGTGGGGGCCGGCGTCGCCAAAAACCCCCTGCACTGCCACCGTTTTTATCAGCAGCTTAAATATCAGCCGGTGGAGTTTTTCTGGCAGGCGGAAGACGGCATCAGCCTGGTGGCGGTATTGCGCGTCGGTCCCACCGAACATGTTATCCAGGGCTTGCACACCTCGCTGTTTCGCGCTGAAAAGCGCATCGGCCTGGTGCTGTTCGGCAAAGGCAATATCGGCTCCCGCTGGCTGGAGCTGTTTGCCCGCGAACAGGAAAGCCTGTCGGCCCGTACCGGCTTTGAATTTATCCTCAGCGGCGTAGTGGACAGCCAGCGCAGCCTCCTTGACTATGAGGGACTCAACGCCAGCCGGGCGCTGGCCTTCTTCAACGATGAAGCCGTTGAGCAGGATCCGGAAGACCTGTTTCTCTGGATGCGCGCGCATCCCTATGACGATCTGGTGGTGCTGGATGTGACCGCCAGCGAAATCCTGGCGGATCAATATCTTGATTTCGCCAGCTACGGTTTTCATGTCATCAGCGCCAATAAACTGGCGGGGGCCTCCAGCGGAGATAATTATCGCCAAATTCGCGACGCTTTTGCCAAAACGGGGCGGCATTGGCTCTATAACGCCACGGTTGGCGCCGGTCTACCGGTTAACCATACGGTGCGCGACCTGCGTGACAGCGGCGACAGTATCCTGTCCATCAGCGGTATTTTTTCCGGCACGCTTTCCTGGCTGTTTTTACAATTCGACGGTACGGTGCCCTTTACCGATTTGGTTGAGCAAGCCTGGCAACAAGGTCTTACCGAACCCGATCCCAGGGTGGACCTGTCCGGCCAGGATGTCATGCGCAAGCTGGTGATCCTGGCCCGGGAAGCGGGTTACGACATCGAGCCGAACCAGGTGCGGGTAGAATCGTTGGTTTCCGCAAGCAGCGAAAGCGGCTCGGTGGATCAGTTTTTCGAAGATGGCGATGCCCTGAATGAAGAAATGACCCGGCGGCTGGAGGCGGCCAGCGAAATGGGTCTGGTTTTGCGCTATGTGGCGCGCTTTGACGCCAATGGCAAAGCCCGCGTCGGGGTCGAGGCGGTACGCCGGGAGCATCCGCTGGCGGCATTGCTGCCCTGCGACAACGTGTTTGCCATCGAGAGCCGCTGGTATCGGGATAACCCGCTGGTGATTCGCGGACCGGGGGCGGGGCGTGATGTTACCGCCGGCGCTATTCAGTCGGATTTGAACCGGCTGGCGCAGTTACTATAACAGTTTTGCCGGACGGCATCGCCGCCCGGTTTTAGACTCAGGTTGAGTTTATATTGCGGCGTACGATAAGTTGTCTAAAATTGAACATTGGAATACTCTAATTTACATTTACAGGAAATGATGACCTATACAGATGGGACAGGTCGGCTTATTCAGGTGAAATTTAATTTTATTAATAAAATTAACAACGTATTACGTTTTACTGATAATCCAAGCGCAGTAAAGCAAAAACCAGTTAATATATTGGGAGAAATAAATATTTACCCTTGAATTCTTATAACTGAAATATAAACTTTAAGGAATCATTTTAATTTATTTTATATGCAATTGGCTGAACTAAATAGTGCGTATACGGCAATGATTAATGAGCGACAGGCAAAATTATTACGTTATTATATGCTAAATAACTGCGCCTATTACCGCTCCACTTTTGTTAGTCCAGGTTTGTTGCCTGGGAAAGGTGATGCGGTTTTCATAAATTGTCTGACATTTTTAGTAACTCCCACATTGTTTTACAGTGATGATTGCGGGTCACCGTTTCGTGTAATGCTAACCATAAGAGCTCTATTTTGTTCACCCATGGCGAGTAAATCGGCTGATAAATAAGAATAAATTTTGGATTCTTCTTCAACCACTTCAATGTCTTTTTACTTTTGTGAATGATGTAATTATCGACAATAAGGGTGATCGTTTTGGCGCTGCGATACGTGCTTTTCAGCTGGCATAGCATATCGATGAACAAGCCTGAGTTTTTACGTGTTCCACTCACGTAATCCACTCTGCCCGTTCCAGCATGCAGCGCACCTGCAAGGTAATGTTTTTCATTTTTACCCGGCGTAGGGATGCGTTTCTGCTGACCTTTTTTCTGCCAGTCCGCGCCGATTTTTGGGTTGAGATCGATATCAACTTCATCCTCGTAAAACACGGGATGTTCAGCACTGTTCTTTGCCAATGCCTCATCAATTGCAGCCAGCTTTTCTTCCCTGTGAGGATCCCGAATATGCAAGGTCGGAGCTGCTCTGCGCCAGACAATGCCGGCTCCTGGCAACCAACGGCGAAGTGAGCCAGGATGCAACGTAGAGTTAAATAACTTATTAATTTCAATCGTTAACATCTCGGTACTCCAGCGTGAGCGCAGATAGCCAAAATCTTGCGGGAGCGCTGAACAAGCAAATTGAGCATTCGCAGCATGGCGTCGACAGGCCATTTTTTGACGGCCCGGTGGCAGACTTTTCAGGCCTTCAATACCAAATAACGTGAACCAATTAATCCAGCGTCCGACGGAAGAACGGGCGGCACATAGGGTTTTAGCAACGCAAGTCAGCGATTCACCCCGGTGCAACATCAACATGGCGATAAGGCGTCTGGCATGATTCTTATCTGCCGTTTTCTGGACAATTTTTTGCATCTGGCGTCGTTCATTTCTGGGTATGGGTGCTATGATCGGCATAACTCAGTCCGGTTGGTGATTTGTGATGTTTGGCGATTGATCAGATCGCTCAAACCGGATTGAGTTCCCTTCGGTGATCTACTATTAGGCGCAGTTATTTAGTATCCAGCGTGTTTTGTAGATTTTTGTGTCTAGTGGCTGAACGCTAAACTCGTTAAGTTCAAAGCCTGGTGATAAAGGATAATTACTGTGGAAAGATTAACATCTGAATATTTTATAGATCATACCCTATCAAGGAAGTGAACGGCAATGAGGTTGGTAAGTCTTCACATCTTAGCAGGGAAATAAAAATGTTAGATCAACCGAAATTAATATAAATCACTTCCCTGCTCTGGTTGTCGGTAAAATATTTGAGTATCTATCAAATGAAGATATATTATCATTAACGCTTTTCCCAAGGGTATATTTGAGTGAAGCAAAGAGAGCTATCCTCGGCAGAAAAATTTGAGAGAAATGAAGTTAACTTTAATTGATCAACAAGAAAAGGCATCTCAGTGCATCAAGAATCTGTCGGTCATATTCGAGCATGCCGGTGCTAAGATTGATATCACAACAGGCAACACTATGTTGCATGACGCAATAATTTATCGTAAATTATATCTTGTGAAAGATTTGCTCAAATTGAAAGGTCTTGATATTAATTTCAGTAACAAAGAAAATTTCACCGCGTTTGCCTTAGCTGCCTACGATGGACAATCTGACGTAATAGCTACGCTTATCAAAGCGCCGAATATTATTATCAATATTGGAAATGGAAAATACAGCCAAACAGCATTACAATTTGCGATAATAAAAGGACACAGAGAAATCGCTGAAAAATCATTAAATCCGGCCAATGTGATATTAATAAACAAGGCAGCGAGGGTACAACCGCTCTTCATATCGCAGCCAAAAAGGGGGATATTGGAATCGTCCGACTTTTGTTGGAAAGAGAGGACATTAATGTCAATTGTGTCCATGAAGATGGTGATACGGCGTTAATGGTAGCATTAGCAGAAAAGAAATATGATGTTGCAAAAGCGCTAATGGCGAGGAAGAATATCAATATCAGAACTAAAAACAACTTGGGATTCTCGCTATTACATATTGCCATGCTGCATGAGCGGGGAGAGCAATCCATCGTTAACGCGCTGCTGGTAAAAGGGCTCAATGTAAATGATAAATCAAACGACGGTTTTACGCCATTGGAGATCGCTATAACGCAAGGATTCAAAGCCGGGGTTGAAGCGTTGCTCCTTCATCCTCATACCAAGGCGGGGTTGAGTCAGGATCGTATAAAAAATCATCAGCTCAGAGCGCTTAGGACGAATCAACACGAGATAGCAAAGATATTTGAACGGCTAAGCGGAACAAAAATGATGAGCGCTCAAGAATTTTTACACACTTACAAACGCTGATACCTGTTTATACATGCTAGCTGATTTAAGTTGCAGAAAAGACAGCGGTGCGACGACAAATGGTTGTATGCTAATGTGAATAACGTTTGCTTAGAAGAGTTGGGTGAACTCATGACGATCCTCTGTGAACAAACGCCCCGGCATGAGAAAATACAAGAATTTGAACATGAATAATTCGTAAGCCAGGAGATGTTTGACCACGTGATTTGAAGGGGCGTGGAATGGGGCTGCTTTTGCGCCATGTGGCGCTATTATGTCAACTGCAAAGCTCGGGTTTGCGTGCAGGCGGTTCGTCGGGACCATTAGCTGGCGGTATCGTTGCCGTGCGATAACGTATTTGCCATCAAGAGCCGCTGGTAGCCGGATAATCCATTGATGATTCACGGCCGGGGCAGGGCGAGATGATACCGCTGGCGCTATTCAATGGGATTTATACCGTGTTGTAAAATACTTTGCAGGACAGTTTCTCCGCGCGATTTGTTCATTTTATTGCTCAAAATCGGCGATAGCATCTACACCGAACTGTTGCTATCTATACCCTATTATGACTGGTTAATTCATTGGCCTGGTTGAATAAAATTTAGTGACAAAGGAGATATTTGATAAACTCTTTGCAAAAGGCAGCATTTGTATTAATGTATTAGGTTCTTAAATTAAAAAGTTAAACACTATTAATTTAATTAAAGTTAAATTAAATGAAGGGTAATATCAAATGAATACTAGTGCAAATGCTTGCTATGATAGAGCGTATAAAATCATTCATGATTTAAGAACCAATAGGTTCAGCCTGATTAAATGGCCGCTAATCGGTGTGCGATCAAGCAGTAAAGGCTTAAAAATATTTGTGACACTCATTTTGATAGGTTGCCTGTAGAAATTATTGGTAAAATATTAAAGAATATGTCAATCTCGGAATCACTGCCGTTGGCAGCGACGTCTCATCTATTCTTATCCGAAGCCGTGCGTAACATTGAGTTAGCGACTGGTAAAGATTTAGCTGAAGCTATGTTTTCGCTGGTTGATAAAGGTGATTGTCAGAGTATTAATCTTCTGCGTTTAATGAATATTAACTATTTTCTTGTTAAAGAGGATAAGACGGATAATAACTTGTTGCATTGTGCGGTTCAAAGCCAGAAAAGTGATATATGTAGCATTCTACTTAAGATTGAAAGTGTAGATATTAATGCTAGGAATAAAGAGGGTATACGCCGTTACATTATGCTATTAAGAATAATGATATAAGTACATTAACTAAACTTCTTGGCATGCCAGGCATTGATTTGAATGACAATTGTAATATCAGCGATCTCGATGATGATGATGATCAAAATTATCTACCTATCCTGCACTATGCGGTGAAATGTGGTAATTTCGACATTGTGAAGACACTGCTGGCTCATAAAGAAATTAATGTTAATGTCTGTGATGGAAATGGGGATCTGGCTTTGAGACATGCTTTTGCTAAAAAGCATAATAAAATAAATGAAGCTATCATTGATCTATTTCTCGATAAAGAATCTATTGCAATAAACCACCAGAACAATAACAAAGAGACATTATTGCATTTGGCTATATTGAGTCCTTATCACTATCTTATTGAGGATTTAGCGAAAAGAGGTATAGACGTTAACCTAATTGATCGGCAAAATAACGCTGCGCTGCATTTTTCGGTAGCCCATGAGTTTTTGGCGTAACCGAGAAGTTACTTAAAATCCCAAATTTAAAATTAGATATCAAGAATATATTTGGGATGACAGCCTATGAGTTGGCAGTGCGCAAAGGGTTTGATAAGATAGCCGAACTTATTCAAGAAAGGCAATCAGTTAAATCTCCAAACGTGTCCAACTGGTTTGGTCTTTTGATTTGATCTCATTCTTCAATATTCAAAATATTTTCTCTTCCATAACCGACTGAAGTTTATGCACTCAAACGACCGCCAGGAATAGCCCGGGTCGTTTGGCAAACGTCGATCACGCTAAAGTGAAGAATTTTCAACATTGGTGAACATTCCTCCCCATCGTCGGCAATGATTTTGTTGACTCTGCTAACGATTTCCGTCAAATTCTATTTGGCCGTCTAAACGTATAGACGCATACCAAGATGAGTTCGCAACGCACCGCCATCAGCGTATAGTCTTCAATAAACAACCACACGCGCAAGAGGAAAAGGTATGAGTTTTTTTCACGCCAATCAGCGGGAAGCCCTGAACCAAAATCTGGCTGAATTACAGGGCGATATCAACGTCTCGTTTGAGTTTTTTCCTCCGCGCACCAGCGAAATGGAGCAAACGCTGTGGCACTCCATCGATCGCCTGAGCATTCTTAAACCCACCTTCGTCTCGGTGACGTACGGCGCCAACTCAGGCGAGCGAGACCGCACCCATAGCATTATCAAGGATATCAAGGAGCGCACCGGCCTGGATGCCGCGCCTCACCTGACCTGCATCGACGCCACGCCGGAGGAGCTGAAAAAGATTGCCGAAGACTATTGGCACAGCGGCATCCGTCATATCGTTGCGCTGCGCGGCGACCTGCCCCCCGGCAGCGGTAAACCGGCCATGTACGCCGCCGATTTGGTGACGTTGCTGAAAAAAGTCGGTGACTTTGATATTTCCGTGGCTGCCTATCCGGAAGTACATCCGGAAGCCAAAAGCGCCCAGTCCGATCTGATTAACCTGAAGAAGAAAGTGGAAGCCGGCGCCAACCGGGCCATCACTCAATTCTTTTTTGATGTGGAAAGCTATCTGCGTTTTCGCGATCGCTGCGTGGCCGCCGGCATTGAAACCGAAATCGTCCCCGGCATTCTGCCGGTATCCAATTTCAAACAGCTGCAACGCTTCGCCGCCATGACCAATGTAAAGGTACCGAATTGGATGACCAGCATGTTTGACGGTTTGGATAACGATGCTGAAACCCGCAAAATGGTCGGCGCCTCCATTGCTATGGATATGGTGAAAATCCTCAGCCGGGAAGGGGTGAAGGATTTTCATTTCTATACCCTGAATCGCGCCGATTTGACCTACGCCATTTGCCATACCCTCGGCGTGCGGCCGCAGGTCGCCGCCGAACAGACTATCGTTCAGGCCGCCCAATAACGACAGCCCATCCCTTTTCGCCCTATTAATTGCGAAAAGCGCCTTGGCGGCGCGTTGCCATAAAAAACCGGACCTACAAGGGTCCGGTTTGAATCTGACCTCTCGCCTGCTAACCTGTATTGCGCATTCCCGCTGCCACGCCGGCGATGGTCACCATCAGCGCCTGTTCCACCCTAGGGTCGGGCTGTTCCTGCTGGCGCGAGCGATGCAACAGTTCCGCCTGAAGTACGTTCAGCGGGTCGGTATAGACGTTGCGCAGGGCGATGGACTCCGCGATCCACGGCAAATCGGCCATTAAATGATCGTCATTGGCAATGGTAAGCACCACGTTGATATCATCCGCCAATTGCTTGCGCAGCTGCTTCCCGAGGGGCCATAACTTCTCTTCCACCAGGCGCTGGTCGTAATACTCCGCCAGCCATAAGTCCGCTTTGGCGAACACCATCTCCAACATACCTATACGGGTGGAGAAAAACGGCCAATCGCGGCACATGGCTTCCAACTCATCCTGCTTGCCTTCGTCGACGGCCTTTTGCAAGGCGGCTCCGGCCCCCAGCCAGGCCGGCAGCATCAGCCGGTTCTGCGTCCAGGCAAAAATCCACGGAATGGCGCGCAGGCTTTCCACGCCGCCGTTGGGCCGCCGTTTCGCCGGGCGCGATCCCAGCGGTAGTTTGCCGAGTTCCTGTTCCGGGGTGGCTGAACGGAAATAAGGCACAAAGTCGGGGTTTTCACGCACATAACCGCGATACATATTGCAGGAGGTGGTGGAGAGGTCGTCCATCAGCGTACGCCACTCCTGCTTAGGTTCCGGCGGCGGCAGCAGATTGGCTTCCAGTATCGCCCCGGTGTAGAGCGCCAGGCTGCTGATGGCTACTTCCGGCAGGCCGAACTTGAAACGGATCATCTCGCCTTGCTCGGTGACCCGCAGTCCGCCCCGCAGGCTTCCCGGGGGCTGCGACAGTAATGCCGCATGGGCCGGCGCGCCGCCTCGTCCGATGGAGCCGCCGCGTCCGTGGAACAGCGTCAGGGCGATGCCGGCTTTTTCACAGGTCTTGATTAGCGCGTCCTGCGCGCGGTACTGGGCCCAGGAAGCCGCCAGGGTCCCGGCGTCTTTGGCGGAGTCGGAATAGCCGATCATGACCATCTGCTTGCCCTGGATAAAGCCGCGATACCAATCGATACCCAGCAATTGGCTCATCACGTCATCGGCGTTATTCAGATCGTCCAGGGTTTCAAACAGCGGGGCGACCGGCAACGAGAACTGACAGCCGGCTTCTTTTAGCAATAAATGCACCGCCAGCACATCGGAAGGGGTTTTCGCCATGGAGATGACATAAGCGGCAATGGAACCCTGCGGCGCATCGGCTATCACCCGGCAGGTTTCCAGCACTTCGTGGGTCTCGTCGCTTAACTGATAATAACGCGGCAACAAAGGCCGTTTGGAGTTCAGTTCGCGGATCAGAAATGCCTGTTTGTCAGCTTCGGACCAGCTTTCATAATCCCCCAGTCCCAGATAACGGGTGATCTCGCTTAACGCTTCGGTATGACGGGTGCTTTCCTGGCGCACATCGATACGGACCAGCTGGATGCCGAAACATTTGATACGGCGCAGCGTGTCAAGCAACTGGCCGCTGGCAATGATATTCATGCCGCAGGCTTTCAGCGATTGATAGCAGGTATACAAAGGCTGCCAAAGCTGATCGTTGCTTTCCAGCAGATCATCCGGCGGCAGCAGGTGTTCGCCTTTAACCTGCGCGGTCAGCCAGTTCTGGGTAGCGACCAGTTGTCCGCGCAGGCGCTTCATCACCACACGATAAGGTTCCAGCACCTCGTCGCCGCCCGCCAGCGCCCGCATTTCCGGCGTGCATTCCGTCATGGATAATTCGGAAACCAAAACCTGGATATCACGCAGGAACAGATCCGCGGCTTTCCAGCGGCTGAGCAACAACACGCGGCGCGTAATGTCGGCGGTGACATTGGGATTCCCGTCGCGGTCGCCCCCCATCCAGGAGGTGAAGCGCACCGGTACGTTTTCCACCGGCAGGCTGAATCCGAACACGCTTTCCAACTGTTCGTTCAGCTCGCGCAAATATTGCGGTACGCCTTCCCACAGGCTGTTTTCCACATTGGCGAATCCCCATTTGGCCTCGTCAACCGGGGAGGGACGGTTATGGCGTATTTCATCGGTATGCCAGTATTGCGCCACCAATTGACGCAGCCGGCGCATGATTTGCTTGCGCTCATAATCCGCCAAATCGCTGTGATCTAACTGTTTCAGGCAGTTATTGACTTCAACCAGCATATGGATCAAGGTCCGGCGGGCAATTTCAGTGGGATGGGCGGTCAACACCAATTCAATGGACAACGATTCCACGGCGGCGCGGATATCTTTGTCATCCAGCTCTTTATTATCTTTCAGGCGGGCAAAAACCTTACCTAATCCTTCCGGATTATTAAGGGCTTCCCCATGGGGGGAAATGGCATGAAACTGTTCCGCGGTGTTGGTCAGATTCAAAAACTGGCTAAACGCACGAGCCACCGGCAGCAGTTCGTCATTGGACAGGTTCTGCAACGTGGTTAGCAATTCCTGGCGATGCGTCTCGCTACCCGCCCGGGAGGATTTGGACAGCTTCCGGATGGTTTCTACTTTATCCAGGATATTTTCACCCATTGCATCTTTAATGGTGTCGCCCAGAAGCTTCCCGAGCATACTAACGTTGCTGCGCATTGCCGAATATTGTTCGTTCATAAGGACCCTGATCCAACTTACCTGAAAGTTTATTACACCCGAATGACGTAGATCACCCACCATTATCTAGCCATGTATCGATTGATTCGTCAAATGACATCATTTCACGGCATAAAACCGCGCATTCACGGCAATTCGTGAAAGTTAATTACATGGACCCTATATAAGTAATACTTATCCAACAGTATAAAAATGGCACATTTTGCACGTATTTCTTCCCTTCCGGCGCGAATATGCCGGGCGACCAACGGCGCCGAGAGAGTTACTGCAGACAAAAATGTTGTACCACCTGGGAAATCAACTGCCGTGTCGGTTTAATAAATGCGGTATCGAGATATTCATCTGGCTGGTGCGCCTGGTTAATGGAACCGGGGCCCAACACCAGCGTAGGACAAACCTCCTGGATAAATGGCGCCTCGGTGCAATAGTTGACCACGTCGGTCTTGGTGCCCAGCAATTTTTCCACCACTGACACCAAACGGTGATCCGCCGGACATTCATAGCCGGGGATGGGCGGGTGAAGGGCCTCGATAGTCAACCGGCCCGGCCATTTCTCACTTACCGGCGCCAGTGCCTCCCCCAGCAGTCCGTTCAGGTCGCTAAGGGTAAGGCCCGGCAGCGGCCGGATATCCATATGCAATTCGCAGAAGCCGCAAATTCGGTTGGAAGCATCCCCGCCGTGGATATGGCCGAGGTTCATGGTGGGGTAGGGAATTTCAAATGCAGCATGGTGATAACGCTGCTGTAACGTGTTGCGCAATAGCAGCAAATGAGAAATCGCGTCATGCATGAGTTCGATAGCGTTGACGCCGCGGCTCGGATCGCTGGAATGTCCGGATTGGCCGACGATGCGTATGGCGTTGGAGATATGGCCTTTATGGGCGCGTATGGGCTGCAAAGAGGTCGGCTCGCCGATAATGGCGCAATCCGGTCTTAACTGGCTGGATGAGGCGAAATAGCTGGCGCCGGCCATGGTGGTCTCTTCGTCGGCGGTAGCCAGAACATACAAGGGTCTTGTCAGTTTACTTCCGTCAATATCCCGCAGGGTATCAAGAATAAAAGCAAAAAAACCCTTCATATCCGCGGTGCCCAGTCCATATAGCTTGTTATTATGTTCGGAGAGGGTAAAAGGATCGCGGGTCCAGCGACCGTCGTCAAAAGGCACGGTATCGGTGTGGCCCGCCAGCAATAAACCGCCCGAACCGCTGCCGATACTCGCCAGCATATTGAATTTATTCCGGGTGCCGGGAACCGGCTGGATCTCGACCTGGAACCCCAATGCGCTGAACCAGCCTGCCAATAAATTGATTAGCGTCTGATTACTCTGATCCAGCGCGCTATCGGTGGCGCTGATGGACGGTGTGGCAATCAGGGCACGGTACAACTCAATAAACGGGGGCAAATTATTCTTCACTGTTGACAGCCTTTGGGTTGGATAGTATCAATATTCATGCAATAATAGTGAATAAAAATACACTAACGTTGAGCGTTAAGTAAACGGATTCTTAACAGACTACTACGCTTGGCCTCGCGGGTGAACAGCCAATATACCCAATAGTTTTTGAGTTGCCGCAACTTGAACGCTGTAGGGCGAAGACGCTGGAGATCCCTTCTCGTTGTTAATATTGATTAAGAAGGTGTACATACGTCATGCTGAATACGCTGATTGTCGGTGCCAGCGGTTATGCCGGAGCTGAGCTTGCGGCCTATCTGAATCGTCACCCGCATATGAACATAGCCGCTTTGGCGGTTTCAGCGCAAAGTGCGGATGCGGGAAAACGGCTCTCCGATCTCCATACCCAGCTCAAAGGCATCGTCGATTTGCCGCTACAGCCCCTGGGGGACGACGTGAGCGAACTGGCGAAAACCGTTGATGTGGTATTTCTTGCCACCGCCCATGAAGTCAGCCACGATCTGGCGCCGGAGTTCCTGGCCGCCGGCTGTGTCGTGTTTGATCTGTCCGGTGCATATCGAGTGAACCAGCCGGAATTTTACAGCCGCTATTACGGTTTTGAGCATCAGCACGGCGATTGGCTGGCCAAGGCGGTTTACGGCCTGGCGGAATGGCAGGGCGAGACGTTGAAACACGCACAGCTGATTGCTGTCCCGGGCTGTTATCCCACCGCGTCTCAACTGGCTCTTAAGCCCCTGGTGGACGGGGGGCTGCTAAATGCAGAACAATGGCCGGTAATCAATGCCGTCAGCGGCGTGAGCGGGGCGGGACGTAAAGCGTCGCTGGGCAGCAGCTTTTGCGAAGTCAGTTTGCAACCCTACGGGATTTTTACCCATCGCCATCAGCCGGAAATCGCCGCTCATCTGGGGATCCCGGTAATATTTACCCCCCATCTCGGCAATTTTGCCCGGGGCATCCTGGCGACCATCACCTGCCGGCTGAAGACAGGCGTCACGGCGGAAGACGTGGCCGAATGTTATCACAACGCCTATCAGGATAAACCGCTGGTGCGGCTGTATGATAAAGGCGTGCCGGCGCTAAAAGCCGTGGTAGGCTTACCGTTTTGCGATATCGGTTTTGCGGTGCAGGGCGAACATCTTATTGTCGTAGCCGCAGAAGACAATTTATTAAAGGGAGCGGCGGCGCAGGCAGTTCAATGCGCTAACATCCGGTTTGGTTTCTCGCAAACCCTGGCGCTGCTTTAACGGCTAATAACGAGGCACAAAATAATGAATCCGTTAATTGTAAAATTAGGCGGCGTATTGCTGGATAGCGAAGAAGCGCTGGAAAGACTGTTTACTGCGCTGGACAGCTATCGCGCTCAACATCAGCGTCCGCTGGTGATAGTTCACGGCGGTGGTTGCCTGGTGGATGAGTTGATGAAAAAACTGGCATTGCCGGTAGTGAAAATTGATGGCCTTCGGGTTACGCCGGCGGATCAGATAGACATCATCACCGGCGCGCTGGCCGGCACGGCGAACAAAACCCTGCTTTCCTGGGCCAAAAAGCATGCTATCCCGGCGGTGGGATTATGCCTGGGTGACGGCGATAGCGTTAAAGTCACGCCGCTGGATGCGAAACTGGGCCATGTGGGTAAAGCGCAGCCGGGTTCACCGACGTTATTGACGTCTTTACTGAACGCGGGTTATTTGCCGATAGTGAGTTCCATCGGGATTACCGACGACGGCGAACTGATGAATGTCAACGCCGACCAGGCCGCCACCGCGCTGGCAGAGACTCTGGGCGCCGATTTGATTCTGTTGTCCGACGTCAGCGGCATCCTGGACGGCAAAGGGCGGCGCATCGCGGAAATGACCGCGCAAAAAGCCGAGCAGCTGATTGCCCAGGGTATTATTACTGAAGGCATGACCGTAAAAGTCAACGCGGCGCTGGATGCCGCTCGCACGCTGGGCCGGCCGGTGGATATCGCCAGTTGGCGCCACGCCGATCAGCTTCCGGCGCTATTCAACGGCGTCGCCATCGGCACCCGTATTCTGGCTTGATGTATTCAAAAAATAGAATACCCAAAAGCTTTTTAAAAAATGAAGGGTATAGCGAGGGGAGTAAGACATGGCGCTTTGGGGTGGACGGTTCAGTCAGGCGGCGGATCGGCGTTTCAAGCTCTTTAACGACTCGCTGAGGTTTGATTACCGGCTGGCCGAGCAGGATCTAATCGGCTCCGTGGCCTGGTCCAAAGCACTGGTGACCGTCGGTGTGCTGACCGCGGACGAACAGATCCGGTTGGAGGAAGCCCTGGCGTTTATCCTGGAGGAAGTACGCTCCACGCCGGAAGCAATCCTCACCAGCGATGCGGAGGATATACACAGCTGGGTGGAGCAGCGGTTGATCGATAAAGTGGGTGATTTGGGTAAAAAACTGCATACCGGACGCAGCCGCAACGATCAGGTGGCCACCGACCTGAAACTGTGGTGCAAAATGCAGGTTCCGGAATTAATTTCCGCGGTTCGCCAACTGCAACAAGCCTTGGTAGCCGTCGCACATACCACGCAAGACGCGGTCATGCCTGGTTATACCCATTTGCAGCGCGCCCAGCCGATAACCTTTGCCCATTGGTGCCTGGCGTATACCGAAATGCTGGCGCGCGACGAAAGCCGTCTGCAGGATACCTTGAAACGTCTTGATGTCAGCCCGCTGGGCTCCGGCGCGCTGGCCGGTACCGCATATCCCATCGATCGCGAGCAGTTGGCGGATTGGCTGGGGTTCGCCTCTGCGACACGAAACAGCCTGGACAGCGTATCCGATCGCGATCACGTACTGGAGCTCTTGTCGGATGCCGCCATCAGCATGGTGCATCTCTCGCGTTTTGCCGAGGATCTGATTTTCTTCAACTCCGGCGAGTCCGCGTTTATTGAGTTATCGGATCGCGTCACATCCGGCTCCTCCCTGATGCCGCAAAAGAAAAACCCGGACGCCCTGGAATTGATCCGGGGCAAATGCGGCCGGGTGCAGGGTGCGCTCGCCGGCATGATGGTCACCCTTAAAGGATTGCCGCTGGCCTATAACAAAGATATGCAGGAAGACAAGGAAGGGTTGTTCGATGCCATGGATACCTGGCTGGACTGCCTGCATATGGCGGCACTGGTCCTGGACGGCCTGCAGGTCAAACGCGAACGCTGCCGGGAAGCGGCCCAGCAGGGCTATGCCAATGCCACTGAGCTGGCCGATTATCTGGTTGCCAAAGGCGTGCCTTTCCGGGAAGCTCACCATATCGTCGGTGAGGCGGTAGTGGAAGCGATAAAACAGACGCTGCCCCTGGAAGAGATGCCGCTGGCGGCGTTGCAGGCATTCAGTCCGGTCATTGCCGAAGATGTCTATCCGGCGCTTTCATTGCGTTCCTGTCTGGATAAGCGCTCGGCAAAAGGCGGCGTGTCCCCGCGGCAGGTATCATCCGCCATTGACGAAGCGCACAAGCGCCTTGATGCTAAATAACCTTCAGTCCCTTAGCCTGCTCGACCGGACACATTGTCAACCCTCTCGGCGGGCGTGAGCCCGCATAGACAACCTCAAGCCGGCTGCAGCAGATAGCTTTCCAGCTCTTCGCTGCCGCCAATATGGCGTCCGCCGATAAAGACCTGCGGTGCCGTGGCGCGTCCGGTCATGGCCCTAAGGCTTACGGTAGTAGCGTCTTTGCCCAAAGAGATCTCCTCATACTGAATGCCGTGGTCCTGCAGCATCTGCTTGGCCTTGGCGCAGAAGGGACATCCCGGCTTGGTAAAGAGCGAGACGGACTCCTGGACTTTACATTCCGGCGCCAGGTAACACAGCATGGTATCGGCGTCGGAGACCTCAAACGGGTCGCCGGGTTTGTTTGGCTCGACAAACATTTTTTCTACAATGCCATCCCGTACCAGCATGGAATAGCGCCATGAGCGCGGCCCAAATCCCAAGTCGGCTTTTTCAACCAGCATCCCCATGCCTTTAGTGAATTCGCCGTTGCCGTCGGGAATAAAGGTGATATGCCCGGCGTTTTGATCGGCTTGCCAGGCGTTCATCACGAACGTATCGTTCACCGAAATACACAAAATACTGTCAACACCATGCTGATGAAATAGCCCGGCCAGCTCATTATAACGAGGCAGGTGGCTGGAAGAGCAGGTGGGAGTGAAAGCGCCCGGCAATGAAAAAACGATGACGGTTTTGTTTTTGAACAGATCGTCTGAAGTCAAATCGAGCCAATTGTCGTCCTTGCGGGTGTGAAATATTACCTGCGGCACGGTTTTACCTTCACGGGCATTTATCATAGAAACTCCATCGATAAAAAGGAAAAAAAGATTAAACAGCATGTCATACTGCGTTGGGGGTATTATTGATATTTACTATTGATAGGTATAATCGTTGATTGCTATCCTATCTATCGACGCGAACTATCGCGGATTGGAGGATGTTAATGAATATTCGCGACCTTGAGTATCTGGTGGCCTTGGCGGAGCATCGTCATTTCCGACGAGCCGCCGATGCCAGCCATGTCAGCCAGCCCACACTGAGCGGTCAGATTCGGAAGCTGGAAGACGAGCTAGGGGTTATGTTGCTGGAGCGCACCAGCCGCAAAGTGCTGTTCACCCAGGCCGGACTTCTGCTGGTGGAGCAGGCCCGGACGATATTGCGTGAAGTAAAAATCCTGCGCGAGATGGCCAGTCAGCAGGGGGAGTCCATGTCCGGCCCGTTGCATATTGGCCTGATCCCCACTGTCGGTCCCTATTTGCTGCCGCATATTATTCCGACACTCCATGAGACATTTCCAAAACTGGAAATGTACCTGCACGAAGCCCAGACCAGCCAGCTATTGCTGCAATTGGACAGCGGCAAGCTCGATTGCGCGATCCTGGCGTTGGTTAAAGAATCGGAAGCCTTCATCGAAATTCCGCTGTTCGACGAGCCGATGCTTTTGGCCATTTATACCGATCATCGCTGGGCGGATCGCGATCGGGTACCGATGTCCGACCTGGCGGGGGAAAAGCTGTTGATGCTGGAGGATGGGCATTGCCTGCGGGATCAGGCTTTGGGATTCTGTTTCCAGGCAGGCGCCGATGAAGACACCCATTTCCGGGCCACCAGTCTGGAAACCCTGCGCAACATGGTGGCCGCCGGCAGCGGCATTACCCTGCTGCCCGCGCTGGCGGTACCCAACGAACGTAAACGTGACGGCGTATGCTATCTGCCCTGCTACAAACCTGAACCGAAACGCACCATTGCCTTGGTATATCGTCCCGG
The DNA here is from genome assembly GCF_016865525.2 of Sodalis ligni. Classification (NCBI taxonomy): domain Bacteria; kingdom Pseudomonadati; phylum Pseudomonadota; class Gammaproteobacteria; order Enterobacterales; family Bruguierivoracaceae; genus Sodalis; species Sodalis ligni. The sequence continues at coordinate 6,122,421 of NZ_CP075169.1, read as the reverse complement.
TTCGCCGCTGCGCGCGCGCTATGAACAGCTGGCCGAGTCAATCCGCGTTCATATGCAGACCTATATGGGCGCCAATCCGCTAAAAGAGGCGGTTTAATCCATTCAAGGCCGCGACCCGATACGCTTCCGCCATGGTGGGATAATTGAAGGTAGTATTCACGAAATAATCGAGAGTATTGCCTTCGCCCTTTTGTTCCATAATAGCCTGGCCGATATGGATAATTTCAGCGGCGCGCTCGCCGAAGCAATGAATGCCCAGGATTTGCCGGGTATCGCGATGAAAAAGGATTTTCAGGCTGCCCACGTTCATCCCGACAATTTGCGCCCGCGCCAGATGTTTGAACTGCGCTCGCCCCACTTCGTAAGGGACTTTCAGCATCGTCAGTTCCTGCTCGGTTTTACCCACGGAACTGATCTCCGGAATGGTATAAATTCCGGTAGGAATATTTTCAATCAACTGTACGTTGGCTTGTCCCTTGATGATGACCTGCGCCGCAATACGACCCTGATCGTAAGCCGCAGATGCCAGGCTCGGGTAACCGATGACATCGCCGACGGCATAAATATGCGATATGGCGGTCTGATACATGCTGTTGACTTTGATCAGGCCCCGGCTGTCCGCTTCCAATCCGATATTTTCCAGCGCCAGCGAGTCGGTATTACCGGTACGTCCGTTGGCATACAGCAGGCAATCGGCGCGCATCCGTTTTCCTGACCGGAAATGGACCTCAACGCCTTGATCGGTGCCTTCAATCTGTTCGTATTCTTCATTGTGGCGAATCACCACGCCGTTTTCCCAGAAATGGTAGGAAAGCGCATCCGACATTTCCTGATCAAGGAAGGCCAGCAGCCGATCGCGGGTATTGATTAAGTCGACTTTAACGTTCAATCCCCGAAAAATTGACGCGTATTCACAGCCGATAACCCCGGCGCCATAGATAATCACGTGCTGGGGATCGTGTTTTAAATCCAGAATAGAATCACTGTCGTAAATGCGGGGATGATTAAAGTCCACATTTTGGGGGTGGTAAGGCCGAGAGCCACAGGCAATAACAATATGAGCCGCGCTGAACATTTCTACCGAATTATCCGGATAGTGGACCTTCACCGTATGGGCATCGACAAAGCTGGCGTCACCGGTAATGATCTGGCACTGGTTGCGTTCATAAAATCCCTGCCGCATGCGAATTTGCTGCTTGATGACCATATCGGCGTGATGGAGGATATCGGCAAAACTGGCCCGAGGCAAATGGGCGCTGCCACTGTAAAGGGGGTTTTGGTTGAATTCAATAATTCGGCTTACCGCCTGACGCAGTGCTTTTGACGGAATCGTGCCCCAATGGGTGCAACCGCCGCCGACGCTGTTATAGCGTTCAATCACCGCGACGCGGGCACCCTGTTTGGTTAATCCCATGGCGGCACCCTCGCCGCCGGGACCGGAGCCGATAATAATGGCATCATAATCGTATTCTGGTTGCATTCGGGTCAAACCTGTCATCAAACAAATTCACAACGTTAATGTAACATTGTAGACCTAATATCCCAACGCCCGAAGGCTTTTTCTTATTCCAGTTGTTAACGGACGCGGGGTTAGGGCGTTTTTAGTAAAATTCAGATTTTGTATCAACGCGGTTGCAACAAATTTTGATATAGTGGTTTTTTATGGGTGTGAGGGCTGGACTGAATTATGGGCGTCAGAGCGCAACAAAAAGAGCGGACCCGGCGTTCTCTTGTCGAAGCGGCGTTCAGCCAATTAAGCGCCGAGCGCAGTTTTGCCAGCCTGAGCCTGCGTGAAGTTGCCCGTGAAGCCGGCATCGCGCCAACGTCCTTTTATCGCCATTTCCGCGATGTGGATGAGCTGGGCCTCACCATGGTGGATGAAAGCGGCCTGATGCTGCGTCAACTGATGCGCCAGGCGCGTCAGCGCATTGCCAAGGGCGGCAGCGTCATTCGCACCTCGGTCGCCACCTTTATGGAGTTTATCGGCAATAATCCCAATGCTTTTCGCCTGTTGCTTCGTGAACGGTCAGGCACCTCCAGCGCCTTTCGCGCCGCCGTCGCCCGTGAAATCCAGCATTTTATCGCGGAACTTGCCGACTATCTCGAAATTGAAAATCATATGCCGCGCAGTTTCACCGAGGCCCAGGCCGAGGCAATGGTCATCATTGTCTTCAATGCCGGCGCCGAAGCGCTTGATGTGGACATCAAAGAGCGTCGTGAACTGGAAGAGCGCCTGGTATTGCAGCTGCGAATGATTTCAAAGGGGGCCTTTTACTGGTATCGCCGGGAGCAGGAAAAAGCGGCCGCCCTTTCTCTTGATGAAAGCAGGTAGGTGATATGACGAACAAACCCCTCGGAGAAAAAGGAATATTAGTCCTGGCATTGATCGCCGGCTTATCCATCAATGGCGCCTTCGCGGCCATATTCAGTTCCATTGTGCCCTTTTCCATTTTCCCCATTATAACGTTGGTGCTGTCGGTGTACTGCCTGCATCAGCATTACCAGGATCGCGCCATGCCCCAGGGATTTCCTTCTCTGGCCGCGGCGAGTTTCCTACTGGGTCTGTTGCTTTATAGCGCCATTATCCGGGCGGAGTATCCGGCCATCGGTTCCAATTTTGTGCCGGCCATCCTGGCGGTAGTGCTGGTGTTTTGGATCGGACGAAAATTAAAACGGCTAGACCGTTCTGGTGAGGACCAGGATTTTTAATCAGCATTACGCCTTCCATAGCCATTAACTATGCAATTTCAGTTACATATAAACCGGGTAGTGTCTACTAGAAACCATAGAACATATATCAAAGCATTTTCGCACTAATACCTTTTTAATCATTTGTCTTTAACTCAAAGGGAATCCCAGCGCGCGCAGTGCCGCGGCTAATTTATCTCGTCCCGCCATCGCCCCGAGCTCTTTGGTTCGCGCAATCACCCGATTGGTCCAATTACTCACCGACAGTTCATTTCGCCGGCTGAACTCGGCCAGGTCTTGGTCATAGATGTCCAACCGGGCCGGTTCGCCCGCGACATCATACAGATCCCGATGGACCACCACCGATTGGGGTAAGCGCGGTTTAACCTCGGCGGGAACGCTGTGATCGGCATAGCCCACACATAATCCGAACACGCCAACCGCGCTATCCGGCAAATCCAGTTCAGCCGCCACCCGCTGGGTATCGTTACGTAGCGCGCCGATATAGACGGTGGACAATCCCAGGGATTCGGCCGCCACCACCGCATTCTGCGCTGCCAGCGCCGCGTCAATGGTGGCTACCAGTAGCATTTCCAGGTAATTTAATGCCGCCAACTGCTGTTGTTTTTGTTCGCCGACGCGGCGCAGCCTTGATAAATCAGCCACCCACACCAGAAATAGCGGGCATTCAATAATGTGTTTCTGTCCAGCGGCAACCGCGGACAAACGTGCTTTAAGCGCAGGATCCGTTACGGCAATCAGCGACCAGGTTTGCAAATTAGATGACGTTGCGGCCGATTGGGCGGCAGCGGCGAGCGTTGTCACCGTATTATCCGGTAATGGTTTGGGTAGATATTTCCGTACCGAGCGATGAGACAGCAAAGCGGCGATGGTTTCGTTCCATGGGCCGCATTCGGGCGGCAATTCAGAGCCGTAGCGCGCCGCCAAAGCGGCATGCTGCTGGTCTTTGGATGTTGACGTTGCCATTAATGTAATTGCTCCGCAAGAGATAATAAGCGATACCTCAATGCATACCTATCTGTTTCAATTGTGTCAATGCAATGATGGAAACAAAATATTTATCTACCGCATCGGCTGCGCAGGCGAAATATATGTTTTCACTGCCGGAAAAATAAGGTTGATGGAGGTATGTATTAAGTTAAAACGGATAATTGGTTGTTAGATATTGGTAACGAAGATGGCCGCGAGGAAATTCGGCCGGATGTATTTTTAAAATGAATATATAAATTATAACCCGACCGCAGGATGAGGGAGATGCTGCTTCACAGCTTGAAAGCACAAATATATGTTGTGCAATCAAGCTGTATTCGTTGATATTAGAGAGTACGACTGCGTAGCGTCAGTTACATTTAAATAACATTAACCAAATTCAATGACTTTAAATCGAGGCACCAGCGTTTTCATCAATGCCCAGGCAAACAGGTAAGCTAATCCGCAAAACATAAACATAATGCCGTAACCCACGTTAATTTCTCCCAGCGCCTGGTAATGGTCGAACAGCGCGCCGGCGACCTTGGTAACGGCCACACCGCCGAATCCACCCGCCATGCCGCCGATACCAATCACTGAGGCAACGGCTTTGTTAGGAAACATATCGGATACAGTGGTAAATAGATTTGCGGACCATGCCTGATGAGCGGAAGCGGCAATACCAATCAAGATAACCGGCATCCAGAATCCCGCATGACCCAATGGCTGGGCTAATAGGGCGGAGAGCGGAAATACGGCGATAAAGAGCATAGCCCGCATACGGGCAACATAAGGATTAAGGCCTTTTTTCATGAACATGGCGGGAAGCCAGCCGCCGCCGATACTGCCCACCATTGTCATACAATAAATTGTCGCGATGGGCAGCATCATCTGTGTACCGCTCATCTTGTATTGGGCGGTCAGATAGGCCGGCAGCCAGAACATAAAGAACCACCATACCCCGTCGGTTAAGAATTTACCGATGGCGAATGCCCAGGTTTGGCGATAGGCCAACAAGCTGAACCAGGAGATCTTTTCGTGTTCCTGTTCCCGGTTTTGTTTTGAATCCACATCTTCGGAGATATAATTGTATTCAGCCTGATTCAATTTACCTTTGGTAAATAATTTCAACGGCAAATCAAACAATCTTTTCCAAAAGAATAAACAAACAAAGCCAATAACACCTACAATGGCAAACGTTGATTCCCATCCCCATTGGGCGGCTAACCATGGAACGACCAAAGGAGCGAGGATGGCGCCTACATTGGCCCCCGAATTAAATATGCCGGTGGCGAAAGAGCGCTCTTTCTTGGGGAACCATTCGGCGACGGCTTTAATGGCGCAAGGGAAGTTTCCCGATTCTCCCAATCCTAGAACCAGTCGGGCGAACATAAATCCGGCTATCGTTATGGGCACAGTTATACTCAATGAGGACAGCATAGCGGAAATTCCTCCCCCTATCTGCGCTACAAAGGCATGCAATACCGCGCCAAGGGACCAAATGCCTAATACCCAGGCGTACCCTGTCTTGCTTCCGGTAAAATCGACAAACCGCCCGGCAAACAGCATCCCGATAGCGTAAGTGAATTGAAACACTGCCGCTATATTTGCGTAGTCGCTGTTACTCCAACTGAATTCTTTGGCTAATGCCGGTTCTAACAGGCTTAACACTTGCCGGTCGAGATAATTTATGGTGGTACCAAAAAACAGCAATGCGCATATCACCCATCGATAGTTTGTCCGAGACATCCCTTCACCCCATTGAAAAACAAAACGTCATTTTATTTAATGTGAAAGTATATTTTAAATTTACATTGGATTTTTGATATGATGCATGTCACATATCGATCAAGGCGGTAAAAATTTATTCAAGCCTTGGAGGGACGGGACCCAGGATTGGCCATCAGGATGAGGAAATTCGCCTCCTGCACGGAGGCATTCGCGGTCATGGGGGACAGCAAAGGCGATAATGACGGGAAATGATTTTTCGCCGATACGGAAATCGGCAGCATAGGGCGCCTTGACACGGGCGCCGTTTATTCAGGCATTTTTGCCGTCAATAAGACGCCGCATTCCATATGGCGGGTGTAAGGGAATTGATCAAACAGCGCCATGCGTATGATGTCGTGAGTTTGAGAAAGGGATTCCAAATTGCGGCACAATGACTCGGGATTGCACGAGATATACAGGATGCGCGGATAACACCGGACCAGCTCCACCGTGGCGTCATCCAACCCGCTGCGCGGCGGATCGACAAAAATAGTCTCGCAGCGGTAACTGGCCAGGTCGATATCTTTCAGCCGGGTAAATTCCCGCACACCCTGCATGGCCTGGGTAAACTCCTCCGCCGACATGCGGATGATCTGCACATTGCCGATATGGTTGGCGGCAATATTATACTGTGCCGCTTCCACCGAAGGCTTGGCTATCTCCGTCGCCAGTACCCGCTCAAAGTTACGCGCCAGCGCCAGCGAAAAATTCCCGTTGCCGCAGTACAGCTCCAGCAAGTCTCCCTGGGCGTTTTGGGTTGCCGCCAGCGCCCACTCCAGCATATGGATATTGACGGCGGCATTCGGCTGGGTAAAGCTGTTTTCAATCTGCCGGTAGATGAGTTCCCTTCCCGATACCGGCAATCTTTCATCCGCATAATCCCGGTCCAGGCAAATTTTGGTTTTGGCGGCCCGGCCGATGAGATTTACCGCAAAACCCTGCGCCCGCAATCCATCCCGCAGCGCTGCGGCGGCCTCGCGCCATTCGTCATCCAACGGACGGTGGTATATCAGCGTGATGACCGCTTCACCGCTCATGGTGGTGAGATAATCCAGCTGAAAAAGCTTACGGCGTAAAACCGGCGAAAGGCGCAAGGCCTGGATCATTGCCGTCATCAACCGATTGATTAACTCGCTGCCGGCGGCAAAGAAATCGATGCGGATACGCTCTTTGGTGAGCGGATCAAACATGATGTGGTAGAGGTCCTGCTCTTCATGCCAAATCCTGAATTCGGCTCGCATCCGGTAATGATTTACCGGTGAACGGAATATTTCCGGCTCCGGCGCCCGGTAAGCTGCCATCATCGCTTTTAGTCGGGCGGCTTTTTCAGCCAATTGCGTTTCGTAAGCGTCGATAGGCAACGTCTCGGTAGTCATGATGATTTCTCGTCGATATAGGCCAACTTTATCGGTTTGTGGGGATTGTAGGGGATAAACGGGTGATGTCCAATGCTGTTCAATTTATAATTTCTTACCTAATGAGTTCTATAGACATAATTATCCCTTTGATTGTAGGATATTTGCCCGGTCTCTTGTGAGTTAAAAGGGAATCCAGTTCTAAGCTGGAGCTGACGCGCAGCGGTGAGGGGACGTCAGGGCGATAGCGGAAGCAGACACTGTCTTTTCGACGGGAAGTCGTCGCCTGGTGTTAAACACATCCCAAGCCCGAAAACCTGCCGGTATTTCGTCGCAATATCCCTGTTTATCGCGTGCTATCAAACACGGAACCTGCGGCATCCTATTTTATCTATTGGATGCTACGTCAATGTTGACTATCAAAAATACCGTTCTGGCGGCATTGTCCGTTACGACATTCTCCGGGTGGGCGCAGGATAACAACGCTCCAAACGGCAGTAATGACACACTTATTGTTTCGGCAAATCGTTTTCCACAGCCGGTTTCATCAGTGCTGGCGCCCACCAGCGTCGTGACACGCGAGGATATCGACCGTGGCCAAATCAAATCGGTAGCTGAAGCCTTAAGCCGTTTACCGGGCGTGGATATCGCGCAATACGGCGGACTGGGACAGCAAAGCTCTCTGTTCATTCGCGGCACCAATTCCAGTCACGCCCTGGTGCTCATCGATGGCGTGCGTTTGAATCAGGCTGGGATTTCCGGCTCATCCGATCTTAGCCAAATTCCCATCTCTCTGGTTCAGCGCATCGAATTTATCCGCGGTCCGCGCTCCGCCGTCTACGGCTCGGACGCCATCGGCGGGGTGGTCAATATCATCACCACCCGCGAAAAACCCGGAACCACCCTGAGCGCCGGCATGGGTTCAAAGGGTTACCAAAGTTACGATGGGTCCACTCAGCAGCGGCTGGGGGATAATACCGTGGCCACGGTGGCGGGAAATTACACCTATACCCGCGGATTCGATGTGCAGGCCAATTTGCCCGACCCTTATGGCGATCCGGCGCAGCCCGACCGGGACGGATTCATGAGCAAGACCCTGTTCGCGTCGTTGGATCATACGTTCAATCAACAGTTCAGCGGTTTTGCGCGGGTGTATGGCTACGACAATCGTACCGCTTATGACGGCACCTATGCCTATACCGACCCGGCGCATGAAGATGCGCTGCTCGATACCCGCCAGTTATATAGCCGCACCTATGATACCGGCCTGCGTTTTCAGGAAGGTATATACGCCTCCCAGCTCTCATACAGTTATAGCCATACCAAGGACTATAACTACGATCCCAAATACGGACCCTATTCGGCTTCCGCTACACTGGACGATTCCGATCAATACAACCTGCAATGGGGCAATACCCTCCAGGTCACTCACGGTCTGGTCAGCGCCGGGGTGGATTGGCAGAAACAGACAACCGAGCCCGGTACCGACTACCTCACCGATGGCTACGAGCAGCACAACACAGGCATCTATGCCACGACGCAGCAGCTTTTCGGACCGGTGACATTAGAAGGCGCGGTGCGGGGAGATGACAATTCACAATTTGGCTGGCACGGTACCTGGCAAAGCAGCGCCGCCTGGGAGTTTATCGAAGGCTACCGCCTGATCGGCTCTTACGGCACCGCGTACAAGGCGCCGAACCTGGGCCAGCTCTACGGCGCTTATGGCGGTAACGCCAACCTGGATCCCGAAGAGAGCAAACAATGGGAAGGCGGCGTTGAAGGACTGACAGGTCCGGTGGACTGGCGTATCTCGGCTTATCGCAACGATATCGACAACCTGATTGATTACGATACGGCGAATGACACCTACTACAATATCGGCAAAGCCCGTATCAAAGGGGTGGAATGGACCGCCTCGGTAGATACCGGCCCGCTCCGGCATCAATTAACCCTGGAATATCTGGATCCCCGAGACGCCACCACGGACCAGATCCTGGCCCGCCGGGCCAAGCAGCAGATAAAATACCAGTTGGATTGGCAAGTGGCGTCCATTGACTGGTCTCTTAACTACCATTACCTCGGCCAGCGTTATGACACGGATTATAACACTGAACAGGTGGTGAAGATGGGGGGCGTCAGTTTATGGGACATAGCCGCTTCTTATCCGTTAACGCCACACCTGACGGTTCGTGGTAGAATAGCCAATCTGTTTGATAAAGAGTATGAGACAGCTTATGGCTACCAGACCGCAGGACGAGAATTTTATCTCACGGGAACCTATTCCTTCTGACGGTAGCAAGACAAAACGACCCACCATCCTGATTTTTGATTCGGGGGTGGGTGGTTTATCCATTTATGATGAAGTGCGGGAGTTACTGCCGGATCCGCATTATATCTATGTTTTCGATAATGAAGAGTTCCCCTATGGCGAAAAGCCGGAAGACTTTATTGTCGAGCGAGTGGTCAATATCGTCGCAGCTGTTCAGCAATTGCACGCGCTGGATATGGTGATTGTGGCCTGTAATACCGCCAGCACTATCTCCTTACCCGCTTTACGGGAGCGTTTTGCCTGCCCGATCGTCGGCGTGGTGCCTGCGATCAAGCCTGCCGCCAAACTTACTCGCAATGGCATCGTCGGCTTATTGGCTACCCGCGCCACGGTACACCGTACCTATACCCATGATTTGATCGCCAAGTTTGCCGCCGACTGCCATATCATCACCTTGGGTTCAGCCGAACTGGTTGAATTGGCGGAAGCCAAACTGCATGGTGAAACCATTGCGCTCCCCGTTTTGCAAAAAATTCTGCGGCCCTGGCTGCGGCTAGTCGAGCCGCCCGATACGGTGGTGCTGGGCTGTACCCATTTCCCCCTGTTGGCGGAGGAGCTCAAAGCGGTGTTGCCTGATGGCACCCGGCTGGTGGATTCAGGTTCCGCGATTGCGAAACGCGCGGCCTGGCTTATCGCACATGAAATAACCGGTACCGGCTCTACGAGTGAAAATAAAGCCTATTGTTTAACCATGACGCCGCAATCGATGGAATTGTTGCCGGTATTGCAGCGTTATGGCTTCTTTTCACTGGAGAAATTGTCTATGACGACGCCGTCTTGAGTAAGAATTAGCCTGTCAGCGAAAAATCTGCAATAAGCGCTTGCCACGCCTCGGGAAGTCCCTATAATGCGCCTCCACTGACCGGGATTAACCGTTGCGACGGACCGGGTCGGGAAGGGAAAAGCGCTTTGTTAAAACAAATAAAAGCTTGACTCTTCAGCGGGAAAACGTAATATACGCAACCCGCGCCAGGTGAGATTTAGACCTCCCCGGCCATGCTCTTTAACAATTTATCAGACAATCTGTGTGGGCACTCACAAGACCGTATCGAAACACAACAATACAAGTCTTAGAGTGTTTACCAGTTAATTCAGTAATGAATGAAACAGTAGATTCTTTGAGCATCAAGCTTTTAATTGAAGAGTTTGATCATGGCTCAGATTGAACGCTGGCGGCAGGCCTAACACATGCAAGTCGAGCGGCAGCGGGAAGTAGCTTGCTACTTTGCCGGCGAGCGGCGGACGGGTGAGTAATGTCTGGGGATCTGCCCGATGGAGGGGATAACTACTGGAAACGGTAGCTAATACCGCATAACGTCGCAAGACCAAAGTGGGGGACCTTAGGGCCTCACACCATCGGATGAACCCAGATGGGATTAGCTAGTAGGTGGGGTAACGGCTCACCTAGGCGACGATCCCTAGCTGGTCTGAGAGGATGACCAGCCACACTGGAACTGAGACACGGTCCAGACTCCTACGGGAGGCAGCAGTGGGGAATATTGCACAATGGGCGCAAGCCTGATGCAGCCATGCCGCGTGTGTGAAGAAGGCCTTCGGGTTGTAAAGCACTTTCAGCGGGGAGGAAGGGGTTGGGTTGAATAGATTCAATCATTGACGTTACCCGCAGAAGAAGCACCGGCTAACTCCGTGCCAGCAGCCGCGGTAATACGAAGGGGGCTAGCGTTGTTCGGAATTACTGGGCGTAAAGCGCACGTAGGCGGATAGTTAAGTCAGAGGTGAAATCCCAGAGCTCAACTCTGGAACTGCCTTTGATACTGCTATCTTGAGTATGGAAGAGGTGAGTGGAATTCCGAGTGTAGAGGTGAAATTCGTAGATATTCGGAAGAACACCAGTGGCGAAGGCGGCTCACTGGTCCATTACTGACGCTGAGGTGCGAAAGCGTGGGGAGCAAACAGGATTAGAAACCCCAGTAGTCCACGCAGTAAACGATGTCGATTTGAAGGTTGTGGCCTTGAGCCGTGGCTTTCGGAGCTAACGCGTTAAATCGACCGCCTGGGGAGTACGGCCGCAAGGTTAAAACTCAAATGAATTGACGGGGGCCCGCACAAGCGGTGGAGCATGTGGTTTAATTCGATGCAACGCGAAGAACCTTACCTACTCTTGACATCCACAGGAATTTGCAGAGATGCGAATGTGCCTTCGGGAACTGTGAGACAGGTGCTGCATGGCTGTCGTCAGCTCGTGTTGTGAAATGTTGGGTTAAGTCCCGCAACGAGCGCAACCCTTATCCTTTGTTGCCAGCACGTAATGGTGGGAACTCAAAGGAGACTGCCGGTGACAAACCGGAGGAAGGTGGGGATGACGTCAAGTCATCATGGCCCTTACGAGTAGGGCTACACACGTGCTACAATGGCGCATACAAAGAGAAGCGAACTCGCGAGAGCCAGCGGACCTCACAAAGTGCGTCGTAGTCCGGATTGGAGTCTGCAACTCGACTCCATGAAGTCGGAATCGCTAGTAATCGTGGATCAGAATGCCACGGTGAATACGTTCCCGGGCCTTGTACACACCGCCCGTCACACCATGGGAGTGGGTTGCAAAAGAAGTAGGTAGCTTAACCTTCGGGAGGGCGCTTACCACTTTGTGATTCATGACTGGGGTGAAGTCGTAACAAGGTAACCGTAGGGGAACCTGCGGTTGGATCACCTCCTTACCGAAAGATATGCGTCAAGTGACGTGTCCACACAGATTGTCTGATAACAGTATTGAGCAAGAAAAACCTTCTATAGGCTTGTAGCTCAGGTGGTTAGAGCGCACCCCTGATAAGGGTGAGGTCGGTGGTTCGAGTCCACTCAGGCCTACCATTCCTTCCCATGCTGCGTTGCGGCGCCACTCGTTTATTATTATAAACTTCGTGACCCCGCGCCTTGCCTGGAAACGAATGGGCTATCGAGTTGAATTCTCTCTCAAAGAAAAGGCTTCGTATTCATTATTGATGCGCGGCTTTCGGCGTTGAAAAGAAGCAATTCGTTACTAAAAGGTGAGAAACGACTTGGGGCTATAGCTCAGCTGGGAGAGCACCTGCTTTGCACGCAGGGGTCAGCGGTTCGATCCGCTTAGCTCCACCATTTCGCGCCGCGAAATGAGAGATTGTCTGGTTTTTCTTTAATTATTTCAGAGCACACTGATATGGCGACGCCTGCGGGTGAACGCGTGTTAAGTATGCTGCGAAATACTGCTCTTTAACAATCCGGAACAAGCTGAAAATTTGAAAAAAACATGCTGAGCAAAATCAGTATGCGAGTCTCTCAAAGCAAGCAAACCTAGAATGCTGTTATGTCGATAACAGCCTCTGTCCAACGCTGGCGATGTCCGTAACAGGCCGCGCCGAAGCAAGACTGAGCGAACGACTGCAGGGCAAGGCGCCCGGCACGGAGAAACCGGAGTGGACTGTATGTCCATGAGGATTTCGAGTACCGGAGCAACGCGGCCATGTAGTCGTGCAGCCGGTCGGACAGAACAAACACTTTAGGGTTGTGAGGTTAAGTGACTAAGCGTACACGGTGGATGCCTAGGCAGTCAGAGGCGATGAAGGACGTGCTAATCTGCGAAAAGCGTCGGTAAGCTGATATGAAGCGTTATTAGCCGGCGATGTCCGAATGGGGAAACCCAGTGCAATTCGTTGCACTATCATTGCGTGAATCCATAGCGCAATGAGGCGAACCGGGGGAACTGAAACATCTCAGTACCCCGAGGAAAAGAAATCAACCGAGATTCCCCCAGTAGCGGCGAGCGAACGGGGAACAGCCCAGAACCACCATCAGCTTTTGCATCAGGAGAACGGTCTGGAAAGTCCGGCGACAGAGGGTGATAGCCCGTATCCGAAGGTGCAGAGGTTGTGGGTTCGATGAGTAGGGCGGGACACGTGATATCCTGTCTGAAGATGGGGACCATCCTCCAAGGCTAAATACTCCTGACTGACCGATAGTGAACCAGTACCGTGAGGGAAAGGCGAAAAGAACCCCGGCGAGGGAGTGAAACAGAACCTGAAACCGTGTACGTACAAGCAGTGGAGCCCCATCACTAAGCCAGTGGTGAAGCTGCATATGCATCCTTTGCTAAAGGTGCGGTAGGCGGAGCGAAAGCGACGCCCAACCGACAAAATAAGCAGAGGGGGCTTAGTGATGGGGTGACTGCGTACCTTTTGTATAATGGGTCAGCGACTTATATTCTGTAGCAAGGTTAACCGCATAGGGGAGCCGTAGGGAAACCGAGTCTTAACTGGGCGTATAGTTGCAGGGTATAGACCCGAAACCCGGTGATCTAGCCATGGGCAGGTTGAAGGTTGGGTAACACTAACTGGAGGACCGAACCGACTAATGTTGAAAAATTAGCGGATGACTTGTGGCTGGGGGTGAAAGGCCAATCAAACCGGGAGATAGCTGGTTCTCCCCGAAAGCTATTTAGGTAGCGCCTCGTGAATTCATCTTCGGGGGTAGAGCACTGTTTCGGCTAGGGGTCCACCCCGGATTACCAACCCGATGCAAACTGCGAATACCGAAGAATGTTATCACGGGAGACACACGGCGGGTGCTAACGTCCGTCGTGAAGAGGGAAACAACCCAGGCCGCCGGCTAAGGTCCCAAAGTCATGGTTAAGTGGGAAACGATGTGGGAAGGCATAGACAGCCAGGATGTTGGCTTAGAAGCAGCCATCATTTAAAGAAAGCGTAATAGCTCACTGGTCGAGTCGGCCTGCGCGGAAGATGTAACGGGGCTAAACCATGCACCGAAGCCGCGGCAGCGGGCGTATCACTTAAGACAATTGTGCGGTAAAGACGATTGACGGAGCGCAGCGACGTCAATGCGTTCATGACGTCGAGTTGACTTAAGGATACGCCCGTTGGGTAGGAGCGTTCTGTAAGCCTGAGAAGGTGGCCTGTGAGGGTTGCTGGAGGTATCAGAAGTGCGAATGCTGACATAAGTAACGATAAAGCGGGTGAAAAGCCCGCTCGCCGGAAGACCAAGGGTTCCTGTTCAACGTTAATCGGAGCAGGGTGAGTCGACCCCTAAGGCGAGGCCGAAAGGCGTAGTCGATGGGAAACAGGTTAATATTCCTGTACTGGGTGTGACTGCGAAGGGGGGACGGAGAAAGCTAGACCGGCCGGGCGACGGTTGTCCCGGTTCAAGCGTGCAGGTGGAGAGGACAGGAAAATCCGTTCTCTTATAACACTGAGGCGTGATGACGAGCCACCACGGTGGCGAAGGGGTTGATGCTACGCTTCCAGGAAAAGCCTCTAAGCACCAGGTCACATCGAATCGTACCCCAAACCGACACAGGTGGTCAGGTAGAGAATACCGAGGCGCTTGAGAGAACTCGGGTGAAGGAACTAGGCAAAATGGTGCCGTAACTTCGGGAGAAGGCACGCTGGCATTAGGTGGAGGAACTTGCTTCCCGAGCTGAAGCCAGTCGCAGATACCAGCTGGCTGCAACTGTTTATTAAAAACACAGCACTGTGCAAACACGAAAGTGGACGTATACGGTGTGACGCCTGCCCGGTGCCGGAAGGTTAATTGATGGGGTTATCCGTAAGGAGAAGCTCTTGATCGAAGCCCGGTAAACGGCGGCCGTAACTATAACGGTCCTAAGGTAGCGAAATTCCTTGTCGGGTAAGTTCCGACCTGCACGAATGGCGTAATGATGGCCAGGCTGTCTCCACCCGAGACTCAGTGAAATTGAACTCGCTGTGAAGATGCAGTGTACCCGCGGCAAGACGGAAAGACCCCGTGAACCTTTACTATAGCTTGACACTGAACATTGAGCCTTGATGTGTAGGATAGGTGGGAGGCAGTGAAGTAGGGACGCCAGTCCTTATGGAGCCAACCTTGAAATACCACCCTTTAATGTTTGATGTTCTAACTCCGGCCCCTAATCGGGGTCGAGGACAGTGTCTGGTGGGTAGTTTGACTGGGGCGGTCTCCTCCTAAAGAGTAACGGAGGAGCACGAAGGTTAGCTAATCACGGTCGGACATCGTGAGGTTAGTGCAAAGGCATAAGCTAGCTTGACTGCGAGAGTGACGGCTCGAGCAGGTGCGAAAGCAGGTCTTAGTGATCCGGTGGTTCTGAATGGAAGGGCCATCGCTCAACGGATAAAAGGTACCCGGGGATAACAGGCTGATACCGCCCAAGAGTTCATATCGACGGCGGTGTTTGGCACCTCGATGTCGGCTCATCACATCCTGGGGCTGAAGTAGGTCCCAAGGGTATGGCTGTTCGCCATTTAAAGTGGTACGCGAGCTGGGTTTAGAACGTCGTGAGACAGTTCGGTCCCTATCTGCCGTGGGCGTTGGAAGATTGAGAGGGGCTGCTCCTAGTACGAGAGGACCGGAGTGGACGCACCACTGGTGTTCGGGTTGTCATGCCAATGGCATTGCCCGGTAGCTACGTGCGGAAGAGATAACCGCTGAAAGCATCTAAGCGGGAAACTTGCCTCGAGATGAGTCTTCCCTGTGGCTTAAGGCCACCTGAAGGGACGTTAAAGACGATGACGTTGATAGGTCGGGTGTGTAAGCGCAGCGATGCGTTGAGCTAACCGATACTAATGACCCGTGAGACTTAACCTTACAACACCTAAGGTGTTTGGGCGATGAGAGCGTTGTCCGCAAGGGCGATGAGAGAATTTTCAGCGATTGTTCCGGACCTAAAGAATACAAAACAGTCGGTCGAAGCACTGACGGACTGTCAACAACGCGGAGCGTTGGCCTTGCACGGGGGAAATGACAAAATCGTCGGGAACGATTTTGTACAGCGCACAGCGCTGGCCCGCAGGGCGAGTCTCAGGAAGAGACGAGAAATTTGCCTGGCGGCACTAGCGCGGTGGTCCCACCTGACCCCATGCCGAACTCAGCAGTGAAACGCCGTAGCGCCGATGGTAGTGTGGGGTCTCCCCATGCGAGAGTAGGGAACTGCCAGGCATCCAATTGAACGAAGCCCTCTGTGAAAACAGAGGGCTTTTTTCTGCCTGCTAAACCAGGCGGTTCGCTATTCCGTCAGAGGCTCCAGGCATGGCGCGTAACGCTTTGACGGGCGCTGTCTGTGGACCGTGGCGGTGAAGGGTCGATGGAAGATGCAAGGTCCTCTGCACACCCGGAAACCGCCGTATACGGAGCCGTACGTATGGTGGTGTGAGAGGACGGTGGTTGTAATACCGCCTCCTACTCGATTTTTTTGAACAGGCAGTTCATCTCACTTAATCTCGCAAAGATAAATAAAAGAAATCCTTACCAAAAATGATATATTATTTATAAAGTTGACTTAGCTGTCAATACCGATTGAATTGTGACCCACCATGCCAAAGTAAAAGTTACCCACCCCCCCACGAGTTATCGTTGTGGTTCAGCCAGCTTTGGTTTCCTTAGCTGACCACTTTTGAGCTTGTCTTTAATCGATAGCTTTGGCCGGTTATTTGGACGATATGCGCATGGTGCAGCAGTCGATCCAACATCGCCGCTGTCAGCGTCTCATCATCGCCAAACGTCCCAGACCACTGCGTAAACGGCAGGTTACTCGTCAATATCACGCTGCCTGTTTCATAACGGCGGGCCACGACCTGGAAGAATAAATTGGCTTCTTCTTTACCGAACGGCAGATAACCCACTTCGTCGATCACCAATAATCGGGGCTTGGTGACACACCGGCCTAAATAGCCTTTTAAATCGCCCTGACGGTGAGCGGCGACCAGTTGCAACATCATATCCGCCGCCGTAATGAAGCGTACGCTGAGTCCGGCCATCGCGACTTTATGTGCCAACGCGCAGGCCAAATGGCTCTTGCCAACGCCGGAAGGCCCGAGTAATACGATGTTCTCCTGTCTTTCGATAAACGCCAATCCAGCCAGTTCCTGCAGCTGTGCCCGTGGTGCGCCGCTGGCAAACTTGAAGTCAAACTGCTCCAGCGTCTTGACCGCAGGCAAACCCGACAGGCGCAGCAGCGTCTGGCGCCGCCGCTCGTTGCGGCTGTCATTCTCCAGGCGAAGCAACTGCTCCAGAAAATCGCCGAACGTTCCGGTATCATCCAGCGTCTTCTGTGCCAATCCAGGCCACTCGGCGGCGATGCGGTCAAGCTTAAAGTACTCGCACAGTTCGCTGATCCGCTGATGCTGAAGGCTCATGACCTCACCTCCAGCAGCGACTGATAGACCGACAGCGGATGTTGAAAACTCTCACGGGCAAAACCCGGTGGTTATCAACCGATAACGGTACCTCTGTGCCTTCGCGCGGCAACGGGAGCAGCACGTCAATCTCCTGCTGTAGCCGCTGCTCGGGGGGAATGCCGGTGGTGCCATGCTTGCGGGCGTTGGCGACGGTGGTAAGCCATGGCCCGATACGGCTGTTGGCAGAATCCACGTCAAGGACTAAACCGGCCTGTTTAAACGTGGTCGCCAGGGGAACGACAAAACTGGTCTTCAAATAGTGGTTGAATCGCTCAACTTTACCCTTGGTCTTCGCGCGATAAGGCCGGCACACGCGGGGCGTAAAACCGTACTTCTCCGCGAGCGCCAGTAGCGGCGGGTTCCACCGATGGCGGCCAACGCCATAGACATCGCGTTCAAGGATAATGGTCTTCGCGTTATCAAAAAGAAGGTGCTGCGGTGTACCGCCAAAGGCGCACAGCGCCTGCTCGATGCCATCACACCAAGCGGCGGTATCCTGGCAGGCGTAGAAACGTACAAAGGTTGCCCTGCTCCAGCCAAGGGTGGCGACAAAAGCCAACAACGGGTGACGGCCTTGTCTTATCACGGTGAAATCAACCTGCATCTGTTCGCCGGGCTGGGTCTCAAAACGGACCACCGGGTCAACCGGTTGTTGTTTAAGGTGAAGTAAAAAAGCGGTGAGCATAGGCCCTGTACATGATTCTGTGTAAATGCCTTTCCTCAGAAGTGACCGTCCAGGCGGTCACCGAACTCGATAATAAAGCGGCTCATCGCCATACGCCAGTCCTTCAGCGGCATCGTCCATTTCTGTGATGCTGCCTGGATCGCCAGCCACACCACCTTTTTCACTGAGTCGTCTGTCGGGAACACCTTACGCTTTTTGATCGCGTGGCGGATTACGCTGTTCAGCGACTCGATGGCGTTGGTCGTGTAGATCACCTTGCGGATGTCCGGTGGGTAGCCAAAGAACGTGGCAAGATTCGCCCAGTTTACCTGCCAGCTGCGGCTTATCTGCGGATAGCGGTTATCCCAGGCACTGGCGAACGCTTCCAGCGCTTGCAAGCCAGCCTCTTCCGTAGGCGCCTGATAGATGGCCTTCAGGTCCCGGGTGACGGCTTTGTAGTCCTTCCAGGAGACGAACCGCAGACTGTTGCGCACCATATGCACGATACACAGCTGGATACGCGCCTGCGGGTAGACCGCATTGATGGCGTCCGGGAAGCCTTTCAGACCGTCAACGCAGGCGATGAGAATATCGTTCAGACCGCGGTTTTTCAGCTCCGTCAGCACGTTCAGCCAGAACTTTGCCCCTTCATTTTCGGCCAGCCACATCCCCAGCAACTCTTTCTGCCCTTCGATATTGATGCCCAGGGCCAGGAACACGGTTTTGTTGATGACGCGGCTATCTTGCCGAACTTTAAGTACGATACAGTCAAGGTAAACAATGGGATAGACAGTATCCAGTGGCCGATTTTGCCATTCTACAACCTGCTCCATCACGGCATCAGTCACCTTCGATACCAGCGCCGGCGAAACATCAGCGTCATACAATTCTTTAAACGCGGCGGCGATCTCGCGGGTGGTCATGCCTTTGGCGTACAACGACAGGATCTGGTTGTCCATGCCGGTGATCCGGGTCTGGTTTTTCTTCACCAATTGCGGTTCGAAGGACCCCTCTCGATCGCGCGGAGTACGCAGTTCCAGTGGCCCATCGCCGGTGGTTACTGTCTTAGCCGAGTAGCCGTTGCGGGCATTGGAGCCGGTCCTGGGCTGATTTTTATCGTAACCGAGGTGATGTGTCATTTCAGCGTTTAGAGCCGCCTCGACACTGATTTTTTTCAGTAAGCGATCAAACTGGTTGAGATCTTCCGGGGTTTTAAGATTTTTGGCCAATTCGTTAGCCAGAGCCTGCAACTGTTTTTCGTCCATAAATTAACCTGTTTTTGATGTTGGATAGAAGATATCAAAATCAGGCAATTACACAAATCTATGTACAGGCTCTGAGCATACTGTAGCCCCCGGAATATCTCCGAAGTTGTATCTCACGGAGCATGACGCTGCCGGGGATCCAATGCGGTCTGGCGGCGTACACACGTTCAAGAATATAAGGCTTATAAGGGTCAAGCTTGCCGGGCCTCGGCGCCCGGGTCTTGTAGCTGGCCTTGGCAGGGGACGCCAGCATACGGATATAGCGTCGGACGGTCTGCCGGGAACAGGAAAGTTGGCGAGCAATGCCACGTATAGACATGCCCTGACGTAAAAGAACTGCGATCTCCACTCGTAACTCCAATGTCTGTCGGCATCGCTGATATAAGGTCGTAATTCATCGGAAAAGTTGTCCACTCCACCCAACATGGTCTTTCTTTAAGGTTCCTACACCGAAAAAGGAAGAGCAATGTTAAGCAGAGAGGACCATCTAATGATAAAACAAATGCGCATTCATGGCGCTTATATTATCGACATTGCCCGTCAGATTGGCTGCTCCGAACGCACAGTCAGGCGTCACCTGTCCGAGCCTGAATGTCCTCGCCAAGTGCCTTCACGGCGGCGTATGCGCAAACTTGAACCTTATATGGCTTTTATCGATATGCGCCTGAGCGAACATGTCTGGAACGCGCAAGTGATTTTCCAGGAAATCAAGGCGCAAGGCTATGATGGCGGTACCACCGTGCTGCGGGAATATATCCAGCCCAAACGCCAACTCCGGCATGGTCGTGAAACCGTCCGCTTCGAAACGCAGCCCGGTTATCAGTTGCAGCACGACTGGGGTGAAGTGGAAGCCGAAGTGGCGGGCCTGCCGTGTAAAATCAACTTTGCGGTCAATACGCTGGGCTACTCGCGCCGCTTCCATGTCTTCGCCGCGCCCTGCCAGGATGCGGAGCACACTTACGAATCGCTGGTGCAGGCGTTCGGTTACTTCGGCGGCAGCGTGAAAACCGTGCTGGTTGATAACCAGAAGGCCGCGGTACTCAAACACGATAATACCGGCGAGGTTATCTTCAACGCCGGCTTCCAGTCGTTGGCGAAGCACTACGGCTTTATCCCCCGTGCCTGCCGGCCTCACCGGCCCAGGACCAAAGGGAAAGTGGAGCGCATGGTGGGTTATGTGAAACACAACTTCTTCGTTCACTATCGCCGGTTCGACAGTTTTGCGCACGTCAATCAGCTCCTGACCCAGTGGCTGGCGCAAGAGGCCGATCAACGCGACCTGCGCCAGTTCCATCAGACACCGACAGAACGGTTCGAGGCGGAAAAAACCGCCCTGCAACCGTTGCCCGCCGGTCCGTTCGATACGAGTTATCACGATATCCGCCAAGCGGCCTGGGATGGCTACATCGACGTGCGGGGCAACCGCTACAGCCTGCCCGAAGCCTGGTGCGGGCGCCAGGTTACGGTACGCATTACCCTGGACGACGAGTTACGCGTCTACGGCAATGACGAGCTTATCGCCCGCCATCCGTTGTCACCGGCCACCGCCGGATGGCAGACGGTGCCGGAACATCACCAGGCGCTGTGGCAGCGGACCTGCCAGGTAGAGCAACGACCGCTGGATGCCTATGAGGGACTACAGTGATGAACGAACTGGAAAACCTACTGACCCGGCTGAAAATGGACCATCTGAGCGGCGCGGTGGAAAACCTGCTGGAGCAGGCCACGAAAGAAGAACTGAACTACCGGGAGTTCTTGATCCGCGCCTTGTCACAGGAATGGAACGGGCGCCGTAGCCGGGGCCTGGAATCACGGCTCAAACAGGCCCGGTTACCCTGGATAAAAACGCTGGAGCAGTTCGACTTCACCTTCCAGCCGGGAATAGATCGCAAAGTGATCCGCGAGTTGGCGGGACTGGCGTTCGTGGAGCGCAATGAAAATGTTATCTTGCTGGGTCCGCCGGGGGTGGGGAAAACCCATCTGGCGGTGGCCCTGGGCGTCAAAGCAGCGGATGGTGGACACAGGGTGCTGTTCACGCCGCTGGATAAACTGATGGCAACACTGCTTAAGGCAAAACAAGAAAACCGCCTGGAGAGGCAGATCCAACTGTTAAGCTATAGCCGGGTGCTGATCCTCGATGAAATCGGCTATCTGCCGATGACGCGGGAAGAGGCGAGCCTGTTCTTCCGGCTGCTGAATCGGCGTTATGAAAAAGCGAGCATCATACTGACCTCGAATAAAAGCTTCGTGGACTGGGGAGAAGTGTTCGGCGATAACGTGCTGGCATCGGCGATCCTGGACCGCTTACTGCACCACTCAACCACGGTTAATATAAAGGGGCAAAGCTACCGGCTGAAAGATAAACGCAAGGCAGGAATGTTATCGGCAAAGAGTGCGTCAGATGACGCGATAATGAGCGGACGTTAAAACGATAAACAGTGGACAACGGAAACGTTGAAAAGGGCCACCGCTTCACGATGTTGACATGTCAGCATGGGCAGCTTCTTAAAGCTGCCATTGTTACCCCAGGTGGGTCAGATTTACATTGGTAGGTGGGTCATAATTACATCGGTAGCGACACTTAGCCTGCCTATCTTTTTCAAAGGAGTATCAAATAGACGATATTTGCAATCGCCATTAGTTTAGTTTCTGTTTATATAAATGCACAAATAACTCTCTAACGAGGTTAGGTTAATTATGATCATAATCAAAAATGTAAGCTCATCAACTAAAATGGGGATTAGTCAGTCGGAAAAAACAGAGGCTAAAAAGCCGGCGGAAGGTTACAAAAGGATATTTGAAAAATGTATCTCCGTAAAGAATAATGCCATCGCCTATCTGACGCATGCCAAAACATGTTATGCAAGATCCATAAAGTACCTGATTTCATCTATAAAATCAGTGCGAAGCGACAAACGCCGCAGCGGCGTTTCGCTCCAGTCAGAAGATAACGGGATTGTTTTGCTATCATGTAAACCGATTTTGGATGCTCACGAGCAGTTTGAAAATGATATGGCTGAACAGCTCACAAAATTGAAGGAAGACTTTCAAGAAAAAATAAAGGATGAAAAATATAAAGAACAAGTTATTGACGCAATATTCGCGGCAGTGTATCGAGACGTTAAAACCTCTTTCAAAATACATTATTTTCATAATAAGCCAGGAGTGCTTGGCGAAAACGAATCGTCCCTTCCCAGAGAATATCTGAAAACCATGGGGCAAGCCGCCTATGACTGGGGTGTGGCATGCAACGAAAAAGAAGGTATTTATTTTCCTAAAGGCGAAGGGGCCAATCCTTTATTGAACGCGGTACTCAGTATACTGCAAAAAAATAATCCCATAGCAACAAGAGATCAAAAAAATATAGAAAGAATTAATAGTGAAATTAATGCCATGATTGACGCCTATTGTACCGATAATGGTTTGAAAAACCCTGTTGCTTTTGAATCTGCACTGATAGACATTAATAAAAATTGGCAACTGTATATTAATAAAGATAATTCCACCGAGGCATAGCGGCTCTGGTAAAGCTAAGGATTGCGCGGTTCGGCTTGCTATTGGCCTTGTCTCTGCATACCCATTGAGCGGGGTCAGGATAAATGTCTCTCACCCGAGGCCGGAGGAATCGGGTAGAATAAAAGCATGAATGATCGATATGGGTTAAACAATGATGACGCACGCGGTGCCGGTAAAACACCTGAATACCTTTGGCATAGACGCTACCGCGAGAGAAATTGTGGCAGCCGGTTCTGAGATGGATCTGCTGGCGCGTTGGCAGGAAGCCCAGGAAAAAGCGTTGCCCGTTCTGTTGCTGGGGGGGGGAAGCAACGTTTTGTTCCTGGAGGATTTCGCCGGAATGCTGCTGCTTAACCGTATCATGGGAATCAGCGTCACTGAGGATGAAAAGTTCTGGCATATCCACGCGGGGGCAGGCGAAGACTGGCATGGGCTGGTATCGTTTACGCTGGATCGCGGCATGGCCGGGCTGGAAAATCTGGCGATGATTCCCGGGCGTACGGGATCGGCGCCGATTCAGAATATCGGCGCTTATGGCGTCGAAGTGGAGAGTGTCTGCGAATATGTCGATCTGCTCGAGCTCAACAGCGGCGTTAAAAAACGTCTCTCTGCCGCCGAATGCTGCTTTGGCTATCGGGACAGCATATTCAAACGTGATTATCGCGACGGCTACGCTATTGTAGCGGTTGGCTTTATTCTCAGCAAAAGCTGGCATCCGGTGCTTACCTATGGCGAGTTGACCCGTCTGGACAGTGAACGCGTGACGCCGCGCGAGATCTTCGATACGGTGTGCGCCATGCGATGGGCGAAATTACCCGATCCCGCCATAGTGGGTAATGCCGGCAGTTTTTTTAAAAATCCGCTGGTCAGTGCCGAAACTGCCCGAAATCTGCTGCGCAAGTATTCCGATGCTCCCCATTATCCCCAGCCCACAGGGGAAGTGAAGCTCGCCGCGGGCTGGCTCATCGATCAATGTGCTATGAAAGGTTTCCGATATGGGGCTGCGGCGGTGCATGAAAAACAAGCCTTGGTACTCATTAACAGGGGCCAGGCTACCGGTGGGGATATTGCGGTCCTGGCCAGGCATGTAAGGCGGCAGGTAGCAGAAAAATTCAAGGTTTGGCTCGAACCCGAGGTAAGGTTTATTGCCGCACAGGGCGAAGTGGATGCGGTAGAGGTGCTGTCATGAAAGACATTACTGTTCCCTTGAAATTGGTGAGTCTGCTTGCGGACGGCGATTTCCATTCCGGCGAGCAATTCGGGGAAACGCTGGGCATGAGCCGGGCGGCTATCAACAAGCATATACAGACTCTGCGCGAATGGGGGGTGGATGTTTTTACCGTTCCCGGCAAAGGATATCGTTTGCATGGGCCATTGCAGTTGCTTGACGAGAAGATAATACTTTCCCATCTGCCCGAAGGGCGGGTTGCGGTATTGCCGGTTATTGATTCCACCAATCAATATCTAATGGACAGGATTGCAACACTCAGCTCCGGAGATGCATGTGTCGCCGAGTATCAGGGACAAGGACGAGGGCGTCGAGGGCGGCACTGGTTCTCCCCGTTCGGCGCCAATCTTTACCTGTCGCTATACTGGCGCCTCGAACAAGGGCCTGCCGCCGCCATCGGTTTAAGCCTGGTCATCGGCATAATCATGGCGGAAGTACTCCAGCGCCTCGGCGCTCAGGATGTGCGGGTAAAATGGCCAAACGATTTATATCTGCACGATCGCAAGCTGGCCGGAATACTCGTAGAGATAAGCGGTAAAGCAGGTGATGCGGCCCATGTGGTTATTGGCGCGGGTATTAATTTATCCATGCGCGAACCGGTAAATGCTGTAATCGACCAGGGATGGATTAACCTGCAGGAAGCCGGTATTAAAATTGATCGCAATGATTTGGCCGCAAGTTTGATCAAAGAATTAAGGCAGGCAATGCCGGTATTTGAGCGTGACGGATTTGCTGCCTTTCATCAACGCTGGCAGGTGCTGGATAATTATTACAACCGGCCAGTGAAACTCCTGATCGGCGATCGTGAAATAAAGGGAATTGCCCATGGTATCGACATGCAGGGGGCCTTGTTGCTGGAACAGGATAATACAGTCAAAGCTTATTTGGGGGGGGAGATCTCATTGCGCGGGCTTTAAATATAAGATTTCAACTTGCCTGGCAGTACAGAATGCTAACGCTATTGCAATAAATAAAAAATACGCTTTATGACTCTCAAAACCCGACCTGAGACTTATGCTCAGGCCGGACAGTGCTGAACTATTGGAGAAATTATTTTCTCAAAAGAATATTCTCTACCGCATGATTGGCGCTTTTGGTCAGGATTAGGCTGGCGCGCTCGCGGGTAGGGAGAATATTTTCCTTCAAATTCAGTCCGTTGATTTCCGTCCATATTTGCGTTGCAATGTGTACGGCTTCTTCCTCCGACAGTTTTGCATAATTATGGAAATAGGAATCCGGATTTGAAAAGCACCTTGACGGAATTTAAGAAAGCGGTTGATATACCAGCTCTTTAATAGTTTTTCCGGCGCATCTACATACAACGAGAAATCGACAAAATCGGATACGAACACATGGTGTGAGGCATGCTGGTAATCCATGCCGCTCCGCAGCACATTTAGTCCTTCCAGAATAAGGATATCGGGTTGCGAGATGACTTTCCTGTCTTCCGGGATAATATCATAGATCAAATGGGAGTAGACTGGCGCGCTGACTTCCTTAGCACCTGATTTTACCTCGGAAACAAAGTTGACCAGGCTGCGCATATCATAGGATTGAGGAAATCCTTTCTTTTTCATTATATCCCGTTCTTTTAGAACGCGATTGGGAAAAAGAAAGCCATCGGTAGTAACCAGTTCCACTGAACGGTGTTCCGGCCAACGGCTCAGTAACGCCTGAAGTACGCGTGCCGTAGTGCTTTTGCCTACAGCTACGCTGCCGGCAATACCTATGACATACGGAATATGCTGGCCGTTGGTGCCTAGAAACTGTTCCAAGACTGCCTGGCGCCGCAGGTTTGAACTGATATAAAAATTCAGTAAACGCGAAAGGGGAAGATAAATTTCCGTCACTTCATCCAGTGAGAGATCCTCATTTATTCCCTTGAGCTTGATAATCTCTTCTTCAGTTAACGTTAAGGGCACGGTATCCCGCAACGCGGCCCATTGCTTCCGGTTGAACTGGAGATAGGGGGTGGTAAGTGATTGATCACGATTTATCATAAGCTTAGCCAGCCTGTTAAGCAGGTCCAACCGGGGCAGCCGAGCCCACCCGGGACGAAAACAAGCTGCATAGTATAGACAGCTTCATTAGCATCGTAGAGTGTTTTTTCTGCTTAGAGTATTGAATTGTGAAAGCGGCAGGCAACCGCAAAGGCCGGAATGGAAAAAATATCTGACTTTGCGGTCTAAATAGCTTTGCGCATTAATGCTTCACTTCTCATCGTGCAGGGCCAGCGCTGGCGGGATGTCATCTCCCGCAAGTATAGCGCTAATATGAAAAGCTATTTAGTCATGCTTTAGCTGGCGAGGGCTCGAATTTGCTGATTGGCCGCAAACAGGCGCTTATAATAAATGACGGTAGGGTGGTAATAGCCGTCGGGAGTACAGGCATAATCAGGTATTTCTCCCAAACTACGATATCCCATGGCGCGATAAAATGCTTCCGCCGGTGAACCAGCTTGCGTATCCAAATAAAGCAAACCACGCTGTAGTCCATAGGCGGTGCGTTCCAGGGCGGTAATCAGTGATTTCCCGATACCCTGCCGACGGCCTTCGCTATGGACTAATAATTTTTGGATTTCCGAGCGATTTTGTCCATTGGGTTTTTGGCAAAGCGCTAATTGAATACTACCGACGATGCCCCGTTCATCACGAGCAATCCAAAGCAATAACTCATTCTTTGCGATTGCGGGGGTCAGTTCGCGAATATGATTTTCCGCGTCTTCCTGAGCCAGGGGATGTTTATATCCCACCGAGGCGCCATGGAGGACTGCATCCATCAGTAAACCGGCGAGTTCGCTGCGGTAAACGGGAAGTGTAGACGCATTGAGTTGCACTATTTTCATGATGTCATCCTCTTGTCGCTGATAACAGGTATATTCAGGCAATAGTCATGCCAATATTTTGATAAAACCATTTTCACCGAACTGATTGATTAGCATCTGGATTTTTCCCCTGGACAAATACTCATCACATGGCTGATGAGTAAGATGCGCCTTTAAGGGGCAGGTTTACCTTTTTAGTGCAGTGATGGCGATCACGCTTTTGACAATTGTACATTCAGGGGATATGTTAACGACCTCGATGCCGTCCGCCTTGCGATATCATGCCTAAGGGTCCGGTGGCCATGGCAAAAGCCGTCATAAAATTGTCTTAAAACTCCTTGGCATTTGTCTTCGGGACTGAAAACCAACCAACTTTGTGAATCCTTTTACAGATTTGGGCATTTTCTGAGCGAAAATTCGATTTACGCAATTTTTTTGTTGCATAGGTCGTCGGCTCTACCTAGAATGCGCTGCACTTAATGCCGGCATAGCTCAGTTGGTAGAGCAACTGACTTGTAATCAGTAGGTCGAGGGTTCGACTCCTTCTGCCGGCACCAAAAAAAATTCAGGTGGGGTTCCCGAGCGGCCAAAGGGAGCAGACTGTAAATCTGCCGTCACTGACTTCGAAGGTTCGAATCCTTCCCCCACCACCAGATTCGCCGCGGGCAACCAAGGCAATCCCTGATGCAAAGTTACATTGCGCACCGGGGGGAAGGTTGAGAACCTTCGACAAGGTTCGAGTCGAGCAACGCGAGACAACGTCGCTTGCGACGGCCCGAAGGGTGAGGAACGAAGTGACGAATAATCCTTCCCCCACCACCAGATTCGCCGCGGGCAACCAAGGCAATCCCTGATGCAAAGTTACATTGCGCACCGGGGGGAAGGTTGAGTACCTTCGACAAGGTTCGAGTCGAGCAACGCGAGACAACGTCGCTTGCGACGGCCCGAAGGGTGAGGAACGAAGTGACGAATAATCCTTCCCCCACCACCAGATTCGCCGCGGGCAACCAAGGCAATCCCTGATGCAAAGTTACATTGCGCACCGGGGGGAAGGTGAAAACCTTCAACAAGGTTCGGAACCACTGGACCTTTCAACAATCTACAGGAATATCAGGTAGCCGAGTTCCAAGTTGCGGGCATCGTATAATGGCTATTACCTCAGCCTTCCAAGCTGATGACGTGGGTTCGATTCCCACTGCCCGCTCCAATGTGCTGATATAGCTCAGTTGGTAGAGCGCACCCTTGGTAAGGGTGAGGTCGGCAGTTCGAATCTGCCTATCAGCACCACTTTCAGTCTCCCTCCTGATTCACTTTCTGTTAGAAAATAAATTTATCAGGTGTTTGCCTGGTTGATGTGGTGATACCACCGATTTATTCGTGTCTTAGAGGGACAATCGATGTCTAAAGAAAAGTTTCAACGTACAAAACCACACGTTAACGTCGGTACTATCGGCCACGTTGACCATGGTAAAACGACCCTGACCGCCGCCATCACCACCGTATTGGCTAAAGCCTACGGCGGCAGCGCCCGCGCCTTCGATCAGATCGACAACGCGCCGGAAGAAAAGGCCCGTGGTATCACCATCAACACCTCTCACGTTGAATACGATACCCCGTCCCGCCACTACGCGCACGTTGACTGCCCCGGGCATGCCGACTACGTGAAAAACATGATCACCGGTGCTGCCCAGATGGACGGCGCGATCCTGGTGGTAGCGGCAACCGACGGCCCGATGCCGCAGACCCGCGAGCACATCCTGCTGGCTCGCCAGGTAGGCGTGCCTTACATCATCGTCTTCATGAACAAATGCGACATGGTGGATGACGAAGAGCTGCTGGAACTGGTTGAAATGGAAGTACGCGAACTGCTGTCGCAGTACGATTTCCCGGGCGACGACACGCCGGTAATCCGCGGTTCCGCCCTGAAAGCGCTGGAAGGCGACGAAGCCTGGACCTCCAAGATCCTGGAACTGGCCGAAGCGCTGGACACCTACATCCCGGAACCGGTTCGCGCCATTGACAAGCCGTTCCTGCTGCCGATCGAAGACGTATTCTCCATCTCCGGCCGCGGCACCGTGGTAACCGGACGTGTGGAACGCGGCGTGGTGAAAGTAGGTGAAGAAGTTGAAATCGTCGGCATCAAACCGACCGTGAAAACCACCTGCACCGGCGTTGAAATGTTCCGTAAACTGCTGGATGAAGGCCGTGCCGGTGAAAACGTGGGCGTGCTGCTGCGCGGTACCAAACGTGATGAAGTTGAACGCGGCCAGGTACTGGCTAAACCGGGTACTATCCATCCGCATACCCAGTTCGAATCAGAAGTCTATATTCTGAGCAAAGATGAAGGCGGCCGCCATACGCCGTTCTTCAAAGGCTACCGTCCTCAGTTCTACTTCCGTACCACTGACGTGACCGGAACCATCGAACTGCCGGAAGGCGTGGAAATGGTGATGCCTGGCGACAACATCAAGATGGTTGTAAACCTGATTGCCCCTATCGCCATGGACGACGGCTTGCGTTTCGCTATTCGCGAAGGCGGCCGTACCGTTGGCGCCGGCGTGGTAGCCAAGGTTATCGCTTAAGACTTCCGTATAAGTCTTGAAAGATATCGAATAACATTTGACGTAGCGCGCAGTAAAAGGGCATCATTTGATGCCTTTTTTCTACGCTGTGACAGAGAACCTATCTCATCAGCGATTTTACGTCATAATCATTGGTGAGATGGGCTCTTCATCAGCGGCGTGAAACTTCGGAGTTTTGTTGCTAATCCAGGGCAATCTTCGCTTGGTAGCCTCGCCCTCTGCGGGGCTTAGTTGTTTGTATGAATCCTACGTGACAGGTTTTTTTATGAGTGCGAATACCGAAGCTCAAGGAAGCGGGCGCAGCCTGGAAGTGTTAAAGTGGGTAGCGGTGGCTATACTACTGGTGGTTGCGATCGTCGGTAATTATTATTATCGTGATTTTAGCTTACCCCTGCGAGCGCTGGCTGTCGTGCTGATTATCGCTATTGCGGGTGGTGTTGCCTTAATGACGGTGAAAGGTAAATCGACCGTTGCGTTTGCGCGAGAAGCGCGTACAGAAGTACGTAAAGTGATTTGGCCGACCCGCCAGGAAACGTTACATACCACGTTAATCGTCGCCGCGGTGACTGCCGTGATGTCACTGATCCTGTGGGGACTGGATGGTATTCTGGTCCGTCTGGTATCGTTTATTACTGGCCTGAGGTTCTAAGATGTCCGAAGCTCCTAAGAAACGTTGGTACGTCGTTCAGGCGTTTTCCGGTTTTGAAGGTCGCGTGGCGCAATCCCTACGCGAATATATTAAATTGCATGATATGGAAGAACTGTTTGGCGAAGTCATGGTGCCGACGGAAGAAGTCGTTGAGATTCGCGGCGGTCAGCGCCGCAAGAGCGAGCGTAAATTCTTCCCGGGTTATGTACTGGTTCAAATGGTCATGAATGACGCCAGTTGGCATCTGGTGCGCAGCGTGCCGCGCGTGATGGGCTTTATCGGCGGCACCTCGGATCGTCCCGCCCCTATCAGCGACAAAGAAGTCGACGCGATCATGAATCGCCTCCAGCAGGTGGGTGATAAACCGCGGCCGAAAACCTTGTTTGAGCCGGGTGAGCTGGTGCGGGTCAATGACGGCCCGTTTGCGGATTTCAACGGCGTTGTGGAAGAGGTGGATTACGAAAAAAGCCGCTTGAAAGTCTCGGTGTCGATATTCGGTCGCGCCACACCGGTTGAGCTTGACTTCGGCCAGGTTGAGAAAGGCTGATAACGTCCAGGCGCAAATCACATACAACTTGCCTTAGGTGCGGAATTGAACTAGAATTTCGCGCCTTTCGTTTTTTATGTACCCTCGGTATTTCTGCCCTCGGTACAGAAAAAAAATTATCAATGGGGAGCCCTGACCGGCGCTATCACCCGCTAGAGGAAATTTAAATGGCCAAGAAAGTACAAGCCTATGTGAAACTGCAGGTTGCTGCAGGCATGGCTAACCCGAGTCCGCCGGTTGGTCCGGCACTGGGCCAGCAGGGCGTTAACATCATGGAATTCTGTAAAGCGTTCAATGCCAAAACAGAAGGCGTTGAAAAAGGCCTGCCGATTCCGGTTGTTATCACCGTCTATTCTGACCGTTCTTTCACCTTCGTTACCAAAACCCCGCCGGCAGCCGTGTTGCTGAAGAAAGCCGCTGGCGTTAAATCCGGTTCTGGTAAGCCGAATAAAGAAAAAGTCGGTAAAGTGACGCACGCCCAGATCCGCGAAATCGCGGAAACCAAAGCGGCGGATATGACGGGTGCCGATGTGGAAGCGATGTCTCGCTCCATCGAAGGTACTGCTCGTTCCATGGGCCTGGTAGTGGAGGATTAAGAAATGGCTAAACTGACCAAGCGCATGCGTGTTATCCGCGACAAAATTGATTCCACCAAGCAGTACGAAATCAATGAAGCCGTTGCTTTGCTGAAAGAGCTCGCCACCGCCAAGTTTGTCGAAAGCATCGATGTTGCAGTAAACCTGGGCATCGACGCGCGTAAATCCGATCAGAACGTCCGTGGCGCCACGGTGCTGCCGCACGGTACCGGCCGTACTGTTCGCGTTGCCGTGTTTACCCAGGGCCCCAATGCCGAAGCTGCCAAAGCAGCAGGCGCCGACCTGGTGGGCATGGACGACCTGGCCGATCAGATCAAGAAAGGCGAGTTCAACTTTGATGTTGTTATCGCCTCCCCTGACGCCATGCGCGTTGTGGGTCAATTAGGCCAGATCCTCGGGCCGCGCGGCCTGATGCCTAACCCGAAGGTGGGTACCGTGACCCCGAACGTCGCTGAAGCGGTTAAAAACGCTAAAGCCGGCCAGGTGCGTTATCGCAACGACAAAAACGGCATTATCCACACCACTATCGGTAAAGTTGACTTTGATACCGATAAATTGAGAGAAAACCTGGAAGCCCTGCTGGTTGCGCTGAAAAAAGCCAAACCGACTCAGGCTAAAGGTATTTATATCAAGAAAATCAGTCTTTCCACCACCATGGGTGCTGGCGTGGCTGTGGATCAAAGCGGTTTGGCAACGGTTACTGCTTAATTGCCTCTTTACCCGGGCGCAAGATTCGTCTAGAATCGAACGCCCGTTGTTTCATCAATGGCTGATTTACGCCAGGATGGAATAAAGAATTTTCGGTTGGAGCTTGGCCTATCCAAGCCTCCGTCCAAGACCGCAGGTGTGTTTATGCCCTTTAAAGATGACGGGTAAACACTTAATCGTCCTGCGTAGACGGTGACAGAGCCTGAATAACATATTCGTTTGCTGGATTCTGCTCACCGTGTATCGACGTTTGACCCCATAAGGGGAGTAAACGATGTGAGTCCCCGGGAATTTTCCCCCGGATAAATCCAGGAGCACAAGCTAATGGCATTAAATCTTCAAGACAAACAAGCGATTGTTGCTGAAGTCAGCGAAGTGGCCAAAGGCGCGCTGTCTGCTGTCGTTGCGGATTCTCGCGGCGTTACAGTAGGTAAAATGACTGAACTGCGTAAAGCAGGTCGTGAAGCCGGCGTATACATGCGTGTTGTTCGCAACACCTTGCTGCGTCGCGTCGTGGAAGGCACTCCGTTTGAATGCCTGAAAGACACGTTTGTCGGTCCGACCCTGATTGCATTTTCTAACGAACACCCGGGCGCAGCCGCTCGCCTGTTCAAGGCTTTCGCCAAAGAAAACGCAAAATTCGAGGTTAAAGCAGCAGCCTTTGAAGGTGAAGTTATCACGGCGGCCAATATCGATCGCCTGGCAACTCTGCCGACTTACGATGAAGCTATCGCACGCCTGATGTCGGCCATGAAAGAAGCCTCCGCAGGCAAACTGGTCCGTACTCTTGCTGCACTGCGCGATCAGAAAGAAGCGGCTTAATTGCCGGTGGCTTTCGGTTGCTATTGCGAACGTATAAACACTTTCTGAATCTTAGGAATAATTGTTATGTCTATCACTAAAGAACAAATTCTGGACGCAGTTGCTGAAATGTCCGTTATGGACGTGGTTGAACTGATCTCCATGATGGAAACCAAATTCGGCGTTTCTGCCGCCACCGCGGTTGCTGTTGCTGCCGGCCCGGCTGAAGTTGTTGAAGAAAAGACCGAATTTGACGTTGTCCTGACCGCTATCGGCGGTAACAAGGTATCCGTTATCAAAGCCGTTCGTAGCGCCACCGGTCTGGGCCTGAAAGAAGCCAAAGACCTGGTTGAATCCGCTCCGGCGACCATGAAAGAAGGCGTTAACAAAGACGACGCCGAAGCTCTTAAGAAAGCCCTGGAAGAAGCGGGTGCTTCTGTTGAGATCAAATAAGACCTTTTGTACGGCAGCCTGATTCTAGGCTGATGGCTGGTGACTTTTGGGTCACCAGCCTTTTTGCGCTGTAAGGCGTCAGTGGGATTTCACACTATTTAACCACTGATTAACCTCAATATCTTTCTCTATCGACGACTTAATATACTGCATCTCCTGTAAAACCTCCCTGGTTTAACAAAATGCAATGAAATGGTTTAAGAGTGATAGAAACAGGTATTGCGGAAGGCATCGTCGCTTTCCGAACGAATACATACCCGGTAGATGTCGAGTTGCAGGGTATAAAATAGTGTTGCATGACCTGTCCTATTAGGGCGGACAGAGTGGGTCACTGATCAGCGAGCTGAGGAACCCTATGGTTTACTCCTATACCGAAAAAAAACGCATTCGTAAGGATTTTGGGAAACGTCCCCAAGTGTTGGACATCCCATATCTCCTTTCTATACAGCTTGACTCGTTCCAGAAGTTCATCGAGCAAGATCCGGAAGGTCAGTACGGATTGGAAGCAGCATTCCGTTCTGTGTTCCCCATTCAGAGCTACAGCGGCAATTCGGAGCTGCAATATGTCAGTTACCGTCTAGGCGAGCCTGTATTTGATGTTAAAGAGTGTCAAATCCGCGGCGTCACGTTCTCCGCACCGTTGCGCGTTAAACTGCGTCTGGTGATTTACGAACGCGAAGCCCCGGAAGGCACGGTAAAAGACATCAAGGAACAGGAAGTCTACATGGGTGAAATACCGCTCATGACCGACAATGGGACCTTTGTGATCAACGGGACGGAGCGTGTTATCGTTTCCCAGTTGCATCGCAGCCCCGGCGTTTTCTTTGATAGCGATAAAGGTAAGACGCATTCGTCCGGCAAAGTGCTGTACAACGCGCGCATCATTCCTTACCGTGGTTCCTGGCTGGATTTTGAGTTTGATCCGAAAGACAACTTATTCGTCCGTATCGACCGCCGCCGCAAATTGCCCGCCACGATCGTTTTGCGGGCTTTGAACTATTCCGCGGCGCAGATCCTGGAAACGTTCTTCGATAAAGTCATTTATGAAATCCACGATAATAAACTGCAGATGGAACTGGTTCCTGAGCGTTTACGTGGTGAAACCGCCTCGTTTGATATCGAGTCCAACGGTACCGTTTACGTTGAGAAAGGCCGCCGTATCACCGCGCGCCATATCCGCCTGCTGGAAAAAGACGGTATCGATAAAATCCAGGTGCCGGTTGAGTACATCATCGGCAAAGTGGTGGTCAAAGATTACATCGATGAAAACACCGGTGAAATCATTTGTCCCGCCAACATGGAACTGACATTGGATCTGCTGGCGAAACTGAGCCAGGCAGGACACAAGCGTATTGAAACGCTGTTTACCAATGATTTGGACCACGGTTCTTATATTTCCGAAACCTTGCGCGTCGATCCTACCAGCGATCGCCTGAGCGCCCTGGTGGAAATCTACCGCATGATGCGTCCCGGCGAACCGCCGACCCGCGAAGCGGCTGAAAACCTGTTCGAGAACCTGTTCTTCTCCGAAGATCGCTACGACCTCTCCGCCGTGGGCCGTATGAAGTTCAATCGTTCGCTGCTGCGCGAAGAGATTGAAGGTTCCGGAATCCTCAGTAAGCTCGACATCATCGAAGTGATGAAGAAGCTGATTGATATCCGTAACGGCAAGGGTGAAGTGGATGATATCGATCATCTCGGCAACCGTCGTATCCGTTCCGTGGGCGAAATGGCGGAAAACCAGTTCCGCGTCGGCCTGGTGCGTGTTGAACGTGCCGTGAAAGAGCGCCTGTCGCTGGGGGATCTCGATACCCTGATGCCGCAGGACATGATCAACGCCAAACCGATTTCCGCCGCGGTGAAAGAGTTCTTTGGTTCCAGCCAGCTGTCTCAATTTATGGACCAGAACAACCCATTGTCGGAAATTACCCATAAACGGCGTATCTCCGCATTGGGCCCAGGCGGTTTGACCCGTGAACGCGCGGGCTTTGAAGTTCGAGACGTGCATCCGACCCATTACGGCCGCGTGTGCCCCATCGAAACGCCTGAAGGTCCGAATATCGGTTTGATCAACTCGCTGTCCGTCTATGCGCAGACCAATGAATACGGCTTCCTTGAAACGCCGTATCGCCGGGTGCGCGAAGAAGTGGTCACCGATGAGATCCATTACCTGTCCGCCATTGAAGAGGGCAATTTCGTTATTGCCCAGGCCAATACCGATCTCGACGAAGAAGGCCATTTCGTTGACGATTTGATTACGTGCCGCAGCAAAGGCGAATCCAGCCTGTTCACTCGCGATCAGGTGGACTATATGGACGTTTCAACCCAGCAGATCGTTTCGGTGGGTGCGTCGCTGATTCCGTTCCTGGAACACGATGACGCCAACCGTGCGCTGATGGGTGCGAACATGCAACGTCAGGCCGTTCCTACGCTGCGTGCCGACAAGCCGCTGGTAGGTACCGGTATGGAACGCGCCGTGGCGGTCGACTCCGGTGTCACCGCGGTCGCCAAACGCGGCGGTACCATTCAGTATGTCGATGCGTCTCGTATCGTGATTAACGTTAATCCTGATGAAATGGTGGCGGGCGAAGCGGGCATCGACATCTACAACCTGACCAAGTATACCCGTTCCAACCAGAACACCTGCATCAGCCAGATGCCGTGCGTGTCCCTGGGTGAACCGGTTGAACGCGGCGATGTGCTGGCCGACGGTCCGTCCACCGATCTGGGTGAACTGGCGCTGGGTCAGAACATGCGCGTGGCGTTCATGCCGTGGAACGGCTACAACTTCGAAGACTCCATTCTGGTTTCCGAACGTGTGGTCCAGGAAGATCGTTTCACTACGATTCACATCCAGGAGCTGGCCTGCGTGTCCCGCGATACCAAGCTGGGGCCTGAAGAAATCACCGCCGACATCCCGAATGTGGGTGAAGCGGCGCTTTCCAAGCTGGATGAATCCGGGATTGTCTACATCGGCGCGGAAGTGACCGGCGGCGATATCCTGGTGGGCAAAGTGACGCCGAAGGGCGAAACCCAGCTGACCCCGGAAGAAAAGCTGCTGCGCGCCATCTTTGGTGAAAAAGCGTCGGACGTCAAAGATTCGTCGCTGCGAGTGCCGAACGGTGTATCCGGTACGGTTATCGACGTGCAGGTCTTTACCCGCGACGGCGTGGAAAAAGACAAACGTGCGCTGGAAATCGAAGAGATGCAGCTCAAGCAGGCCAAAAAGGACCTGACGGAAGAGCTGCAGATTTTTGAAGCCGGGCTGTTTGCCCGTATCCATGACGTGCTGGTGTCCGGCGGCATCGAAGACGAGAAGCTGTCCAAACTGACGCGTGAGCGTTGGCTGGAGCTGGGTCTCGGCGACGAAGACAAGCAGAATCAGCTTGAGCAGCTGGCGGAACAGTACGACGAACTGAAAACCGTGTTCGAGAAGAAGCTGGAAGCGAAACGCCGCAAGATCACGCAGGGCGATGACCTGGCTCCGGGCGTGCTGAAAATCGTCAAGGTGTACCTGGCGGTCAAGCGCCAGATTCAGCCGGGCGACAAGATGGCCGGCCGGCACGGGAACAAGGGTGTTATCTCCAAGATCAACCCGATCGAGGATATGCCTTACGATGAAAACGGCGTGCCGGTGGATATCGTACTGAACCCCTTGGGCGTACCGTCCCGTATGAACATCGGCCAGATCCTGGAAACCCATCTGGGCATGGCGGCTAAAGGTATCGGCGATAAGATCAACGCCATGCTGAAAAAGCACGAGGATGTGGCGAAGCTGCGCGAGTTCATCCAGAAAGCCTATGATCTGGGGGATGATGTCCGCCAGAAAGTGGATCTGGCCACCTTCAGCGATGACGAAGTGCTGCGTTTGGCGGAGAACCTGAAGAAGGGTATGCCCATCGCAACACCGGTGTTTGACGGCGCCAAAGAAAAAGAAATCAAGGAATTGCTGCAATTGGGCGGTCTGCCTACTTCCGGTCAGATTACCTTGTTTGACGGCCGTACCGGCGAGCAGTTCGAGCGGCAGGTTACCGTGGGCTACATGTACATGCTGAAACTCAACCATTTGGTTGATGACAAGATGCATGCGCGTTCCACCGGTTCCTACAGCCTGGTCACCCAGCAGCCGCTGGGCGGTAAGGCGCAGTTCGGCGGCCAACGCTTTGGTGAGATGGAAGTATGGGCACTGGAAGCGTATGGCGCGGCCTATACCCTGCAGGAAATGCTGACTGTCAAGTCGGATGATGTTAACGGTCGTACCAAGATGTACAAAAACATCGTGGATGGCAATCATACGATGGAACCAGGCATGCCGGAGTCCTTTAACGTGTTGCTGAAGGAAATCCGCTCTCTGGGCATCAACATCGAGCTGGAAGAAGAGTAATTTAACCCCTATGGCTTTCCGGCCGCAGGAAGATGGCAAGTGAGCGAGCCCGATGAGCTTACCTAGGTAAGTGATTCGGGTGAGCGAGTACAGCCGGCGCATCTGCGGTTTGAAAGATGACGGGGGGTTCGGCTCGGGTGCGTTCGCACCGGTTATCAGGGCGCCTGAGCGTTTCAGGCGCCTAACAGGTCTAACTCCGACAGGAGCCAATCCGTGAAAGATTTACTTAAGTTTCTGAAAGCACAAACCAAGACCGAAGAGTTTGATGCGATCAAAATTGCTCTGGCCTCGCCAGATATGATCCGTTCCTGGTCGTTCGGCGAAGTGAAGAAGCCGGAAACCATCAACTACCGTACGTTCAAACCTGAACGCGACGGGCTTTTCTGCGCCCGTATTTTCGGGCCGGTTAAAGATTACGAATGCTTGTGCGGTAAGTACAAGCGGTTGAAGCACCGCGGCGTGATTTGTGAAAAATGCGGTGTTGAAGTGACCCAGACCAAAGTGCGCCGCGAGCGCATGGGCCATATCGAGCTGGCTTCGCCGACAGCGCATATTTGGTTCTTGAAATCGTTGCCTTCGCGCATCGGTTTGTTGCTGGATATGCCGCTGCGTGATATCGAGCGCGTGCTGTATTTTGAATCTTATGTGGTGGTTGAAGGCGGCATGACCAACCTGGAGCGCCGCCAGATCCTGACTGAAGAACAGTATCTGGACGCCCTGGAAGAGTTTGGTGATGAGTTTGACGCTAAAATGGGCGCCGAAGCCATTCAGGCCCTGTTGAAAAACATGGACCTGGAAGCGGAATGCGAAACCCTGCGTGAAGAGCTGAATGAAACCAACTCCGAAACCAAGCGCAAGAAGCTGACCAAGCGTATCAAGCTGCTGGAAGCATTCGTTCAGTCCGGTAATAAACCGGAATGGATGATCCTGACGGTGCTGCCGGTGTTGCCGCCGGATCTGCGTCCGCTGGTGCCGCTGGACGGCGGCCGTTTTGCCACCTCCGATCTGAACGATCTCTATCGCCGGGTGATAAACCGTAACAACCGTTTGAAACGTCTGCTGGATCTGGCTGCGCCGGATATCATCGTACGCAATGAAAAACGTATGCTGCAGGAAGCAGTGGATGCGCTGTTGGATAACGGCCGTCGCGGTCGCGCCATTACCGGTTCCAACAAGCGTCCGCTGAAATCCCTGGCCGACATGATCAAAGGCAAGCAAGGGCGTTTCCGTCAGAACCTGCTGGGTAAACGCGTCGACTATTCCGGTCGTTCCGTGATTACCGTGGGTCCGTACCTGCGTCTGCATCAGTGCGGCCTGCCGAAGAAGATGGCGCTGGAACTGTTCAAACCCTTCATCTACGGCAAGCTTGAGCTGCGTGGCCTCGCCACCACCATCAAAGCCGCCAAGAAAATGGTTGAACGCGAAGAAGCCGTGGTCTGGGATATCCTGGATGAAGTTATCCGCGAACACCCGGTGCTGCTGAACCGTGCGCCGACTCTGCACCGTCTGGGTATCCAGGCGTTTGAGCCGGTGTTGATTGAAGGTAAAGCCATTCAGCTTCACCCGCTGGTGTGCGCGGCGTACAACGCCGACTTCGACGGTGACCAGATGGCCGTTCACGTACCGCTGACGCTGGAAGCCCAGTTGGAAGCCCGTGCGCTGATGATGTCCACCAACAACATCCTGTCGCCGGCCAACGGCGAGCCGATTATCGTTCCGTCCCAGGACGTGGTGCTGGGTCTGTATTACATGACCCGCGACCGGGTGAACGGTAAAGGCGAAGGCATGGTCTTGACCGGACCGAAAGAAGCGGAACGCATCTATCGGGGCGGTATCGCCGAGCTGCATGCGCGCGTCAAAGTGCGTATCACCGAGTATGCCAAGAACGAAGACGGCGAGCTTATTGAAAATACCCACATCGTCGACACCACCGTAGGCCGTGCGATTTTGTGGATGATCGTGCCGAAGGGATTGCCGTTCGCCCTGGTCAATCAGGCGCTGGGTAAGAAAGCCATCTCCAAGATGCTGAATACCTGTTATCGCGTGCTGGGCCTGAAGCCTACGGTTATCTTCGCCGACCAGATCATGTATACCGGTTTTGCCTATGCGGCCCGTTCAGGATCGTCGGTAGGTATCGATGATATGGTTATCCCGGCCAAGAAAGCGGGGATCATCGAAGAAGCCGAAGCCGAAGTGGCCGAAATCCAGGAGCAGTTCCAGTCTGGTCTGGTGACCGCCGGCGAACGCTACAACAAGGTTATCGATATCTGGGCCGCGGCTAACGAACGCGTTGCCAAGGCGATGATGGATAACCTGTCCACCGAATCGGTGATTAACCGAGACGGCGTGGAAGAGCGCCAGGTTTCCTTCAACAGCATCTTTATGATGGCCGACTCCGGCGCCCGTGGTTCGGCGGCACAGATTCGCCAATTGGCGGGTATGCGCGGCCTGATGGCCAAGCCTGACGGCTCCATCATTGAAACGCCTATTACCGCGAACTTCCGTGAAGGCCTGAACGTACTCCAGTACTTCATCTCCACTCACGGTGCTCGTAAAGGTCTGGCGGATACCGCGCTGAAAACGGCGAACTCCGGTTACCTGACCCGTCGTCTGGTGGACGTGGCGCAGGATCTGGTGGTGACCGAGGACGACTGCGGCACCCATGCCGGTGTTACCATGACCCCGGTTATCGAGGGCGGCGATGTTAAAGAGCCGCTGCGCGAACGTGTGCTGGGACGTGTTACCGCTGAAGACGTACTGAAACCGGGTACCGCCGATATACTGGTGGAACGCAATACCCTGCTGAACGAACAATGGTGTGATGTCCTGGAAGAGAACTCCGTGGATACCATCAAGGTTCGCTCGGTGGTGACCTGTGAAACCGACTTCGGTGTCTGCGCCAACTGCTACGGCCGTGATTTGGCCCGCGGGCATCTGGTGAACAAGGGTGAATCCATCGGTGTTATCGCCGCGCAGTCTATCGGCGAGCCGGGCACCCAGTTGACCATGCGTACGTTCCACATCGGTGGCGCCGCTTCCCGTAATGCCGCCGAATCGAGCATTCAGGTGAAAAACAAGGGTACCGTGCGGTTGAATAACGCCAAGTTCGTTATCAACGGCGCCGGTAAACTGGTGATTACTTCCCGTAACACGGAACTGAAACTCATCGATGAATTCGGCCGTACCAAGGAAAGCTATAAAGTGCCTTACGGCGCGGTCATGGGCAAAGGTGATGGTTCTGAAGTGCTGGGCGGCGAAACGGTTGCCAACTGGGACCCGCATACCATGCCGGTTATCACTGAAGTAAGCGGCTTTATGCGCTTCACCGATATGATCGACGGCCAGACCATTACCCGCCAGACCGATGAGCTGACCGGCTTGTCCTCTATCGTGGTGCTGGATACGGCTGAACGTACCGGTGGCGGTAAAGACTTGCGTCCGGCGCTGAAAATCGTTGATGCCAGCGGCAATGACGTACTGATTCCGGGCACCGATATGCCGGCCCAGTACTTCCTGCCGGGTAAAACCATTGTCCAGTTGGAAGACGGTGTGCAAATCACCGGCGGGGACACTCTGGCGCGTCTGCCGCAGGAATCCAGCGGTACCAAGGATATTACCGGTGGTCTGCCGCGCGTTGCCGATTTGTTCGAAGCGCGCCGGCCGAAAGAACCGGCTATCCTGGCGGAAATCAGCGGTATCGTATCCTTCGGTAAAGAAACCAAAGGCAAACGTCGTCTGGTGATTTCGCCGGTGGACGGCAGCGATGCTTACGAAGAGATGATCCCGAAATGGCGTCAGCTTAACGTATTTGAAGGCGAACGCGTGGAACGCGGCGACGTGATCTCCGATGGACCGGAATCGCCCCATGACATTCTGCGTCTGCGCGGCGTGCATGCGGTGACCCGCTACATCGTTAACGAAGTGCAGGATGTTTACCGTCTGCAGGGCGTTAAGATTAACGATAAGCATATCGAAGTTATCGTTCGTCAGATGTTGCGTAAAGCCACCATCGTCAACGCCGGCGGCACCGACTTCCTGGAAGGCGAACAGGCTGAATACTCACGGGTCAAGATTGCCAACCGCCAGCTGGCGGAGGACGACAAGATCGAAATGACCTTCAGCCGGGATCTCTTGGGTATAACCAAGGCATCCCTGGCCACGGAGTCCTTTATCTCCGCGGCATCGTTCCAGGAAACAACGCGCGTGCTTACTGAAGCCGCCGTTGCCGGGAAACGTGATGAACTGCGCGGTCTGAAAGAGAACGTGATTGTCGGCCGACTGATCCCTGCCGGGACCGGTTATGCCTACCATCAGGATCGTGCCCGTCGTCGCGCCCTGGGCGAAGTGCCGGTTGTACCGTCGGTCACCGCTGATGAAGCCTCCGCCAATATGGCGGAACTGCTGAATGCGGGCTTAGGCGGTAATAACGATAAATAATCGTTATTGCAGCAACGCAATAGCCGTCCCTTAGGGGGCGGCTTTTTTTTGGGTGCGCCGGGCATGGCGCGTAGCGCCTTGACGGGCGCTGTCCCTGGATTGTGGTGGTCAAGGGGCGACTTGGAGGTGCAAGTCCTCTGCACACCCGGCAAGGGGAAGTGCTAGCCGAACGGCAAGGGTGCCCACCGCGAGGCGGGATCTGAAGGAAGCCGAAGGCAAAATGCTGGCCTGACGAACAGGAAGTGGATTAGGCGGCGCAGCGGGGTAAGGCGTCCAATATCGCCAAAGCCCGATACTTGCACGAAACGCTGCGACGTATATCCGACAGGCATAAGCAGGAAGGTCGCGCGAATTACCCCGGGAGATCTGCACGTTTGCCTTGGTGCTACCGCGCGCCGAGAGGCGACGGGATGAACGTGCAGAAGTCAGCCGAGGCCGTAGTAGCGGTGCAAAACCGGCATCGCGAAGGGCTGAACATGTACAACCGTGATTAGGACAGGTTATCTCGATGGGTATTGATGAGGCACAAGCGCAGAGTACTGCGGCCCGGACAGGAAAGAGCGAACAG
This sequence comes from Sodalis ligni, assembly GCF_016865525.2. NCBI lineage: Bacteria > Pseudomonadati > Pseudomonadota > Gammaproteobacteria > Enterobacterales > Bruguierivoracaceae > Sodalis > Sodalis ligni. The sequence goes on along the minus strand of NZ_CP075169.1, from coordinate 6,079,893 downwards.
TATTCGCGAGAGCCGGTCCTGGGTGCTGAAATACCCACGGCGAAATCTGGGCAAACGAAAGCGGAACAACCCTTGTCAATCGAAGCGGTGATAACACGTAGCAACCTGATGCTGGCCTATCAGCGGGTCCTGGAGAACAAAGGCGCGGCAGGGGTAGATAACCTGGGCGTCGGCGAACTTAAAGACTGGCTGAAACGGCACTGGCCGACGGTGAAAGCGGCCCTGCTGGACGGAAGCTACCTGCCGCAGGCGATACGCCGGGTCGAACTGCCCAAGCTTAACGGCGGAGTCAGGGTCCTGGGTATTCCCACGGTGGTGGACCGGCTTATCCAGCAGGCTATCCAGCAACACCTTACCCCCTATTATGAACCTGAGTTCTCCGAATCCAGCTACGGCTTCAGACCGGGCCGCAATGCCTGGCAGGCGGTGCGCCAAGCACAAGCCTACGTGCAAGGCGGCCGGCGCTGGGTGGTGGATATGGACCTGGAGAAGTTCTTTGACCGGGTTAACCACGACATCATGATGTCGTGGCTAAGCCGCAAAATCAAAGACGTCAGACTGCTCAGGCTCATCAGGCGTTATCTGGAAGCGGACATGGTCAGCGGCAAAGTGGTGACAAAACGGCGGGAAGGGATGCCGCAAGGCAGCCCGTTATCGCCGTTGCTCTCCAACCTGCTGTTGACCGACCTTGACCGTGAACTGGAGCGCAGGGGCCACCGGTTCTGCCGTTATGCGGATGACTGTAATATCTACGTGAGCAGCCGCAAGGCGGGAGAACAGGCGATGAACTCGATAAGCCGGTATCTGGAAAAGCACCTCCGGTTGACGGTGAACCGAGATAAAAGCGCGGTGGCCAGGCCCTGGGAGCGCAAGTTCCTGGGATATAGCCTGACATGGCACAGGCAGGCCAGACTGAAGATAGCGGCGAGCAGCGTGTCCAGGCTGAAGGAGAAAATCCGCAGCCTGACGACGGGAAACAGTTCAAAAGCGCTGAAAGCGGTTATCGACGGGCTTGCTCCGGTGCTGCGAGGTTGGATAAGTTACTTCCGGCTGACCGAAGTCAAAGGGATACTGGAAGAACTGGACGGCTGGGTCCGCCGTAAGCTGCGTTGTCTGCTGTGGCGGCATTGGAAAAGGCCATACAAACGGGCAAGGATGCTGATGAAAGGCGGCCTGAGCGAAGAAAGGGCGTGGATATCGGCGACGAACCAGCGCGGACCCTGGTGGAACGCGGGGGCAAGTCATATGAACCAAGCGCTGCCGAAGAAACTCTTCGATCGCGCAGGTCTGTTATCGCTGCTGGAGTTGCACAGGCAGTTCCAGTGTTGTAAATGAACCGCCGTATACGGAACCGTACGTACGGTGGTGTGAGAGGACGGCGGTTGTGAGACCGCCTCCTACTCGATAGGTTAAGATTATTTAAGTTAACGTGCTTCTTATTGTATATAAGCAGATATTCATCATGAGACAATAAGCTAAAAAGTAATTATATACACTTAGTAAATATAAAACGCCTGAATTTACCCCTTGTTTTATGGTGTTCTATTGCCTCATTGGAAAAATAACACCCAAGTTCCTTTTAAGAAATATCATAATTTCATCAAGATGTTTTTATTTTCAATCTAGATAATGTGATTACGAATAATATATTTTCAAAAGCTGAAAATATTCCTATTACGTGAGTCGTGATTCATTATTTTTTAAATAAATAAAATTCATATTTGTGAAGTTATTTCTTGATTGCGGGGCGCATTGAAGAAGGCACCCTACATCCTTAAAAGGAGAATTTAATGCCAGGTAAACCTCCATATCCTTCATCCGATAATAATACGGGTTCGTGCCGGCCATTTGCCTCAAGTCGTCAGGATTTCCCTTTGTGGCGACCTGTCGCCTGGGCAATCATTGCGGCGCAGGTCATGTTACCCCTCGGAGTGGCTTTTGCTCCGGCGGGGGCGGCATCCGTCGCCGCCTCGGTAGAGACGCCGGCCAAGAACGTTCTATTAAATAATGACGATTCATCGACCGCGCAAGAGTCCATAGAAAATAAAATCGCCGGGGGAGCCATGTCGGCAGGCCACCTGCTGACTGCGCAACAGAGCGATAAAGCGGCGCTTGGTATGGCGCGTTCGGCGCTGGCAGGCGGAGCAGGCCAGTATGCCAAAGACTGGTTTGATCAATTCGGCACCGTGCGGTTACAGCTCAATCTCAATGAGCGATTCAAACTGGACAATAGTGCGCTGGATCTCTTGGTGCCGTTATATGAAAATCAGGATGCCATGGTATTCAGCCAATGGGGGATACGGAATAAAGATCACCGCAATACCGGTAATATCGGCGGCGGCGTGCGAACCTTTCACGGCGATTGGATGTACGGGCTAAATACTTTTTATGATAATGACTTCACCGGTAAAAATCGCCGGGCCGGAATCGGCGCGGAAGCCTGGACCCATTACCTGAAATTATCGGCCAACAGCTATTTCCGCTTGAGTAATTGGCGCCAATCGCGGGATTTCGAGGATTATAACGAACGACCGGCCAACGGTTATGACCTGCGTGCCGAGGCTTTTCTGCCGTCGCATCCGCAATTGGGCGGCAAGCTGATGTATGAAAGCTATCGCGGCGACGAGGTAGCGTTATTTGGCAAAAACAATCGGCAAAAAAATCCTGATGCATTTACCTTGGGACTTAATTATACGCCGTTTCCGCTATTGACCCTGGGCGGCGAGCACCGCCAGGGTAAGAGCGGGCAGCATGATTCCCGTATCAGCCTGCAAATCAATTACCGCTTGGGTGAATCGTGGCTCTCCCAGGTGGACCCATCGGCTGTCGCGGCCGGGCGAACCCTGGCAGGCAGCCGTTATGACCTGGTGGAGCGCAACAATCATATCGTGCTGGACTATAAAAAACAGGAGGTTATCCGCCTGCTGATGCCGGAGCAATTAAACGGGAAGTCCGGCCAACTGCTCACCATCGCCGCCCAGGTTACCGCCAAGCATGGCCTGGACCGTGTGAAGTGGGACGCTGCGGAATTGATCGCCGCCGGCGGTGCCATCACGCAATCGGCGCCCCATGTCCTGTCGGTGACTCTGCCGCCCTATCTGCCCGCCGGCTCCACAAATCAATATACCATTGGCGCAACGGCTTATGATAAAAAAGGCAACGCCTCAAACCCCGCTTATACCCAGCTTACGGTGACCGGCCAGGGCATCAGCCTGGCGTCGTCGCCCACGACGGCAACGCCGGACAGATTAACGGCGGATGGTATTTCCACTAGCCTGCTATCAATCATTCTTAGAGATGACAGCCTTAAGCCGGTGAGTGGAATGGCGGATGCGCTGACGATGGCTATAACGTTCGAAGCCGGTGACGGCGAGCCCTCAGTCGCGGCAAGCGCCGCCGTATCCGGTGTCGCGCCGGTGGTGGGGGATATCAGTGAAACCGCCGTCGGCGTCTATTCGGCCACCCTGACCGCCGGCAGCGGCACGGGACGGGCGGTTATTACCCCGATGATCCTCGGACAAGCGTTGAAACCAATCAACGTTATCCTGGAGCCGGTCGGCTTGGAACATGGCCTTTCAACGCTTGATATCAGCAGCGACAATATTCTTGCCGACGGCACCGACCACGCGGTGGTAACCTTCAGCGCCAAGGATGTTTCCGGTAATCTCCTCACCGGTCTCGGTTCGCGTTTAGTGTTTGATATGACGCCGTTAGAGGGCGCCGTGTTGACCGATATAGTTGAAGATAAAGGTAGCTACAGCAGTTCTCTGAAGGGTACTCAACCCGGAAAGGTGACCATTACCCCGATTCTGGACGGCGTGAAAATGGACGCTTTAGCTAAAACCATCACCCTGCGCGCTGCCCTGGACTACGAAGACCACTCCGATTTCAGCGTGGGTGAGGAAACGCTGACGGTGGGCGATGGTTCCACTATGCTGAGCTTCAGCGCCAAGGATGAAAGCGGCGAGCCGGTCAAAGGGTTGGCTGAGCGCCTGGCATTTATCGCTACGCCATCAACGGGGATCACGATTTCAGACATTGTGGAAACCGACGGGAATTATACCGCCCGGTTGAGCGGTACCGTGGCGGGCAAGGTAGAGGTGGCGCCGTCAATCGACGGCAAGTCATTAAGCGGCCTGGTGAAAACGGTCACCTTGGCGGCGGGCCCGTTCAGCGAGCTTCATTCCGTATTCAGCATCAGCGGGAAGCAACTTAACGCCAATGATGAAGATAGCGTAGAGCTCAAGCTGATACCGCGCGACGAGTATGACAACATCACCACAACAGTAGAAACTATCGATTTTCACACTTCACCGGCAACGGGTTTCAGACTGGAAGATGCAGGGTTTGATGACCAGGGGGCCTATGTCGCCAAACTGTTCGGCACCGTGCCGGGAGACTATACGATAACGCCGTCGGTTGGGGGCCATGAGATCGCTGATCTGAGTCAACCCCTTATTCTGCTTGCCGTGGTGGATGAGACCAAATCCGCCCTTGATATCGATAAGGCTACGCTGACGGCGGACAATACCGAGACCGCAACGTTGACCTTCAGCGCCAAGGATAGCAAAGGCCAGGCAGTAACCGGCCTGGGTGCCCGGCTCGTTTTCAGCGCCTCGCCGGCGGAGGCTGGCGTCATCATTTCACCCCATAGTGAGAGCGATGGCACCTATACCGCGATCGTACGGGGCACCAAACCCGGCTCGGTCAGTCTGACCCCCAAAGTGGATGGCGTTGAGTTCAGCACAAGGGTAAAAGAGCTGACTTTCACTGCCGCCAGCATTGATTTAAAAATCACTGTGGACAAGGAGGTGGCGAAAGCCGGCGAGCAGATTATGTTGACGGTGGATGCGATGCTTGAAGATGGTACGCGGGTCGGGGATGTGACCATCGATATTCACTCACATGGCGCCTCTAATCGGCAAAACAGGCCGGAAATCGCCACGCTATTGATTAACGGTGAGTCAAAATATGAAGTCAATGTGCCGGAGACGGGTCAAATCCGCATCCCGATTACCGATCCCACGGGTAAAGGGGTTAAAACCACCGTTGAGGTCACCGCGCGTGGCGGAAAAACGGTGACAAAAGAGGTTATCTTTACCGTAGCCACCAGCCCCGACGTCCCGGCCGCCAATTATTATGGCCATATGGCGGAGTTCATTGACGCTATCCAGCGACCCAGACTTGCCTCTGAACTTACCGGCAGCGGCAGCGCGAGATTAAACAATGAAAATTGGGCAGTGGCGCGCTATCCGGTGGCAAGCCCATACTGCACATTGCCGTCCTTTACTTCTCTGGAGGCAGCCTATGGCTCAATGCGTACGAATGGATGGCCCTTATCGCCCGGCGGCTTTATTTGGTCTGGTACGGCATCCTCAATTGTTTTAACTGGCCCGAGCGTCGAGGCCCTAAACAGCCAGAACGGACAGAAATTGCTCATGGAGACATCCGGCGCGAACTTGGGATTTGTGGCCTGCGCCAGTTGAAAACGGTTCCGCCACGAAAAATAAAGTAAACAGAAGTTGGAAAATCCAGACCAGCGGCGGGACAGATGACTGTCCCGCCGGTAAATCAAGCGCATACCTTTGAAGTGCTCACCATCGCTTATTCAATCAGCGTCGGCGACCTGCCCAGATAACTGTCCCAATCCTTCCACACCGGCTGTAATCCGGACTGCAACAGCATTTGCTCCACCTCCCTTACCGAACGGTTATCATGAGGCTCGAATTGTTCCAGCTCCGGCGTGCCGCCGGCATAGCCTCCCGGCTGCGTCTTGGAACCGGCGCTAACGCTATTTACCACGATGGGTACCGCATGGTCGCGAAACCAAGGAGACTCGCGGGTAGACAACGAGATTTCCACATCCGGCGCCAACAGGCGAAAGGCGCACATCACTTGCAGTAACTGCGATTCATCCATTATGGATGCCGGCGTAATTCCCCCGGCGCAGGGCCGCAGGCGAGGGAAGGACAGGGAATAACGGCTCTGCCAATAGTTTTTTTGCAGATAAAGTAAATGTTCGGCCACCCTATAGCAGTCCGTGCGCCAATTATCCGACAATCCTATCAGCGCCCCCAGCCCGATCTTGTCGATCCCGGCCCGCGCCAGCCGATCCGGCGTTTCCAGCCGCCAGGCAAAATCCATTTTCTGCCCGCGCAGATGGTGTCGTTGATAGGTTGGCTGGTGGTAGGTTTCCTGGTAAACCATAACGCCGTCCAGGCCGAGGGTTTTCAGCTCGGCGTAATTCTCCTGGGATAACGGCTGTACTTCCATCATGAGGGAGCTGAAATAGTCGCGGATCAACGGCACATAACGTCGAAAGTAGTCCATGCCGACTTTGCTTTGATGCTCACCGGTCACCAGCAGCACGTTTTCAAAGCCCCGGTCCCGAATCGCTTGGCACTCGGCGATAATCTCCTGCTCATCCAGGGTCTTACGCTTGAGGCGATTGCTCATGGAAAACCCGCAATAAGTGCAATCATTGGAACAGAGGTTCGAGAGATAAAGCGGCAGATACAGATTCACCACGTTGCCGAAGCGTTGACGGGTCAGCTGCTGGGCGCGCTGGGCCAGGGGCTCAAGGTAGGGCTGGGCCGCCGGGGACAGAAACGCCATAAAATCATTCAGGCCGGGCCGTTCGGCGGTTAATGCGTGCTCTACATCCCGGGCTTGCTTGGCATTGATGCCAAGACCGGCATCCTCCCAAGAGATGCGCTGCCAGTGGTTGATAAAAGAATCCATCAGGCCGCTCCTTCCACAGGCTGTTCGCTGTGGCGCAGAAAATCCGTTAACGGGCTGGTGGCGCTGGCCTGGAGTTGACGCGGCGCCAGGCCGGCGTGCCGGCATGACTCGCCGGCTTCCAGCGCCAGCCGGAAGGCGCGGGCCATGGCCACCGGGTCACGGGCCACGGCGATGGCGGTATTCACCAATACCGCATCGGCCCCCATTTCCAGCGCTTCCAATGCCTGGCTCGGGGCGCCGATACCGGCGTCCACCACCACGGGAATGCCTGCCTGTTCGATGATAATCTGCAGGAAATCACGGGTTTTCAAACCTTGATTGGAGCCAATGGGCGAGCCCAGCGGCATGACCGCCCCGCAGCCGGCCTCTTCCAGGCGGCGGCATAATACCGGGTCCGCGCCGCAGTAGGGCAAAACGACAAAGCCCTCTTTCACCAGCTGTTCCGCCGCTTTGAGCGTTTCGATGGGGTCGGGCAGCAGGTATTTTACATCCGGATGGATTTCCAGCTTGATCCAATGGGTTCCCAAGGCTTCACGGGCCAGACGTGCGGCAAACACCGCCTCTTCAGCGGTCTTGGCGCCGGAGGTGTTGGGCAGCAATTTCACGCCGGCCTGGCGCAGGGCGGGCAGGATAGCGTCATTGCCGTTGCGCAGATCCACCCGGCGCATGGCCAGGGTGACCAACTGGCTGCCTGAAGCGGCCAACGCCTGCAGCATGATATCGGCGGTAGAGAATTTTCCGGTGCCGGTAAGCAACCGGGAAGTAAAGGTAGTATCGGCTATTTTCAACATGTTCAGCCTCCTGCTATGGCTTGAAAAAGTAAGATGTCGTCGCCTTCGTTAATGAGATGCCGGGGCCACTGGCTGCGGGGAATAATGGTTTGATTGATTGCCAGGGCCGCGCCTTCCGACGAATATTTCAGCTGATCCAGCAATTCCGCCAGCGAGAGCCGGTGTGAAAGCTCTATGGGCCGTTCGTTAAGGGTGATTTTCATCAAACCGGCTCTCCCTGGCTGACCTGCGCGCCGCACAGTTCACAGTCGGCGGCGCGGGTCAGTTTAAGTGTGCGCCAGGTCATGGATTTACCGTCGAACAGCTGCAACCGGCCGCTCAGCGCGGAGGGCAGGCCGCAGAGAATTTTCGTCGCCTCCAATGCCTGCAAGGTGCCCATAATCCCTACCACCGGCCCGACGACGCCGGCGGTACGGCAGTTGCGATGGGGTTCGGCGCCCCCAGGGAACAGGCAGGCATAGCAGCCGTGCCGGTAGGGCGGTTGCAGCACCAATAACTGGCCGCTGAAGCCCACCGCGCTGGCGCTTATCAGGGTTTTAGCCTGGCGGACGCAGGCCGCGTTAATCTCATGGCGAGTTTGCATATTATCGCTGCAGTCCAGGATCAGGTCTGCCCGCGCTACCGCCTGTGTCAGCGATTCGCCCGCCAGACGCTGCTGTAATGGAATATATTTCCCTAACGGGTTAAGCGCCTGTAAGTGCTGTTGCGCCAGCAAGGCCTTGGCACGGGAAATATCGCCGGTTCGATAAAGGATTTGGCGCTGCAGATTGCTGACGTCCAGCCGGTCGTCATCCGCCAGCAGCAGGGTGCCGACCCCGGCCGCCGCCAAATAGAGGGCGGCGGGAGAACCCAGGCCGCCAAGACCGGCTATCAGCACGGTGGCGGCCATCAATCTTGCCTGGCCTTCGGGACCTATCTCCTCCAGCAGCATGTGCCGGCTGTAGCGCAAAAAAGCCTGGTCATTGAGCATCCGCCACCTCCCGGCCTTCTGTTTTCTGCAATAAGACCGCGGTGGCGGCTCGCCAGTCCGGCGCTTTGGTGATGGCGCTGACCACCGCCACGCTGCCGACGCCGCAGTCCATCACCGCGTCTACCCGATCGATACTGATACCGCCGATGGCCACGGTGGGAATATCCGTCAGTCTGGCCGCCATGCGCCTGAGATCCGTCAGTCCCTGGGGCTGGGAAGGCATGATTTTCGTCTGGGTCGGGAAGATATGGCCCAGGGCGATATAAGAGGGCTGGAACGACAGCGCCCGGGCCAGTTCCCGATCGTCATGGGTGGACAGGCCCAGACGTAGGCCGGCGCGCTGAATAACCGACAGATCGGCGGTATCCAGATCTTCCTGCCCCAGATGCACACCGTAAGCGCCGTGTTTTACCGCCAGACGCCAGTAATCATTAATAAATATCCGGGCCTGGTATTTCCGGCCCAGCAGGACGGCGGCCTCGATATCCGGTTCAACCGCCTCGTCCGGCTGGTCCTTGATACGCAACTGCAGGGTGGTGACGCCGGCGTCCAGCAAACGGACTATCCAGGCCAGGGAGTCCACCACCGGATAGAGCCCCAGCCGATGGGCGGTGGGGGCAAAAGGTGCATTAAGTAGGCTCATTTATTTATCCCCGCTTCGGTAGGCGTCAGATAAATTTCCCCGCCGTGGGCGCGGAATTCGGCTGACATGGTATCCATGCCGCTTTGCTGAACGTCGATGGCCTGGGCGGCGGCATAATCCCTGACTTCCTGGGAAATCTTCATTGAACAGAACTTCGGTCCGCACATGGAACAGAAATGCGCCACTTTCCCCGACTCCTGAGGCAGGGTTTCATCGTGGTAAGCGCGCGCGGTGGCGGGGTCCAGAGCCAGGTTGAACTGATCCTCCCAGCGGAATTCAAACCGCGCCTTGGACATGGCGTTGTCGCGAATCTGCGCGCCGGGGTGGCCTTTGGCCAGATCCGCGGCGTGGGCGGCGATTTTGTAGGTAATAAGCCCCTGTTTCACGTCCTCTTTGTTCGGCAGGCCCAAATGTTCCTTGGGCGTGACGTAGCACAGCATGGCGCAGCCGAACCAGCCGATAAGCGCCGCGCCGATGCCGGAGGTGAAATGATCATAGCCGGGGGCAATGTCGGTGGTCAGCGGCCCGAGCGTGTAAAAAGGCGCTTCGTGGCAGTGCTCCAACTGCTCGGTCATATTGCGGCGAATCATATGCATGGGGATATGGCCGGGGCCTTCGATCATGACCTGGACGTCATATTCCCACGCGATTTTGGTGAGTTCGCCGAGGGTATAGAGTTCGGCGAACTGCGCCTCGTCGTTGGCATCCTGGATGGAACCGGGTCGCAGGCCATCACCCAGCGACAGCGCGACATCATAGGCGGCGCAGATTTGGCAGATGTCGCGGAAATGCTCATACAGAAAGCTTTCCTTGTGATGGGACAAGCACCATTTCGCCATAATGGATCCGCCGCGGGAGACGATGCCGGTTAACCGTTTGGCGGTCATAGGCACATAGCGAAGCAGCACGCCGGCATGAATGGTAAAGTAGTCCACCCCTTGTTCCGCCTGCTCCAGCAGGGTATCGCGGAAAGTTTCCCAGGTCAGGTTCTCCGCCACGCCGTTGACCTTTTCCAGCGCCTGATAAATGGGCACCGTACCGATGGGGACCGGACTGTTGCGCAGTATCCATTCCCGTGTTTCGTGGATATAGCGGCCGGTGGAGAGATCCATGACGGTATCCGCGCCCCAGCGCGTGGACCATACCAGTTTTTCCACTTCTTCTTCAATGGAGGAGCTCACCGCCGAGTTGCCGATGTTGGCATTCACCTTCACCAGAAAATTGCGGCCGATAATCATCGGCTCTGATTCGGGATGGTTGATATTGGCGGGGATGATGGCGCGGCCGGCGGCGACCTCCCGCCGCACGAATTCCGGCGTGATATTTTCCGGCAGCTCAGCGCCGAAGCCATGGCCGGGATGCTGTTGCAACAGCACTTCGCCGCGGATTCGTTCACGGCCCATGTTTTCCCGCAGCGCGATGAACTCCATTTCCGGCGTCACGATACCCGCCCGGGCATAATGTAACTGGGTGACGCAGCGCCCGGATTTGGCGCGCTGCGGCATATGGCCCGGCGCAAAGCGGATTTCATCCAGACCGTCGTCGGCACGGCGTTCCCCGCTGTAACGAGAGCTTAATTCACTGACGGTTTCGGTATCCGCCCGGCGTGCGATCCAGCGAGCCCGCAACGGAAACAAACCGGCGCGTACGTCAATAGTTATCTCCGGGTCGCCATAGGGGCCGGCGGTATCGTATATCGGCACCGGCTCGTTCTGTTCATAGCGGGGGGCGCTTTTATCACCACCGATCATGGTGGGACTGAGCTTTATTTCACGCATCGGCACCCGGATATCGGCACTGCTGCCCTGCAAATAAATGCGGCGTGAGTTAGGGAAAGCCTCGCCTTTGAGGCGATTGATAAAATCCTGGGCCTGTGCCCGCTGTTCGCGGCGGGACGGAGTGGTGGGTAGAGACATAGCAATTCCTCATAATGAAGTTAGGGAAAATTGCTTGTCCGGAGCGCTACGGGAGTAATAAGACAGGGCTGGAATCATATGTCGATTGACGATGATTCGTGGCGTTGAATTACTCTTGTTCCCTTCGCGGGTATTAACCCGATCAGGTTCCGCGGATCCCGAATTAACGGTCTCAGCCTGGCGTAATGTACGCGCTAGGCACTCCGACAAGATACCGGCTCATAACGAGCCAACGTTTGCTGACAAAGTGCCCCTACTCGTTGACGCCGGGGCGATTGGTCAGCGTTGCGGCTCAGATGAGCCGAAAAGGATGCTCAGACCCGACGTTAAGCCAGGCGCGAGGCATCCGGGTCATTATTGGCGGCGGGTTCCGAGGGCCGATAGTCCGCTCGGTGCTCCAACGCCTTTTGAATCAGCTTGTCCTCCAGCGAAAACCGGGTGCCCAGCGCCTCGCCGACGCCGGAAAGGGCTTCCTGGAACTCCATGCAGTTGTCATGATCCACGGCGGTCTCAAATTGGCTGTCATAAAACGACATGATTTGTTGCGTATTTTCCTGCAAAGCCTGGTAGATCTGCGTTATTAAAAGACGGTTGGGACCGCTTTCGTCCGCCTCCGGCACGATACGATCGTACACATGAAAATGGCCGGCGGACAGATAGTCCACGAGATGATGGCAAAAGTCGTCCAGCGCGTTTTCATCCAGAGGAGTATGCTTTTCTTTGTTGGGCTTAAGACCGATGAGATGGTAATAAGCAACCAGTAAGCCCCGGCGGGCCACCAGCCATTGGTCAATAAGTTCGTTACTGCCGCCAACCCGTTGAGCCAAGATTTCCAGCTGGTTTAACATGACAGACTCCGATGTAATAAAAAGTAACGCTGCGTTATTTATCTTTTAAAGCTAAATTCTAGATTGCCAGTGAAAAAGGGGTAGTGCAACTAAAATGGAACAAGAACTCAGCGGTAACGAACACGGCTGGTGGGTTGTCAGCCAGAACAGCAAATTGTGGTTACCCCAAGGGGAATTGCCGTTTGGTTTGGCCTCCGCCTGGTCGCTGCAGGGGTTTACTGCAACCCCCATCGGCGAATGGGCAGGGTCTATCGCCTGGCTGGTACGCCATACCATGCCCAGGGACATGGGATCGGTCCGGCAGATCATTGACCAAGACCCCGGCCTGTTCCAATTGGCAGGGAGGGGTGTCCAGCTGGCGGAATTCTACCGGGCCCACCGGTTTTGCGGCTACTGCGGACATACCATGCGCATTAGCGGCAAAGAGTGGGCTTGCCTGTGCGATCATTGCCATGAACGCTATTACCCGCAAATCGCTCCATGCATTATAGTTGCGATTCGCCGGGGCGATGAAATTTTGCTGGCCCAGCATACCCGCCATCGCGGCGGCATCTATACCGTGCTGGCCGGATTCGTCGAAGTGGGTGAAACGCTGGAGCAAACGGTGGCCCGCGAGGTCATGGAAGAGACCAAGGTGAAGGTGAAGAATGTACGCTATGTCACCTCTCAGCCATGGCCTTTTCCCCATTCGCTGATGATGGCTTTTATGGCGGAGTATGACGGTGGCGACATCACCCCCGATCACAGCGAGATCCTGGATGCCGGCTGGTATCGTTACGATGCATTGCCGTTATTGCCGCCGCCGGGCACCGTGGCCCGCCGGTTAATCGAGGATACGGTGGCCCTATGTCGCGCGGATCGGGATGCCGACAGCTCTATTGCGACAACCCGTTAATAAAAAAGGAAATCCAGCATGGATGAATTGAAAAACGATCGATACCTGCGCGCCCTGCTGCGCCAGCCGGTGGATATGACCCCGGTCTGGATGATGCGGCAGGCCGGTCGCTACCTGCCGGAATACCAGGCGACCCGCGCCGAGGCCGGGGATTTCATCTCGCTGTGCAAAAACGCTGAATTGGCCTGCGAGGTGACGCTGCAGCCGTTAAGGCGTTATCCCCTCGATGCGGCGATTCTGTTTTCCGATATTCTGACCATCCCCGATGCCATGGGATTGGGACTCTATTTTGAACAGGGAGAGGGGCCGCGTTTCGAGCGGCCCCTCTTATCTTTCGGCGACATAACAAAATTACCCATTCCCGATCCCGAGCAGGAATTGGCGTATGTCATGAACGCGGTGCGCACTATCAGGAAAAACCTGCGCGGCGAGGTACCGCTAATCGGCTTCTCCGGCAGTCCCTGGACCCTGGCGACCTACATGGTTGAAGGCGGCAGCAGTAAGTCCTTCACCAAAATCAAAAAATTGATGTATACGGAACCGAAAAGCCTGCATCTGCTGCTGGACAAACTGGCGGATAGCGTCACGCTCTACCTCAACGCCCAGATTCGCGCCGGCGTCCAGGCGGTAATGATTTTCGACACCTGGGGCGGCGTGCTCACCGGCAAGGACTACCGGGAATTCTCTCTCGCTTACATGCATAAAATCATCGACGGTCTTTTGCGGGAGAACGAAGGACGCCGGGTGCCGGTGACCTTGTTTACCAAGGGCGGCGGACAGTGGCTGGCGGAGATGGCCCAAACCGGATGCGACGCCCTGGGCCTTGACTGGAGCACCGACATCGGCGACGCCCGCCGCCGCGTGGGAGATAAAGTGGCTCTGCAAGGCAATATGGATCCGTCGATACTTTACGCCCAACCCCAGCGCATCGAGCTGGAAGTCGCTGAAATATTAGCGGGTTTCGGCTACGGGGACGGACATGTCTTCAATTTGGGACATGGTATTCACCAGGATGTGCCGCCGGAGAACGCCGGCATATTGGTGGAGTCGGTACACCGCCTGTCGCGTTCTTATCACCCCTAGTAGTCCTTATCACATGTTGTCGCCGGCGTTATCACTCTTTAACGCTGACGTTATCACCCGCAGGAGCCGGCATTATGGACATTGTGGATATCTCCGGATTACGTGCGCAGCAAATCGCCACCGCGGGAAATATTATCCGCCATGACGCGTTTGATTTCGAGACCCCGTCAATCATCGCCGGCGCCGATGTGGGATTTGAACAAGGGGGCGAGGTGACCCGTGCGGCCATCGCACTGCTGCGCTTCCCGTCGCTGGAGCTCATCGAGTATCAGGTGGCGCGTATCAATACTACCATGCCCTATATTCCCGGCTTTTTGTCCTTTAGGGAGTACCCGGCCCTGCTGGCCGCCTGGCAGCGTCTTTCGCAGCAGCCGGATTTGGTCTTTGTGGATGGCCACGGCATCTCACACCCGCGCCGTTTGGGGGTCGCCAGTCACTTTGGCCTATTGATTGACCGGCCCACCATCGGCGTGGCGAAACGCCGCTTGTGCGGTCGTTTTGAGCCGCTTAGCGATGAGCCGGACGCCAGGGCTCCTCTCATCGATAAGGGCGAACAGGTCGCCTGGGTTTGGCGCAGTAAATTACGCTGTAATCCGCTGTTTATCTCCACCGGGCATCGGGTTGGTTTGGACAGCGCGCTGCACTGGGTACGCCGGTGTATGGGGGGATACCGTTTGCCGGAACCTACCCGCTGGGCGGACGCGGTGGCCTCGAATCGCATGGCGTTTCAGCGCTGGCAGCAAGGGCGGGAATGTCCGGACTTATTCAATCCGCAATAGGGGAACCGGGCAATTTCGGGTACACTGCTTCGCAATATTAAGAATATTGAGATAGTGCGATGTTACGTAATCCGATACATTTGCGTCTGGAGAAGCTGGACAGCTGGCAACACGTGATTTTTATGGCATCGTTGTGCGAGCGGATGTATCCCAACTACCATTTGTTCTGTACGCAAACCGGTTTTGGCGAAGCAGCGATTTATCGTCGCATTCTCGACCTGGTTTGGGAGACACAGGTAGTTAAAGATGCTAAGGTCAATTTTGATTTACAATTAGAAAAGCTGGAAGACTGTATTCCCGCGGCTGATGACTTCGATTTTTATGGTGTTTACCCGGCGATCGATGCCTGTGTCGCGCTTAGCGAATTATTGCATTCGTATTTAAGTGGTGAAACGCTGGTCCATGCCGTCACCGTAAGTGAAACTTCCATCCATACGGTAGCAATGCTGGAAATGACCGAAGCTGAACGGGAAATGCCCGATGAAGAGCTGAGCGCATTACCAGCCATTGAGCAAGAATGGGATATCCAATGGGAGATTTTTCGCTTGTTGGCGGCCTGCGAAAACCGCGACCTAGATTTGATAAAAGGACTGCGGGCAGACCTGCGCGAAGCCGGAATTAGCAATATTGGGATAAATTTACAGCAATAAGGCAATAAAACGTGATTTAAGACCTGTTTTGCCATGTCTTAAGACTTCACATCTGCACCCTGTCTGGTCTACATTTGGGGGCATAAAAAGTGGCTATCGGTGCGTGTTTGCAGGAGAGCGCTAAATTTTGGCATATCCGTCGCACTCGATGCTTAGCAAGCGATAAACACACTGTAAGGATAACATATGAACAAGACTCAACTGATTGATGTAATTGCTGATAAGGCTGATCTTTCCAAGGCACAGGCAAAGTCAGCATTGGAATCCACTTTGGCGGCAATTACTGAGTCTCTAAAAGAGGGTGATGCAGTACAATTGGTTGGTTTCGGTACTTTCAAAATTAATCATCGTAGCGAACGCACTGGACGCAATCCTCAGACCGGCAAAGAAATCAAAATTGCTGCGGCCAACGTGCCCGCATTTGTTTCTGGCAAGGCCCTGAAAGACGCTGTTAAGTAAACACAGTGTGTTGGTGAAAAGATTAAGCGGAGGGGCTATCATGCCCCTTTTGTTTGCGCGCCGGTGGGGCTGGATGGGTCTGTTTGCCGTTGTGCTGACCGCCTGCAATCACCGCCAGGACCCACTGCCTTCCTTCACCGCCAGTGGCTATATTGCCGACCGGGGCGTGATGCGTTTATGGCGCAACGACAACCAGGCACAGCAAGCGGTCACCCTTCTCAGTGTCTACAGCCCCTATGAAGGGGATAATACGACTATTACCCGCTACCAGTATCTCAACGACCAGGTGCGTCAAATCAACCGTACGCAAAACGGTGCCCATGTACAGGTCGTGCAAATTCGTTTTGACGACAAAGGCAACGTGAGTTTTATGCAGCGTCAGCAGGATAACGTGCGGGAAAAACTCAGTGACGATGAACTGGCCCTTTATCAGTTCGAAGCCAATCGTCTGCTTGAAGACAGCCATTCATTACGCGTGGGCCATGTGCATCTGGTGCAAGGACAGTGGCGCGACGGCGCAATGTATAACTGCCAGGACAAGGCTGTTAATCCCAATTTCGACGGGCGATCCCAGTCGTGGATAGCGGCGCGATCAACACATTCAGCCCGGCCGCTGGGAGTGGCGTGGCTAGAGGCTCCCGAAGGAACCCAGTTATTATTGGTCGCCAACGAAGATTTTTGCCGCTGGCAACCCAAGAAAAGCGATCTTTAGGCTTTTCGCTACGCCGGTAGGTAGACTCACCGCGTTTGACGAGTCTCTTTGGATTCCCGAATGCCTCAGAGGGATTTTTCCCGCTCGATGGCGCGATAGCCGATATCGGTACGATAAAAACTGTTTTGCCAATGGATAGCGCGCGCGCCGCGATAGGCCCTGGCCTGCGCATCCGCCACGGTATCCCCCAATGCGGTAACGCATAGTACCCGACCACCTTGTGTCAGCACTTTGCCGTCCTTGAGGGCGGTACCGGCATGGAAGACTTTTTCCCCTTCCACCTCCTGCGACGGCAAACCGGTAATTTCATCGCCGCTGCGATATGCCGCCGGATAGCCGCCGGCCGCCAACACTACCCCCAGGGCGGGACGCTGATCCCATGACGATGTTTCGCGATCTAGTCGGCCGTCGGTGGCCGCAAGGCAATGGGCCACCAGATCGGAGCGCATGCGCAGCATAATGGGCTGGGTTTCCGGATCGCCGAAGCGGCAGTTGAATTCAATGACTTTGGGATTGCCTTCAGGGTCAATCATCAGTCCGGCATACAGAAAACCGGTATAGACGTTACCTTCGGCCGCCATACCGCGCACGGTCGGCCAGATAACCTGATCCATAACGCGCCGGTGCACCTCGTCCGTGACGACGGGGGCCGGGGAATAGGCGCCCATGCCGCCGGTATTCGGCCCGGTATCGCCATCCCCCACCCGTTTGTGGTCCTGGCTGGTGGCCATGGGCAGCACGTGTGCGCCATCCACCATGACGATGAAACTGGCCTCTTCCCCTTCCAGGAACTCTTCCACCACAATCCGGTGTCCGGCATCGCCAAAAGCGTTGCCCGCCAGCATGTCCTGAATCGCCGCTTCCGCTTCCGGCAGTGTCATCGCGACGATAACCCCTTTGCCGGCGGCCAAACCGTCCGCCTTGATAACGATGGGCGCGCCTTTTTCACGCACGTAGGCCAGCGCCGGTTCGATTTCGGTAAAATTACCGTATGACGCGCTGGGAATATGATGCCGGGCCAGGAAATCCTTGGTAAACGCCTTGGAGCCTTCCAACTGAGCGGCGGCTTTGGTCGGGCCGAACACCCGCAAACCGGCGGCGCGGAACGCATCGACGATGCCCAGCACCAGCGGCGCCTCGGGGCCGACGATGGTCAGACCGATATCATGGCCTTGGGCAAATTCCACCAGCGCCGGGATATCGGTTGCGGCGATATTGACATTCTCCAGCGCGGGTTCGATGGCGGTACCGGCATTACCCGGCGCGACATACACTTTGCCGGCCAGCGGTGAACGTGCGCTTTTCCACGCCAGGGCGTGCTCACGGCCGCCATTGCCAATAATCAAGATATTCATGGGATGCTCCTGGGATCAGTGGCGGAAGTGGCGCATGCCGGTAAAAATCATGGCGATGCCATGTTCATTGGCCGCGGCGATGACTTCATCATCGCGGATGGAACCGCCGGGCTGGATAACACAGCTGATCCCCACGGCCGCCGCGGCGTCGATACCGTCCCGGAAGGGGAAAAACGCATCGGAGGCCATGGCCGATCCGCGCACGTCCAAGCCTTCGTCAGCGGCTTTGATGCCGGCGATTTTTGCCGAATAGACCCGGCTCATCTGGCCGGCGCCGATACCGATGGTCATATTGCCGCGGGCATAAACGATGGCGTTGGATTTAACGTATTTGGCCACTTTCCAACAGAACAGCGCATCCCGCAGCTCCGTTTCGCTTGGCTGACGTTCGGTCACGATGCGCAAATCCGCCGGCCCGACCATACCCAAGTCCCTCTCCTGCACCAGCAAGCCGCCGTTGACGCGTTTGAAATCCAGACCGGGTACCCGTGCCTGCCAGGCCCCGCAGGTTAATACCCGTACGTTTTGTTTCGCCTTGAGTACGGCCAGGGCGTCATCGGTTATGGACGGTGCGATAATCACTTCCACGAACTGGCGGCTGATAATGGCTTTGGCGGTAACGGCATCGAGGGGACGGTTGAAGGCGATAATGCCGCCGAACGCCGAGGTCGGGTCGGTCTTATAGGCCCGTTCATAGGCTTCTAAAAGCCCATCGCCGATGGCGACCCCGCAAGGATTAGCATGCTTTACAATTACGCAGGCCGGTTCGGCAAACTCTTTTACGCACTCCAGAGCGGCGTCGGTATCGGCAATATTGTTATAGGATAAGGCTTTGCCTTGCAGCTGTTGCGCGGTGGCGACAGAGGCCTCACGGGTCTGCTCTTCGATATAAAATGCCGCCAACTGATGGCTGTTCTCGCCGTAACGCATATCCTGTTTTTTAACAAAATTCAGATTCAGGGTGCGGGGAAAGCGGCCGGCGGGGGCGGAAGTCTCACCATAATAGGGGGGGACCTGGCTGCCGAAATAGTTGGCGATCATGCTGTCATATGCCGCGGTGTGTTCAAACGCTTTAATCGCCAGGTCAAAGCGGGTATCGTAAGTCAATGAACCGTCGTGCTGGTCCATTTCATTGAGCAGGCGAGGGTAATCCGCGCTGTTCACCACAATCGCGACATCCTTATGATTCTTGGCGGCGGAACGCACCATGGTGGGACCGCCGATATCGATATTTTCCACCGCATCTTCGCGGGTACAATCTTCCCGCGCCACGGTTTGGGCAAACGGATAAAGATTTACCACCACCATATCGATAGGCTCGATGGCATGCTGTTGCATAATGGCATCATCCTGGCCGCGGCGACCCAAAATACCGCCATGCACTTTGGGGTGCAGCGTCTTAACCCGACCGTCCATCATTTCAGGGAAGCCGGTGTAGTCTGAAACCTCGGTCACCGGCAATCCGGCTTCCGCCAAAAGGCGCGCGGTACCGCCGGTGGACAGCAGTTTAACGCCGCGCTGCGACAGGGACCGGGCGAATTCTACGATACCGGCTTTGTCAGAAACACTGAGCAGAGCACGGCGTACAGGACGTGGTTGTTGCATAACAAAGTTATCCCTTGATTGGATAGTTTTAATAACACTGACACGCACCGGCGTTCATTTATAAAAGGCCACTGATGCATGGAATACCGATGCTGATAAAATAGGCGTGAATTGTAGCGAAAACGTTTGCGTGATGCTCGCCAAATTTTGCCTGTCATGCATGTCTGTGGATAAGTTTGTGCACAAACGGGTATAACCCCCTGTTTTGCTGTGGAAAGCAGCGAACGAGCCTATTCAGGCAAAATACCTGTTGCGGCTCCATTAGAATTCCCTATAATGCGCCTCCATCGACCGGGACTGTGAGCAGCTTCACAAGGACCGAAAACGAGTCAGAAGCAAGCCTGACGGGCTTGACACTGATAGGGGAAAGCGTAATATACGCCACCTCGCGCCAGACTGAATCATAGCGGCGCATGCTCTTTAACAATTTATCAGACAATCTGTGTGGGCACTCACAAGACCGTATCGAAACACAACAATACAAGTCTTAGAGTGTTTACCAGTTAATTCAGTAATGAATGAAACAGTAGATTCTTTGAGCATCAAGCTTTTAATTGAAGAGTTTGATCATGGCTCAGATTGAACGCTGGCGGCAGGCCTAACACATGCAAGTCGAGCGGCAGCGGGAAGTAGCTTGCTACTTTGCCGGCGAGCGGCGGACGGGTGAGTAATGTCTGGGGATCTGCCCGATGGAGGGGGATAACTACTGGAAACGGTAGCTAATACCGCATAACGTCGCAAGACCAAAGTGGGGGACCTTAGGGCCTCACACCATCGGATGAACCCAGATGGGATTAGCTAGTAGGTGGGGTAACGGCCCACCTAGGCGACGATCCCTAGCTGGTCTGAGAGGATGACCAGCCACACTGGAACTGAGACACGGTCCAGACTCCTACGGGAGGCAGCAGTGGGGAATATTGCACAATGGGCGCAAGCCTGATGCAGCCATGCCGCGTGTGTGAAGAAGGCCTTCGGGTTGTAAAGCACTTTCAGCGGGGAGGAAGGGGTTGGGTTGAATAGATTCAATCATTGACGTTACCCGCAGAAGAAGCACCGGCTAACTCCGTGCCAGCAGCCGCGGTAATACAGAGGGTGCGAGCGTTAATCGGAATTACTGGGCGTAAAGCGCGCGTAGGCGGCTTATGTAAGTCGGGTGTGAAAGCCCCGGGCTCAACCTGGGAACTGCATTCGAGACTGCATAGCTAGAGTACGGGAGAGGGAAGTGGAATTTCCGGTGTAGCGGTGAAATGCGTAGATATCGGAAGGAACACCAGTGGCGAAGGCGACTTCCTGGACGATTACTGACGCTGAGGCGCGAAAGCGTGGGGAGCAAACAGGATTAGATACCCTGGTAGTCCACGCTGTAAACGATGTCGATTTGAAGGTTGTGGCCTTGAGCCGTGGCTTTCGGAGCTAACGCGTTAAATCGACCGCCTGGGGAGTACGGCCGCAAGGTTAAAACTCAAATGAATTGACGGGGGCCCGCACAAGCGGTGGAGCATGTGGTTTAATTCGATGCAACGCGAAGAACCTTACCTACTCTTGACATCCACAGGAATTTGCAGAGATGCGAATGTGCCTTCGGGAACTGTGAGACAGGTGCTGCATGGCTGTCGTCAGCTCGTGTTGTGAAATGTTGGGTTAAGTCCCGCAACGAGCGCAACCCTTATCCTTTGTTGCCAGCACGTAATGGTGGGAACTCAAAGGAGACTGCCGGTGACAAACCGGAGGAAGGTGGGGATGACGTCAAGTCATCATGGCCCTTACGAGTAGGGCTACACACGTGCTACAATGGCGCATACAAAGAGAAGCGAACTCGCGAGAGCCAGCGGACCTCACAAAGTGCGTCGTAGTCCGGATTGGAGTCTGCAACTCGACTCCATGAAGTCGGAATCGCTAGTAATCGTGGATCAGAATGCCACGGTGAATACGTTCCCGGGCCTTGTACACACCGCCCGTCACACCATGGGAGTGGGTTGCAAAAGAAGTAGGTAGCTTAACCTTCGGGAGGGCGCTTACCACTTTGTGATTCATGACTGGGGTGAAGTCGTAACAAGGTAACCGTAGGGGAACCTGCGGTTGGATCACCTCCTTACCGAAAGATACGCGTCAAGTGACGTGTCCACACAGATTGTCTGATAGAAGTGATGAGCAAACAGCTCGTATGGTTTTGTTTGTGAAGCGCAGCTTCGCGAACGCGTATTTTTGTCCCCTTCGTCTAGTGGCCTAGGACACTGCCCTTTCACGGCGGTAACAGGGGTTCGAACCCCCTAGGGGACGCCAAACAGCCTACGTGTCTGATAAATTTCAGAGCGCATTTGAAAGAGTGCGCTGCGAAATACTGCTCTTTAACAATCCGGAACAAGCTGAAAATTTGAAAAAAACATGCTGAGCAAAATCAGTATGCGAGTCTCTCAAAGCAAGCAAACCTAGAATGCTGTTATGTCGATAACAGCCTCTGTCCAACGCTGGCGATGTCCGTAACAGGCCGCGCCGAAGCAAGACTGAGCGAACGACTGCAGGGCAAGGCGCCCGGCACGGAGAAACCGGAGTGGACTGTATGTCCATGAGGATTTCGAGTACCGGAGCAACGCGGCCATGTAGTCGTGCAGCCGGTCGGACAGAACAAACACTTTAGGGTTGTGAGGTTAAGTGACTAAGCGTACACGGTGGATGCCTAGGCAGTCAGAGGCGATGAAGGACGTGCTAATCTGCGAAAAGCGTCGGTAAGCTGATATGAAGCGTTATTAGCCGGCGATGTCCGAATGGGGAAACCCAGTGCAATTCGTTGCACTATCATTGCGTGAATCCATAGCGCAATGAGGCGAACCGGGGGAACTGAAACATCTCAGTACCCCGAGGAAAAGAAATCAACCGAGATTCCCCCAGTAGCGGCGAGCGAACGGGGAACAGCCCAGAACCACCATCAGCTTTTGCATCAGGAGAACGGTCTGGAAAGTCCGGCGACAGAGGGTGATAGCCCCGTATCCGAAGGTGCAGAGGTTGTGGGTTCGATGAGTAGGGCGGGACACGTGATATCCTGTCTGAAGATGGGGGGACCATCCTCCAAGGCTAAATACTCCTGACTGACCGATAGTGAACCAGTACCGTGAGGGAAAGGCGAAAAGAACCCCGGCGAGGGGAGTGAAACAGAACCTGAAACCGTGTACGTACAAGCAGTGGGAGCCCCATCACTAAGCCAGTGGTGAAGCTGCATATGCATCCTTTGCTAAAGGTGCGGTAGGCGGAGCGAAAGCGACGCCCAACCGACAAAATAAGCAGAGGGGGCTTAGTGATGGGGTGACTGCGTACCTTTTGTATAATGGGTCAGCGACTTATATTCTGTAGCAAGGTTAACCGCATAGGGGAGCCGTAGGGAAACCGAGTCTTAACTGGGCGTATAGTTGCAGGGTATAGACCCGAAACCCGGTGATCTAGCCATGGGCAGGTTGAAGGTTGGGTAACACTAACTGGAGGACCGAACCGACTAATGTTGAAAAATTAGCGGATGACTTGTGGCTGGGGGTGAAAGGCCAATCAAACCGGGAGATAGCTGGTTCTCCCGAAAGCTATTTAGGTAGCGCCTCGTGAATTCATCTTCGGGGGTAGAGCACTGTTTCGGCTAGGGGTCCACCCCGGATTACCAACCCGATGCAAACTGCGAATACCGAAGAATGTTATCACGGGAGACACACGGCGGGTGCTAACGTCCGTCGTGAAGAGGGAAACAACCCAGACCGCCGGCTAAGGTCCCAAAGTCATGGTTAAGTGGGAAACGATGTGGGAAGGCATAGACAGCCAGGATGTTGGCTTAGAAGCAGCCATCATTTAAAGAAAGCGTAATAGCTCACTGGTCGAGTCGGCCTGCGCGGAAGATGTAACGGGGCTAAACCATGCACCGAAGCCGCGGCAGCGGGCGTATCACTTAAGACAATTGTGCGGTAAAGACGATTGACGGAGCGCAGCGACGTCAATGCGTTCATGACGTCGAGTTGACTTAAGGATACGCCCGTTGGGTAGGGGAGCGTTCTGTAAGCCTGAGAAGGTGGCCTGTGAGGGTTGCTGGAGGTATCAGAAGTGCGAATGCTGACATAAGTAACGATAAAGCGGGTGAAAAGCCCGCTCGCCGGAAGACCAAGGGTTCCTGTTCAACGTTAATCGGAGCAGGGTGAGTCGACCCCTAAGGCGAGGCCGAAAGGCGTAGTCGATGGGAAACAGGTTAATATTCCTGTACTGGGTGTGACTGCGAAGGGGGGACGGAGAAAGCTAGACCGGCCGGGCGACGGTTGTCCCGGTTCAAGCGTGCAGGTGGAGAGGACAGGAAAATCCGTTCTCTTATAACACTGAGGCGTGATGACGAGCCACCACGGTGGCGAAGGGTTGATGCTACGCTTCCAGGAAAAGCCTCTAAGCACCAGGTCACATCGAATCGTACCCCAAACCGACACAGGTGGTCAGGTAGAGAATACCGAGGCGCTTGAGAGAACTCGGGTGAAGGAACTAGGCAAAATGGTGCCGTAACTTCGGGAGAAGGCACGCTGGCATTAGGTGGAGGAACTTGCTTCCCGAGCTGAAGCCAGTCGCAGATACCAGCTGGCTGCAACTGTTTATTAAAAACACAGCACTGTGCAAACACGAAAGTGGACGTATACGGTGTGACGCCTGCCCGGTGCCGGAAGGTTAATTGATGGGGTTATCCGTAAGGAGAAGCTCTTGATCGAAGCCCCGGTAAACGGCGGCCGTAACTATAACGGTCCTAAGGTAGCGAAATTCCTTGTCGGGTAAGTTCCGACCTGCACGAATGGCGTAATGATGGCCAGGCTGTCTCCACCCGAGACTCAGTGAAATTGAACTCGCTGTGAAGATGCAGTGTACCCGCGGCAAGACGGAAAGACCCCGTGAACCTTTACTATAGCTTGACACTGAACATTGAGCCTTGATGTGTAGGATAGGTGGGAGGCAGTGAAGTAGGGACGCCAGTCCTTATGGAGCCAACCTTGAAATACCACCCTTTAATGTTTGATGTTCTAACTCCGGCCCCTAATCGGGGTCGAGGACAGTGTCTGGTGGGTAGTTTGACTGGGGCGGTCTCCTCCTAAAGAGTAACGGAGGAGCACGAAGGTTAGCTAATCACGGTCGGACATCGTGAGGTTAGTGCAAAGGCATAAGCTAGCTTGACTGCGAGAGTGACGGCTCGAGCAGGTGCGAAAGCAGGTCTTAGTGATCCGGTGGTTCTGAATGGAAGGGCCATCGCTCAACGGATAAAAGGTACTCCGGGGATAACAGGCTGATACCGCCCAAGAGTTCATATCGACGGCGGTGTTTGGCACCTCGATGTCGGCTCATCACATCCTGGGGCTGAAGTAGGTCCCAAGGGTATGGCTGTTCGCCATTTAAAGTGGTACGCGAGCTGGGTTTAGAACGTCGTGAGACAGTTCGGTCCCTATCTGCCGTGGGCGTTGGAAGATTGAGAGGGGCTGCTCCTAGTACGAGAGGACCGGAGTGGACGCACCACTGGTGTTCGGGTTGTCATGCCAATGGCATTGCCCGGTAGCTACGTGCGGAAGAGATAACCGCTGAAAGCATCTAAGCGGGAAACTTGCCTCGAGATGAGTCTTCCCTGTGGCTTAAGGCCACCTGAAGGGACGTTAAAGACGATGACGTTGATAGGTCGGGTGTGTAAGCGCAGCGATGCGTTGAGCTAACCGATACTAATGACCCGTGAGACTTAACCTTACAACACCTAAGGTGTTTGGGCGATGAGAGCGTTGTCCGCAAGGGCGATGAGAGAATTTTCAGCGAAGTTCCGGATAAAGGCCAATGGTCATCGTTGAAAGATGACGGTTGGATAACGAATTTGCCTGGCGGCACTAGCGCGGTGGTCCCACCTGACCCCATGCCGAACTCAGCAGTGAAACGCCGTAGCGCCGATGGTAGTGTGGGGTCTCCCCATGCGAGAGTAGGGAACTGCCAGGCATCCAATTGAACGAAGCCCTCTGTGAAAACAGAGGGCTTTCTGCCTGCTAAATCCTTCGGGCTTACTCACCACCGATCGTTTCACGGATTCGTTGTGCAATATATTCCACATGGGTTTCCAACGCGAAATGGCCGGTATCCAGCAATTCGACGACCGCATTCGGATTGTCTGATTTATAGGCATGGGCACCTGGCGGAATAAAGAAAGGATCGTGTTTTCCCCAGATTACCAGCGTCGGCAGCTTGGTTTTACGAAAGAACGCCTGGAAATCAGGATACAGCTTCAGATTGTTGGCGTAGTCCAGGAACAGATCGAGCTGGATGGTTGTGTTGCCGGGGCGTGATAGCAGAAAGTTATCGAAAAAATAGGACTCCGGGGCAATACGGTTTAATGTCTTCTCCGGCACACCGTGAATATATTGCCAGCGAATCCCATCAAAGTTCAACGCCGCATCATGAACAGTCTGCCGGTTCTCTTGAGAAGGATCGGCCCAATAAGCCTGAATCGGCGCCCAGGCATCCCCAAGTCCTTCAAGGTAGGCATTGCCATTCTGCGAAACAAGTCCCGTCACGCGTTCGGGATAAGCCAAGGCCAGGCGCAAACCCGCTGGCGCGCCGTAATCGAACACATACAAGGCATAGCTCTTTAAGCCAAGCGCATCTACAAAATGGACCAGCGTTTTACCCAGGGCATCGAAGCTATAGGCATAGTTGCGTTCGGCAGGAACCTCGGTGAAACCAAAGCCGGGAAGGTCGGGAGCAATAAGATGAAATTTATCCGCCAATAAGGGAATCAGCTCACGAAACTGGTGGGACGAACTGGGAAAGCCATGCAGCAGCAGGAGGGTTGGCGAATCGGCATTGCCTGCTTCACGATAAAAAACGCGGACACCATCGGCATTTATAAATTGATAATGAACGGGGAAATGGGTATTGACAGTCATATGGCACCTCTTTTTTGTAACCGTTAAAATGTATTATTACTAGTTATCTGAAAGCAGTATGCCTGCATTATGTAACTAGTCAAGTTGATTTTTATTGGTTACAATGGTGGGGAGTCAGTTTCGGAGATCAACATCACTATGCAAAATGCCATGCCGAACGCTATCCCGCGTTTTCTCGCCGATCATACGGCGCTGGATCTGCTCAATACGGTAGAGATGATTGACGGAAAGCAATGCGACCTTTGGCATACCAGTGATGACGTTAAACTCTGGTTGTCAAAGGCCGGTCTGTTGCTTGATGCGGAAAAAATGGATATC
Organism: Sodalis ligni; assembly: GCF_016865525.2. Taxonomy (NCBI): domain Bacteria; kingdom Pseudomonadati; phylum Pseudomonadota; class Gammaproteobacteria; order Enterobacterales; family Bruguierivoracaceae; genus Sodalis; species Sodalis ligni. Next base: position 6,053,208 of record NZ_CP075169.1, on the reverse strand, counting down.
CAGGACAGCCTGTTATATGAGGCCAGAACTCTGCGCGAGACGGTACGGGAACTGGTTGCAAGCAAAAAGGCCGGGCGACCCTTAACAATCAGTAAATTGAATGATTATCTGGCGCAGTCATGCAGCTATCCTGCGCTTAAGATAAGTGAGGAAGGGGTATTAAGCACCGCGCGTATTTATCAACCTCAAACCGCTGGACAACTGCTCGGTCCGTTGGCGGAACAGGCGGCGGATTTACTGGCCAATGTTGATTTCGGCCTGGTGCGTGAATGCGAAAATCATGAATGCTGCCTTTGGTTTTATGATAAAACCAAGTCCCACCGGCGTCGTTGGTGCAGCATGGCGGTTTGTGGAAACCGGCATAAGGTGGCCAAATTCCGCCAAAATCAGAAAGACGCTGAATAAATAACAATTATCCCGCCCAATTGCTCCCAAAAAGAAAACGGAAAACAGGAGGCACAGCGGCAAAGCCCACATGCTGTGCTCCGTTTTCAATAGCTTTGCTTCATGGGATATTTTCGGCCAGGCGATATAACACCTCCGCCAGTACCTGTGTGCCGGCGTGCAGATCGGCAAGGGCAGCGTTTTCCTTTTCATTATGACTGATGCCTCTTTCGCAGGGGACAAAGATCATTCCCGTGGGACAGCACAAATGCAGATTGACGGCATCATGGCTGGCACCGGAGGGTAATACCCGATTCGGAAGCTTAAGACGATGGGCGGCGTTTTGAATCAAATCGGGCAGGACTTTACTGAATTCAACGGGCTTACGCCATCTGAGCTCTTTCGCCCGGATGCTGCACCGGCCCGTATGCTTATCGCATAACTCTATGACTTTATTGCCCAATGCCGTCAATGAAGATTGCAAGGGGTGTCGTAAATCGATGTTAAAGACAACTTGGCCCGGTACGACAGAGCTGCTGTTGGGATACACCTGGAAAGCGCCGACGGTGAAACGGCACTCATCACCGGCCGAATCCATAACGGTATAAAGATCGCGCAACAGCAATACCGCCGTCTTCATGGCATCCTGGCGGGATGATGCCGGCGTGGTGCCGGCATGGGCCTCCATACCGCTGATAGTGACCTGAAAATCCCTGCATCCCTGAATACCGCTTACGATGCCGATGGTGGCTGATGTATTTTCCAGTACCGGTCCCTGCTCAATATGGGCTTCTACATAGGCATGCACAGGGGTACCCAGCGGACGATGCGGGATCCCCGACAGTGTCTTATGATAGCGCGCCACCGCCTGTGCGACGGTAATGCTCTCATCGTCGGTGATGGCCAGCCAGTGTGGCAAATCATCAGGCTTTGCAAAGCAGGCCGACCCCATGCATCCCGGAACAAAACGGCAGCCTTCTTCATTGGCCCAAACCGCTAATTCAAGCGGGCGGACGGTGGCCATATCCAGGTCATCCAGGGTACGGAATACCTCCAGGCCTGCCAGGACGCCGTAAATACCGTCAAATTTCCCCCCGGAGGGCTGGGTATCCAGATGAGAGCCGGTCATTACCGGGTCCAGGGAAGGCGTGGCGCCGTCGCGGCGGATAAACAGGTTACCTATCGCATCGACAAAAAAATGATAATTCGGCCGATTTATCCATTCCATGAGGATGATGCGCACAGCATTGTCCGTTTCAGTCAGGGCCAGCCGGTTCACTCCGCCGTTGGCCGTGGCGCCGTATTTCGCCATTTCCATAATAGAGTCCCATAATCTGCCGGACTTGATGGTTTGGGTGATAGCATCCACCCTCTCTTGTAAGGATTTCATTTCGCGCTGACTCATCATCGTTCACCTGTTACCGAGGGGATTGCCACGTCCGCATCCGCGGCGAAACGGCAGATCCTGTCCCAGACCTCCGCCAGAATTGGTACTCCCTGCCTGAGATTGTATGTGCGGGCCCTGGCCGAGCGTTCACCCGGCATCAATATCTCATCGACGCCAGGCATCCTTCTGCCCGCTTTTATTTCCGACAAATAGGTATCCGCACGGCTGCGGGCGACGGTGGGATCACCAAAAGCCGCGGGATCGATGGCAATAAACAGATGACTCCTTTTGCCCAGGCTCCGGTCATTGGAGCGGGCCACTATATCCAGCCGGGAACCCAGCTCGCCGCCCGCCATGGCCCCGGAGAGCAGGGCGATGCATAGTCCCAGCCCAAACCCTTTATGGCCGGCCATGGGGGTAAGCGCTCCTTGCAGCGCCTCGCCGGGATCGGTGGTCGGCACGCCATCGGCATTTAATGCGATGCCCGGCGCAATTTTTTCGCCATGATAGTCTGCAAGCCTGACGTGTCCGATGGCGGAAGTGCTTGTGGCCGAGTCGAACACGATCGGCTTTCCTCCGGTAGGGATGCCGATGGCCAAGGGGTTGGTGCCCAGGATCGGATCGATACCGCCGGCGGGGTGTACGCGCGGGGGCCAGGTATTGGTAAATACCAGACCAATCAGGCCGGCCCGGGCGAACTGCTCGGCATAGTATCCCAGCATAAAGAGATCCCCGGCATCCTGCAGGGCCGCCGAAGCCGTGCCCATACGGCGGGTTTTTTCAATGAGCTGTTCCGCAGCGAACACACCTCCCACATATCCCGGGCATCCCGCGCCATCGATTAAAAGCGTTGCGCCCGTGTCGGAAATAACCCGCGGGGCGGCATCGCCTTTTAAAACGCCATTGGCCAGGTCGCGCAGTATAGAGTAGATATGATCGATACCTTGAATGGAATGCCCGCGTAAATCCGCTTCAATACAGACGTTCGCCATAATTTGGGCATTGCTTTCACTGCAGCCGTTGGCGATGAAAATATCTTTGATAAACCCGGTTAGGACGGTGATGCCAATGCGGTGGTACCGCCTGGGCTGAATATTATTCATATCCATGTGAGCCATGGCCTCCGGCATATTGCTGCCTTGTGTCTTCCAATGCCTCGGTTATGGAAATAAATTGGCCGCCGTGCTGACGGATATGGACCAGCATTGTCTTAAGCTGCTGATTCAAAAATTCGTTTTCCACGGAATAGGTATGGCAGAGGAAAGAGACTACCTGCGGTTGACCGCTATCCGTTGCCCGGCGGGCAATGGCACCCCAGACCCGTTTCAACTGCTCTAAGGCGCTGGTTTCGTTCGCCAGGTAATTTACCGTGGGGCGGCGCCGGTCTTCAGGGATGATACCGTCCCAGCCCAAGGGAATCATCAGTATTGCTCCTTGGTCGGCGGCGCCCCGGGCCGAGAGATTACCGTCCAGGGCAAAATAGGCGGTAGCGGGCGCGCCTTGCCAGTTGACGCCGCGCTCTTGCCAGTAAAGCCCCGGCGCGCAGCTCAGATCGGCGATAATGCCCTGGGTTTTTAAAAACTCCGCAAGGGTCAGGGAATGTCCGTTTGATCCGCCGCGGAAACAGCAACAGTCGATTTTCCCTTCTTTGAGCCGCGCCAATATCGTCTTGATAATGTCAAACAGCGTTTCCGGACGGTGAAAAATACTCGGCTGCCAGGACTCAGAGGAGGGTAAGCGATATAAATCATCCTCGATATGCAGGGCCAGGTCCTTGCCCGAGGCTGTCCACTCTCGCCAAAACGCCATGTACCGGTCGCTGATAAACCGCTGCCGAAATACCGGGCTGCTGTGAACCGTCATGACGGCTTTACCATCACAATACTCATTCACCAGGGATCGCATTTTATGGTATTTGCGAAAAACGACGGCATCGGGGTCGGGATTAAGTACAGGATCCGGATCGCCGTCAATACTTAATACCACTTTGACTAAAGGATACATTTTCCCTCCCTCTATATTGGGATATTGGGCATAATTGCCCTATTCAACGGCCGGGCAGCTTATATTATTGAAAAGACAAAAGCCGTTATTCGCTGGCGTTAATCCTTGAGCAGGCGCTTATGGCCGAGTTTTCGCCGTGACTGCCATATCTCATTATTCAAGAGATGAGGAGGCCTAATATCTTTGAACACCGAAACAATTTGTTCGGCGCAGCAGATGGCCGTCTTTCGCAAGGCTTCCTGGGTGGAGCCGGCAATGTGAGGCGTCAACAGGGTATTTTGCAGTGTGGCCAGCCGCGAGCGGGGCAGCAGGGGTTCATGTTCAAACACATCCAAACCGGCGGCGGCAATGCGTTTTTCCAGCAGGGCCTGGTATAATGCGTCTTCGTCTATCAGCCCGCCGCGGGAGGTGTTGATAAGCAACGCGGTGGATTTCATCTTCCCCAGGGCCGCGCCATCGATAGTGTGAAACGTGTCCGGGCGCAACGGGCGATGCAGGCTGATGATGTCGGCGTTTGCCAGCAGATCGACTAAACTGCCGACCGGGGCGGCGCCCGCGGCGGTGATATCGGCGGCGTGGGCATGGGGAGACCAGACCGAGACCTGCATTCCGAAGCCACCTATCGCCATTTTGCACACCTGCCGTCCGATATCGCCAAAACCGATAATACCCAGGGATTTGCCGGATAAAGAATGGGTAATGCCGGTGAACTTAAAATCCCAATCCCCCCGGCGTGCCGCCATATCGGCGCAAAGCAGTTTGTGGGACAGGGCCAGCATTAACAATAGGGTGTGTTCAGCGACGGACAGGGCATTACAGTTCGGCGTATTGACTACCAAAATGCCTTTCCCATGGGCATAGTTGATATCAATTCTGTCCGTGCCTGAACCATGATTGGCTATTACCGCGAGGCTGTCCGCGCCATCGATACATTTGCTTTTGATCTCCCCTCGGGTAATCACCGCGTCCGCCGATGAAAGCGCTTTTGCCAAGGCGTCGTCATCGCAATCATAGGCAAATCGCACATCAACACCCGCGGCGGTTAATAGCGAGATGCCATCGTCGTGAATGGGATGGGTGATTAAACAAATTGGCTGCTTCATCAAGTATTCCGGATAATGACTATTGGTTGGATATTTCCCATAAAATATCGGATAGCACTCGGGCGCCATTGCTGAAATCATCCATTTCCATCATTTCATCCGGATTATGGCTGCCGTTGGCGTTGGGAATAAAAATCATGGCGGTAGGGATGCCTGCGTTGGCGAACATGGCGGCATCATGTCCCGCGCCGCTCGGCATCGCATGGAATTTCAAACCCCTGTTTTTCGCACAGGCTGTTAACCTATGGCGCAATGCCGGATCCATTATTGCCGGCTGGCTGCGAATTTTTTCCCCCAGCGAGAAATTTACGGCATAGCGCGCGGATATATCCGCTACGGCACATCGAACGTAATAATCCATCAGTTCCAGGGTATCCCCATCACGGGAGCGGATATCAATGCAAAATAGGACATATCCCGCTACCTTGCTGAAATCCGACTGTTTTGCATCGGTATTGACCTGGCCGAAGGTTAACGTCAGTTCATGTCCTTCCGCTTCCATCATCCGCCATTTGTCTTGCAGTCCATGGACCAGTTCGGCAAACGCCACCACGGCATCATGGCGATGGGTTCTGGGCGTCGCGCCGGAATGGGCGTACTGGCCGTTGATGGCCGCGCTGCGGTATCTGAGGCTACCGCAAATACCGGTCACAATACCGATAGCATGTCGGCTTTCGATCAAGACCGGGCCTTGTTCAATATGCAGTTCAATAAAAGCGCGAACGGTATCGCCGGAAACGGCAGGCGTTCCGTTCAATACTTTTTCAGGCAATCCGCCCTGATCCTCCATGTGTCCGCGCAGGGTCTTGCCGGTATCAAAACGAACCGCCTCCAGGGCGTCGGGGGGCAACAATCCTAAGGCAGACTTACTGCCGATATAGGAGACCGGGAACCATACGCTCTCTTCCGCGCGAATGCAGATAACGGTCACATCGCGTTTCGGCTGCCGGCCGCACCTTATCCAGGAAGCCAATACCGACATGCCGGCGATAACCCCGGCCGCGCCATCGTAATTGCCGCCGCGGGGGACGGAATCCAGATGGGAACCGGCCAGTACGGCGGGCAGGCCGCGTTCCTGGCCGGGCAGGGTGAGGTAAAGATTCAGCGCCGCATCAATACGGGACTCGAGGCCAAGCCCGGTGCCATGGCGCCGGATAATGTCATGGGCGCGCTGTTCCCCCGGCCCATACGTGTCGCGCGTGACGCCAATGCCGTCGTAGCCGATAGCATAGAGCTCCTTGAACAAAGTTCGCGCCAGTTCCACATCAGGTTCAATCATAGATAAACCATCCCAAGGCGCGCTAAGGCGTTGTAATGAAGTCGAAACAGATTGAAATTCATCATATTCCAGATCCTAGCGATTTATGAATACCGTTGGTATACCAATGACTTGCTGATGCTCTCCTGATTTATTACAGAAGCCATTACCGATAAGTTTCAGGACGTTAAAAAAAATACGTTTGCTTGTTCATTTAGATATTAATCAAGTCCCGAGGAATTTTACTTAACGGCCGGCATCCGTCCCGCGTAACGATGACCGTTTCGCTGCAGGCAACGGTAAATCGAGCATATTCCCGCAGGGTGATGGGAATATGAAAGGCCATGCCTTCAACCAATTCCACATCGTAGCCTTTATTAAGATGTAAAATATTGCCTTCACCCCAGTCAGGGGCAAAAGAGATACCCATGCTATACCCGGTCCGCTTCCTATAGGCATTCGTGGCGCCGCCGGCGTCAATCACCCGCTGCGCCGCATCATGGACATCGGAACACAGATTGCCGGGTTTCATGGCTGCCATGGCGGCGGCGAGGGCGTCAAGGGTGATGTTATGCCAATCGCGGGCCTGTTGCGGGACATCCCCCACCATGATGGTGCGAAAAAGCGCGGCATGGTAGCGGTGATGGCAACCGGCGGTTTCCAATACCACCACATCGCCAGATTGGATCACGCGACGGCGCCAGGTGGTATGGGGAACGCCGGATCGCGGGCCGGACGTGACAAAGGGTTCCATTCCCATATATTCCGAACCGGCGGCGATGGTCGCGCCCATAATCGCGCCGGCAATGGCGTTTTCATCCACACCGGCTCTGGCCGCCTGTATTCCTGCCCGCATACCGGCGTCATTTTCCCGCGCCGCTTCCTCCAGCGCGAGGATTTCCAGAGGACTTTTCACCCGGCGCAGCGATTCGGCGTAACCGCTGCCATCCTGCATTTCCCCCAGGCGGGCGGCAAGTTCGGCGAAAATATTCACCGTGAGAAACCAGGCGCTTCTATCGATAGCGATGCGTTTGCCTTTCCACCCTTCCTGTTCAATGGCCGAAGCCAGGGCTTGTGCGGGAGAGAAGCCGTCGCCGTAACCGTATAAACTTTCCAGGTAGGTATTGAAGCGGGCGTTATAGGACTCCAGCTCGCGCAGAACCAGGAAGGGTTCTCCCTGTACCGGAATTGCCAGACACTGGAAAATGTAATAACCAGGGGTTTGCTGGCCGGATAGATAGAATATATTTTCAGCACCGCTGGTGAGATATAAGTCGATACTTTTATCCCTTAAAATGGCCTGGAGTTTCGCGATACGGCTGTCGAATTCCTGCTTGGGAAAGGCCGAATCGCCCCCTTGGGGGATGCTGCCGATTAAGTTCTTATCTATCATTTCACTTTTTCCTTATGAGAGAGTGCCGGCTGTTTTTGCCTCAAAGCACTTTGGAGAGAAACGCTGATTGTCTTGCGTCATTGGCCGGTTTGAAAAATTCCTTCGGCGGTAAATCAACCACTACCTGTCCATCATTCATCATGATGACCCGGTCCGACACCTCGCGTGCAAATCCCATTTCGTGGGTAACGACAATCATGCTCATGCCGCTTTCGGCCAGTTCTTTCATCACCACGAGCACTTCCGATACCATTTCCGGGTCAAGGGCAGAGGTAGGTTCGTCGAACAGCATCAGGGCCGGCGCCATGGCCAGCGCCCGTGCTATGGCGACCCGTTGCTGTTGTCCGCCCGACAGTTGGCCGGGGTATTTATCTATCTGATCGGCCAGGCCGACGCGGGCCAGGAGCTGCTCCGCCCGTGAATTCGCTTCTTTCCTGCCCAGTCCCAGGGCGCTTACCGGCGCCAGGGTGACGTTGGTTCTCACGCTCAGATGCGGGAATAAATTGAAGTTTTGAAAAACCATACCCACATCTTTGCGTATGGCTCGAGCCGAAGCGGCGTTGTGTTCCAGCCGAATGCCGTCTATGAAAATCTCGCCGGCATCGATGGGTTCAAGGGCATTTAACGTCCGCAGGAAGGTGGATTTGCCGCTGCCTGAGGGACCGACAACGCAGGTGACGGTTCCTCTTTTGAATTCCAGGGAGATGTCATTCAGGGCGCAAAAATTACCGTAGTATTTTTTTACTTCCTGGCATATGACAATATGCGAGGAAGGAATATCCGCATTCATACGCATCTTAAGTCCTCGCCATATGATATTTGCTGCGATTTTCGCAATAACGGCCATACAGGCTCAGCGGCACTATCATGAGCAAATAATAGACGGCGGCCAGGGTATAGATTTCGAGGTAACGATAATTTTCACCGCTGATGACGGATGCTTCATAAGATAAGTCAGCGATACCGATGGTTGAGAGTAAACTGGATATTTTGACGAGATCGCTGGTGAAATTGACAAACGCGGGGAAAACGACTTTCACCGCTTGAGGAATAATAACCGTTTTCCATTTCTCCACCCTGGGTATGGATAGCGCCGCGCAGGCTTCAAATTGCCCTTTCGGTATAGCCAAGATGCCCGTTCTGAATATTTCGGCAAGAAAAGCACCACTGCAGAGCGTTAATGCCAGGATGCCGGAGGAGAAGGCGGATAATTTCACATCAAAAATAAACGGGACGCAGGTGTATATCCAAAATATGGGAATCAATTCAGGAATGGTCCGGAAGGTTTCAATAATGATAACCGAAACCCGATAGAGAGGGCCGCTGCCTTGCATCTTTCCCCAGCATAATACCGCGCCAAGCACCATACCGAGCGCCAGCGACAGGCAGCAGCTTAAAAAGGTTGTCACGGCACCCTGCGCAAGGATTTTCCAAGCGTTTTCAATAACAAAAAAGTGGAAATTCATGTGGGGTCCCATAAAGATGATTGCGACAGCCTTTTCTCAAGCCTGGAACTTAGGTACGAAAATCCATAGCCGATAATAAAAAAGAGCAGGCCGGAAAAAGTGATGATCTCAATGGGCCTAAAGGTAAAGCTGGCAATATTATTACTGACTGTCACTAATTCGCTGATGGCCAGAACGGAAAGTATGGTGGAGCCTTTAAAAAAGCTGAGAACGGTATTGCACAGCGCCGGCAGCATCAATCTAAGCGCCTGAGGCAAAATGACCCGCAGCCATGTGGTTCTTGTTGAAAGATTCAGTACCTTCGCCGCTTCCCATTGTCCCTCGGGGATGCTTTCAATGCCCGAGCGGGTGATTTCCGTTAGATAGGCGCTTGACTGGAGCGTCATGGCTATAATGCCGGAAACCAGAGCCGGAGTGGGAATACCGGTGATTTGCGGCAGGGCGAAATGGATCCAGAAGATTTGCACCAGCAGCGGCGTGGAACGCCAGATCTCCACATGGACAGCGATGAGGATTTTGATTATCCGGAAGGGAAGCTGGCTGAGGATAGCCAGGACGATGCCGCTCAGCAGGCCGGTTATAACCGAGACCAGCGTAACAAGCACCGTCATGGAAAGTCCCTTGAGCAATAACCGCCAATATTGATAAATCACGGAGAAATCGAGGGTGCGTACAAAACTCCATTTCACGTTATATAAAATAAACGCGAATAAAAGAATAACGATGACGGTACCGACGATTTTTTGCGTATCAATCTTTTTACGTTTAGCGATTATGGCTGACTCGGTCATACAGCGTCCTCATACCGATATGAAGAGTAGGGAGTGCCGGTTGACTCGGCACTCGTGATTATTTACTGGACATAGTCGGTGCCAAACCATTTTTTCCATAGCTCGGCCGTACGTCCGGAATTGAGCTGTCCCCGCAGCCACACATTGATTACCTGCTGCAGATGATATTCATTCAGGTCGATTGCCCAGACAATGCCTACGCGATCCAGCGGTTTTTCACCCAGAGGCCGCATGCCGAACTGTGGGTTCTGCTGGAGCATGCGTGATGTGGAGGTGTAGGAAACCCACCATGCGTCGGCCCGGCCGTTGGCCACTTCCGCCGCGTCTACCGAACTGTTGTCGGAAGCGACAAACCGTATTTCGGCGTTTTTGAAGAACCGTTTGGCGAAATCACCTGATGCGGATCCGGTTTTGGAAATCAGCACCTTCCCTTTCTTGTCCAAATCGGCGTAGGTTTTATAGGGAGAATCATTTTTGACAAAGGCGCCGCTGGTTTCATACGAAAGGGGATCGGTGAAAAGAACGACTTCAGCCCGTTTCATGGTGTCGAATAACGCGGCTCCGCCAATGTCGCACTCGTGATTTTTCACGCTGGCTATGATGGTTTTAAACGTTGAATCGACATCCACCAGTTTGACTTCCATGGCGCTGGCGAGATCAACGGCCATATCGTGGTCAAATCCTTCCCATTTACCGGTGGCGGGGTCTTTATAGGAATAGGGATTGTCTTCAGCCCAGCAAACGCGCAGCTCGCCCTTTGACAAAATAGTGTCGACCGCGCTATCCGCCGCAGCGGCGTATTGCGCGAATCCCAATACAAATAAGATTGCCGCGCCTATTTTTCTGCACTCTTTCCGAGTGAAAATCGACAGTAAATGCATGGAGTTACCCTTATCATATGGATAATTGTGCTTATCAGCCGTTTGGGCCGCTTTATTTTTTCATAGCTATCATCATGTTATTTTGGTATCCAAGTGGTATACCAGTTGAATCAAAGATTACCCATGATACTTTTCCTCTTGGTTAACCTGGTATGATCGATTGGTATCAAAATGGTATATTTTTTGAAAGCAATATAAATGCCAAATTTTCCTAACCAGCACAAGAAAACGGCAGCGCAGGCGTATAAAAATTGTACCGATGCCTTGAGGCCCTGCGCGATAAAGAAACAATTCCCACGAAATTCTTAGCGCAATAATTTTAAAATTTATTATAATTCAGCTAGATATTCTTCCGGTCCTCTCGCCTGTTTTTGTAATGATGATATAGTCCGGCCAATAGCTGCCTTTTTTTTCACCGCGAGAGTATTTCAACGAATCCCTTTTTATAAGGTAAATATTTTTCCCCGCCGGGTTTTATTCACTTTTCAGCAGCGAATGCGTTCGCCTGTTTCAAGTGATTCAGCAGCTAAACGCACCAAGTCAGTGCTATTGATTTATTTTTGTGCAAAAGAATTCGCCGGCCTGATCACACATCCGCCAATGCTTGGCCATGGTTTCCAATAAACGTTGACATCCTGCTAAGAGTTAATAGATTAATATACCTATGGTATTCCGTCTGATATGGCCAGTCTCCCACTCCCTCTTTTAATTTCATGAAAGATAAAATAAATGACAAATAAAACAGCATTATTGGATGGCGGTAATGGCGGTCTTGGCAATCAGGCTTATGAAGCGCTGCTGGATTTGATCATTGCCAGGGAGCTAAAGCAGGGCGAGCAGATACAAGAGCGGGCGCTAGCTATCCGTCTCGGTATTTCCAGGACCCCGCTACGTGAAGCGATGCACAGGCTTGAAGGAGAGAAATCCTCGAGCGTAAGTCCAATAATCGGCTTTTGTCCGCATGGTGACCCTCGAGGAAATTCTTGAGATTCTCCACGTCAGACGACTGCTGGAAACCGAGGCGGCGGCCCGCTCAGCCGGCAAAATCCCCCTGAATAAGCTGGCGCTGCTGAAGGTCAGGCTGGAAAAGCTCAGGCAGGCCGGCGACCCTTCCAGCTATGAGCACCAGATTGTGGATGCGGAATTGCACGGGCTGATTGTCCATTATTGCGAAAACAAGCTCTTGGCGGAGATGATAGATGAATTACGGCGCAAAACCCGGATGTTTTCACTCAAACGGGTGGATAAGCGCATGATGCCCGTCCTGAATGAACATATGGCTATCATTGCCGCCCTTGAAAAGGGGGACGCGGAGCAGGCCGCCCTGGAGGTCTCGCATCATATTGACAATATCAGGATTTCGATAATCGAAAAATACACCAGCCTCTGATGTAAAAAGTGAGGCAAATATCCGCATCACCTGAGGCTATATCCCGCAGGTTTTTTACCCCGAAACGTTTATTTTATTAAAAATTCAATAATATCATATGCTTAATATCATGGCATGATGGTTGCTCTCTATAGCCCGGAAGCAATGTAGCTATAAAGAGGACCACCCATGAAAAATAACGCAGTCGTCATCAATGGCAAGGACAACGTTGCCGTTGCCCTGATAGCCCTCCACGCCGGAGAAAACGCCACGGTTGCCATCGACAATCGTTTTATCGATGTGTCTTTGCGCCAGGATGTGCCGTTCGGGCACAAATTCGCCATCGCCGATATCGCTTTGCACGGCGAAGTTTATAAATACGGTGAATCCATAGGCCGCAGCACCGCGCCCATTCAACGGGGCGAGTATGTCCACGTGCACAATGTGGAAAGTGAACGCGGCCGCGGCGACTGGCAATAACAGGAGATAAGCATGAGCATGACATTTAAAGGTTATCGCCGTCCCGACGGATCCGTCGGCATCCGTAACCATGTATTGATTTTACCCACCAGCGCCTGTTCCAATAAAGTGGCGCGCGATATCAGCCTGCAGGTTAAAGGCGCCGTGTGGATAAATAATAATTTCGGCTGCTGTCAAATAGCCAGCGATGCCAAACTCACGGTAAAAACCCTGATCAACGTCGCCGCCAACGGTAATGTCGGTGCGGTGGTGGTGGTGGGGCTGGGCTGCGAAGGGGCTGAGCCCACCTATGTTACCGATGAAATACGCAAAACCGGCAAACCGGTCTGCTGCGTGACCATCCAGGGCGAAGGCGGCACGCTTAATTGCCAGGCTAAAGGTATTTCCCTGGCCCGGGCCTATGCCCAGGAGCTGTCGATGCAGCAGGGGGAGGCGATTTCCCTTGCCGAACTGACGCTGGGTATGGAATGCGGCGGTTCGGATACTACCTCAGGGCTGATCTCCAATCCTTCGCTGGGGGTTGCCTGCGATCGGCTGATTGCGGAAGGCGGCACCGCCATGCTGTCGGAAACCACCGAATTTATCGGCGCGGAGCAGGTTTTTGCCAAACGTGCCGTCAACCCGCGGGTGGCGAAAGAATTCATCGATATGGTGCTGGACTGCGAGCAGCGGGCCAAGGCATTAGGCGAGGATATTCGCGGCGGCCAGCCGACGCCGGGCAATATCAAAGGCGGCTTGACCACCATTGAAGAAAAATCCCTCGGCTGCATCCATAAAGCGGGCCATTCGCCGCTGCAGGGAGTGTTGAAATACGCAGACCGTCCACAGGGCCATGGGCTGTGGGTGATGGACACCCCGGGGCAGGATATTGAATCACTCTCCGGCAAGGTCGCGGGGGGCGCCAATTTGATCGTATTCACCACCGGGCGCGGCAGTCCTACCGGCACGCCCATTGCGCCGGTGATTAAAATCACCGCCAACGAAGCCACCTACGCCAAAATGAGCGATAACATCGACCTTGATGTTTCAGCGGCCATGCGCGGAGAAGCCACCATTGAGGAGATGGGACAACGGGTATTTGATGAAATACTGAAGGTTGCCAACGGAAAAAGCACCAAAGCGGAAGAACTCGGCCATGATGAGTTCTCGATTTATAAAATTGCGCCTTCCTTCTGAATATATTCAGGCCCCAAGGAACGGTAACGTCCCTTCAGACTGCTGACAGACGTATTCGGAGTCAATAAGACGGGACAGGCTGCCGGAAGAGTAAACCGTCCGCGCCAGGGATGGCGCGGATCGAGCCTACAAGGACGTATTCACGGCGAGTTTACGATCTGGCAACCTGCCCCGGCCGTGCGCTATGTCAACAAGCTCCTTTATAAGAGGCTGAAATGAAAATCAAACGAGCAATGGAAAAATTTCCGGGCGGCATGATGGTCATACCGCTGATTATCGGCGCCCTATTTAAAACATTTTTCCCCCGAGCCCTGGAAATAGGCAGCTTTACCACCGCGTTATCCCACGGTTCGATGGCGATCCTGGCGGTATTCTTTATTTGTATGGGAGCGGAAATCCGCTTTAACGCCGCGCCACAGGCTTTGAAAAAAGGGGCGGCTATTACCTTGTCAAAACTGGTGGTGGGTATCGTCATTGGTCTGGCGGTAGTGAAATTTTGCGGAGAGGGCGGACTGTTCGGGCTGTCCGGCCTGGCCATTATTTCCGCCATGACCAATGCCAATATGGGCCTGTATGCGGCGCTTACCAAAGAATACGGTAATGAAACCGATCGCGGCGCCATTGCGGTACTGTCAGTGCTGGAAGGCCCGTTTCTCACCATGGTGGCGATGGGCACCGCCGGCTTGGTGTCGATTCCGCTGCTGGATTTTATCGCGGTAATCATTCCTATCATTATCGGCGTGATATTGGGTAATCTGGATGAGGAGATGCGTGCCTTTTTGAAAAGCGGCGGCGGTATGTTGATCCCCTTCTTCTCTTTTGGCCTGGGCACCAATATCGATTTTATGACGCTGCTGCAAGCCGGGCTGTCGGGCGTATTGCTTGGCGTGATGACGGTGGTCATCGGCGGCGTCTTTAATATCCTGGTTTCGCGCCTGGCGGGGGGCAGCGGCATTGCCGGCGCGGCGGTGTCAACCACCGCGGGCAACGCGGTAGCCACACCGGCGGCCATTGCCAGCGTCGATCACAGCATGGCGGGATTAGTGGCGGTGGCGACGCCGCAGGTGGCGGCATCCACTATCGTTTCCTCGCTGTTGACGCCGTTGCTGAGCGCCTGGGTCGCTAAAAAAGAGGCCCTACGCTTGGAAAAAAAACATCAAATGATTCCCAAAAAAGCAAGGACCTAAATGTAAATAACGGGACCGGCTAACGGTAAATATTTCTTATCTCTTTATCATCGTGCGGAAGTTGTTTATGGGACATTGTGTAATGAAGAAGCTTCCGCATTTTTGTATTATCTCACCCACCGCCGATCTCACCGAAAATATTGCCGGCATTAAAGCCAATTATGCCGGTAAAGCCAACATTACCATTGTGGAATCCAGCTTGACCGGGATTAAAGAGACCCTGAAGCATTTACCGCTGGAAGATTACGATATTTTTATCAGCCGCGGCGGCATGGTGAGATTGCTGGAACAATGCATAAAGCAGCCCATTATCGAAATAAAAACCTCCGCTTACGATATCATTGACGCCTTGGCTCCTTATCGTAACCAAACCTGCATTGGCATCGTCGGTTACGTCAGCGTCATCAACGGCAGCCGTAAAATCGCCGCGATGCTGAATATTCCGCTGAAAATTTTTACCGTGCCGGATATGTCGCTGCCCACCATCGAACGTATTCGCCGGCAGGTGCATCAGCAAATGGCCAACGGCGAGGTGGAGCGGCTTATCGGTGATGCCATTAGCACTGATTATTTCGACCTTCCCGCCGAGCGTTGCACGCTGTTGAGTACCGGCGTGGAGTCCATTGAACGGGCGCTGGAAGAGGCCATTACGGTCTATCGGGGGCTGGCGCGCCAGCGTGTGGAAAACCGCCAGCTGCAAACCTTGATTGATGCGGTGAGCAAGGCCATTATCACCGTCAACGGGCGGGGAGAAATCCTGCACAGCAACAGCCAGGCGATGTCCATGCTTGGGTTGACGCAGCGTACCGGGGATAACTTGCAACGCTACCTGGCGTTTGGGTCTTTATCCCGCTTTAACGAACACTATGATGTGAACGAAAGCCTGATTATCGATAGCAGCGCCTATGGATCCCTCCTGGCCAAGGTAACGCCCATTGTTGAAAACGGCGAGACCGACCGGCTGATTATCACCTTGCAAAAAGCCGCCACCGTACGCGGCGAGGAGCAGGCGATACGCCTTAAGGAAGCGGAAAAACGCAATTTCCAGGCCCGTTATGGTTTCAACGATTTTATCACCGGCCACCCTGAAATGGCCCGCCGGCTGCAGCTGGCGGCAACCTATGCCAAGACCGATGCCACAATTTTGCTGATTGGCGAGAACGGCACCGGTAAGGAGATCATTGCCCAAAGCATTCATAATGCCAGCGAGCGCCGGGATAAAATGTTCGTGCCGGTAAATTGCGGGGCCATCCCGCCGGATATTCTGGAAAGCGAGCTGTTCGGCTATGTGGAGGGGGCATTTTCCGGCGCGTCGCGCAAGGGCAAAACCGGACTGTTTGAACTGGCCCATGGCGGTACGCTGTTCCTGGATGAAATCACCGAGCTGGACAAAAGCCTGCAATCAAAACTGCTGCGGGTGTTGCAAGAACGCCAGCTGATACGCCTGGGCTCGGATCGTATTATTCCCATCGATGTGCGCATCATCGCCGCCACCAACCGTAACATCCAGACATTTGTCGAGGAAGGCGGTTTTCGCGAAGACCTCTATTACCGCATCAACGTACTGAAGATTACCGCCATGCCGCTGCGCGAACGGCCGGAAGATATCCGCGCCATCGGTGAATACTGGCTGAGCCGTTATCGCCGGCGCTATGATTTGCCGCCGCTGCGTCTGGCGGACAATCTGTGGCGATTCCTGACTCGTTACTCTTGGCCTGGCAATGCACGGCAGCTGGGCAATATTATGGAGCGTCTGGCGCTCTCAGCCGTCGGCGATACGCTGGATCTCGAGCAGGCCGCGCTCTACATCGAGGATCTCGCCGGCGGGCAACAGCAATTGGGGAAAAAAGCCTGTACCCAATGCGATTTGCTGGAGGGTAATTACGCACAGATCCGCCGGGCTATACTGGAGCGGGTCATTGCCAGGCAAGGTTATAATAAAAGCCGTACCGCACGGATGCTGGATGTGGATCGTACCTCAATCAACCGCTGGCTAATGAAACCTTAGGGGATGCCGGCGGTAAAACTGCCGGGCATCCTGGTGCCCCAGCCTGCCTTTCACGCATGAAAACAGTTATTTCATCATTTAATCAAACCATTACAAAAATACGGCCGCTAAAAAATCCATCAGCTAAAATAGTGATTAAGATGAAACATTTTCAACTTATGGTTGAATACTCGACATCATTTAGCAAAAGCGGTATGGTCGGGCATCTGGATGTCTAAACGTATAAACGTATGCTTTGAGGTTCTAAGGTTATGCCGATTCGGGTTCTTGATGAGTTGCCGGCAGTAAATTTTCTGCGCAATGAAAATGTCTTTGTGATGACGACTTCCCGCGCCAGCACACAGGAAATTCGTCCGTTGAAGGTTCTGATACTCAATCTGATGCCGAAAAAAATAGAGACGGAAAACCAATTCCTGCGTTTGTTATCCAATTCGCCGCTCCAGATCGATATTCAACTGCTGCGCATCGACAGCCATGAGTCGAAAAATACGCCGGCGCAGCATCTCAATACCTTTTACTGCGACTTTGAGGATATCCAGGATCAGAACTACGACGGTCTGGTGGTTACCGGGGCGCCGCTGGGGCTGGTGGATTTCAGCGATGTGGTTTACTGGCCGCAGATCGCCCGGATCCTGCAATGGTCAAAGGATCATGTCACGTCAACCCTGTTTGTCTGTTGGGCGGTACAAGCCGCGCTGAATATTTTGTACGATATTCCTAAAATGACCCGCCAGGTAAAACTGGCCGGCGTTTACCAGCACAATACCCTTAAGCCCCACGCGTTGCTGACCCGTGGTTTTGATGAGACCTTTCTGGCGCCCCATTCCCGCTATGCGGATTTTCCCACCGACGTCATCCGCCGGTATACCGATCTGGAGATCCTGGCGGAGTCCGAGCAAACGGGGGCGTATCTGTTCGCCAGTAAAGACAAGCGGCTGGCCTTTGTCACCGGACATCCTGAATATGACGCACTGACCCTGGCCGGCGAATATCATCGGGATCTGGCCGCCGGCCTGGATCCCTTGCTGCCGGTTAATTATTTCCCGGATGACAATCCCGATCTGACGCCGAAAGCGAGCTGGCGGAGCCACGGGCACCTGCTGTTTGCCAACTGGCTCAATTATTACGTTTATCAGATCACGCCGTTCGATTTACGCAATATGAACCCCACCATCGATTGATGTCCCACAAACATACAAGGGGCGCGGTGAGGGCCATGGACGGCCGGCAGAGAAACTATCCCGGCCAGGCTCGGCCGGGAATCGTAGGGTAAGGATTTTTGCGCTTAGACGACGATGCAGCTAGCACCCTGTTCGGCGCCGGAGAGCTGGCTGCGCAGGGCGCCGAACAGTTCCCGCCCGCTGCCCATATGGCCGGCGCTTAAATCGGGCAACGCGACGGTACGTTGAGCCAGTTCGCTTTCTTCCACCAGCAGGGACAACTCGCCGGTAACGCCATTAACCCGCACCATATCGCCGGTGCGGGCCTTCGCCAGCAACCCGCCGTTAAAGGCTTCCGGCGTGACGTGGATTGCCGAGGGCACTTTGCCCGAGGCGCCCGAAAGACGCCCATCGGTCACCAGCGCTATTTTGTAACCGCGATCCAGCAGGACGCCCAGGGGCGGCATCAGCTTGTGCAGCTCCGGCATCCCGTTGGCGCGGGGGCCCTGATAACGCACCACGATGACACAGTCTTTATTCAACTGCCCGGCATCAAAGGCCGGACCGACGTCATGCTGGCTTTCGAATACCACCGCCGGCGCTTCAATAACCTGGTTGGCGATGGGTACGGCGGAGGTCTTCATTACCGCACGCCCCAGGTTGCCGTCCAACACCTTGGTGCCGCCATGATGCTCGAACGGGCTTTCCAGCGTGGAAATCACTTTCGGATCCAGGGAAGTCTCGGGACTTTCGCGCCAGGCCAGGGTACCCTGATCCAGCCAAGGTTCAAGGGTATAGCGGCTTAAGCCGAATCCGGCGACGGTATTGACGTCTTCATTGAGCAATCCGCCTTTCAGCAGTTCGCGAATCACCAATTGGACACCGCCGGCATCGTGGAACTGATTGATGTCCGCCGGGCCGTTTGGATATATCCGCGCCAGCAAAGGCACCGAATCGGAGAGTTCGGAAAAATCGTCCCAGTTGATGATGATGCCGGCGGCGCGGGCCATGGCCACCAGATGCATGGTGTGATTGGTGGAACCGCCGGTGGTGAGCAATGCCACAATGCCGTTCACGATGACCTTTTCATCCACCAACCGGCCGACGGGCAGGTAATTGCCGCTGTTTTCCGTCAGACGGGTAACCTGGACGGCTGCGGCATCGGTGAGGGCGTCACGCAGCGGGGTGTTCGGCTGGATAAAGGAGGAACCCGGCAGATGCAGCCCCATCATTTCCATGACCATCTGGTTAGAGTTGGCGGTACCGTAGAACGTACAGGTGCCGGCGCTGTGATAAGACTCGGCTTCTGCTTCCAGCATGGCGGCCCGGTCAAGCTTCCCTTCCGCATAGAGTTGCCGGACCCGGACTTTTTCCTTATTCGGTAAACCGCTGGCCATGGGGCCGGCCGGTACAAACACCGCCGGCAGATGGCCGAAAGATAACGCCGCCATCACCAGGCCCGGGACTATCTTGTCGCAGATACCGAGATAAAGCGCCCCATCGAACATATTGTGGGATAAGCCGATGGCCGCCGACATGGCGATGATTTCGCGGCTCATGAGCGAGAGTTCCATCCCGTCCTGGCCCTGGGTTACACCGTCGCACATGGCCGGAACCCCGGCCGCCACCTGGCCTACCGCGCCGGCGCTATGCAAAGCGGCTTTCAACCGTTCCGGATAATATTCATAGGGTTGATGGGCGGACAGCATGTCGTTATAGGCGGTGATAATGGCGATGTCATTATGGGTCAGGCTTTTCAGCGCGGCTTTATCGTCGGGCTGGCAGGCAGCAAAACCATGGGCCAGATTGCCGCAGGCTAACTGGGCGCGGTGGACCGTTTTGGTGCGCGCATCGTCTATGCGCGCCAGGTAAGCGGCGCGGGTGGCTGTTGAACGGTCGATGATACGTTGCGTTACACGGGCTACGGTAGGATTCATACATGCCTCACTTAAGATTGAACGGTTCAGGGCCGCCCTCGCGGGCAGCGCTGAACAACAGAATTTGTGGTCCGACGGCACATCAGGATGCTTTACGCTTTTATTATTAAAATCGGTCGGTGGCGGAACCGTCTGATGGCGCTGTTATCGGTCGGCCCCCAGTAAGGCCGGTTCTTTTGTTGCTTTTAACCGAGGTGCAAATTGGCATACCTCGATGTTGAATCGTTTCAGCTACACAGAACTTAAAAAGCCGGATGCCAAAAGTCGGGCTCATCCGGCCTGTGTGAATGTAAATCCTTTACATCCTTTGAAGAAACCGCGGTTTCGGCAACGTCGGTCGCCGGCTTCAGCCGGCGTTTTACTGATTAAACTGCCGGATATAATTCAAGGTATCGTCAATGACTTTTTCCACCGGCTGGGCGATATTGACTACGAATACATCGGGTTCGTCCGCACCGGGTTCTTCCAGAGTATCGAATTGGGTCACCAGCATCTCGGATTTGAAAAAGTGGCCTTTACGGGCCTTCATGCGTTCTTCAATTACCTCGAAGCTGCCCTTGAGATAGATGAAGGAGAGATTGTCATTCCCCTGCCGCAGGCGATCGCGATACCGCTTTTTCAGCGACGAACAGACGATGATGGAGACCGCGTTGGTGCGCTGCATGGCGAAAGCGGCATCGTTAATCGCCGCCAGCCAGGGCGCGCGATCATCATCGTTTAACGCATGGCCCGCCGCCATTTTTTCAATGTTGGCGCGGGGATGGAGGAAATCGCCATCCAGAAACGCGGCCGAAAGCTCGCGGGCCAGGGCGCTGGCTACAACGGATTTGCCGCTGCCTGAAACGCCCATTAAAACGAAGATATGGTTGGATGTAGTTGTCATCGTAGGGCTCCGAGGCCTGCTAAAGTTCATTGATGTTACCGGTAACATTATGCGTGTTTTTTTATCGGTTTCTAGCGGCATCAACGACTTTTATTTTCTTCTGTGATCGACATCAAATTATAAGGGCATTATGAAACATAACTTTTACATTAAGTGGCGTTTTTTTAAACTATCAGCCGATAACTGAAAAAGTCTCATGAGCCGCCATCTTCGCTCCCGCTTAACTTATGTTAGGATGTTCTGCCTGTTTTGGCTCAATTTTAGACGCTCTACCCTGGATAATTCGGGTTGCAGGAAAGCGACGCACCTGCAGCTTGAAGTATAACGGGTATATTTTTCTGCGGTGGATGGGTAATAGTGAATAATCGAACTGACGGACTTCGCCGGCAATTGGCCCAGCGCATCATGGTGCTGGACGGCGCCATGGGCACCATGATCCAGAGCTACCGGTTGGAGGAAGCGGACTACCGGGGCGAGCGCTTTGCCCAGTGGCCAAGCGATTTGAAGGGCAATAACGATTTGCTGGTGCTCAGCAAGCCCGAGGTGATTTCCGCGATTCACTACGCCTACCTTGAAGCGGGCGCCGACATTCTGGAAACCAATACCTTTAACTCCACCGCCATCGCCATGGCCGATTACCAGATGGAGTCGCTGGTTGGCGAGCTTAATTTCGAAGCCGCCCGGCTGGCACGCCAGTGCGCCGATGAATGGACGGCGCGCACTCCGGATAAACCGCGTTATGTTGCCGGCGTCCTGGGCCCCACCAACCGCACCGCCTCGATTTCCCCGGATGTAAACGATCCGGCGTTCCGCAACGTGACCTTTGATCAGTTAGTAAGTGCTTACAGAGAGTCGGTGCACGCATTGGTTGAGGGGGGCGCGGATTTGATTATGGTGGAAACCATTTTCGATACCCTCAACGCCAAGGCGGCAATATTCGCCATTGAAACCGAATTTGAAGCCATGGGCGTAGAGTTGCCGGTGATGATTTCCGGCACCATCACCGATGCCTCGGGACGGACGCTTTCCGGCCAGACCACGGAAGCCTTTTACAACTCCCTGCGGCACGTTAAACCGCTGTCGTTCGGTTTGAACTGCGCCCTTGGCCCGGATGAGCTGCGGCAGTATGTCGCCGAGCTGTCCAGGATTGCCGAGTGTTACATCAGCGCCCATCCCAATGCCGGGTTGCCCAATGCCTTCGGCGAGTACGATCTCGGCCCCGATGTTATGGCCAGGCAAATCAAGGAGTGGGCCGGCGCCGGTTTTTTGAATATCGTCGGCGGCTGCTGCGGCACCACGCCGGAGCATATCGCCGCCATCGTCCGGGCCATTGAGGGCATACCGCCGCGCCAGCTGCCGGATCGGCCGGTGGCCTGCCGCCTGGCGGGGCTGGAACCCCTTAATATCGACAAAGACACCCTGTTTGTGAACGTGGGCGAACGGACTAATGTCACCGGCTCTGCGCGCTTCAAACGCCTGATAAAAGAAGAAAAGTACAATGAAGCCCTGGCGGTGGCCCTTCAGCAGGTGGAAAGCGGCGCCCAGGTTATCGATATCAACATGGATGAGGGCATGCTGGATTCCGAAGCCGCCATGGTGCGTTTTCTGAGCCTGATTGCCGGAGAGCCGGACATCTCCCGCGTACCCATCATGATCGACTCCTCCAAATGGGATGTTATCGAGCAAGGCCTTAAATGCATCCAGGGCAAAGGCATCGTCAACTCCATCTCCATGAAGGAAGGCGAGGAGGTCTTTATCCACCATGCCCGCCTGGTGCGCCGTTACGGCGCCGCGGTGGTGGTGATGGCTTTTGACGAGGACGGACAGGCGGATACCCGCGCGCGCAAAATAGCCATCTGCCGCCGGGCTTACCGTATCCTGACCGAGACGGTGGGCTTTCCGCCGGAAGATATCATTTTTGATCCGAATATCTTTGCCATCGCCACCGGCATTGAGGAGCATAACAATTATGCGATGGATTTTATCGGCGCCTGTGCCGATATCAAGGCCGAACTGCCCCATGCGCTGATTTCCGGCGGTGTCTCCAACGTGTCTTTCTCGTTTCGCGGCAATGAACCGGTGCGGGAAGCCATTCATGCGGTATTCCTTTATCACGCCATCCGCAACGGTATGGATATGGGTATCGTCAATGCCGGGCAATTGGCCATTTATGACGATTTGTCGGCTGAGCTGCGCGAGGCGGTGGAGGATGTGGTGCTTAATCGCCGCGCCGACGGCACCGAGCGGTTGCTGGAACTGGCGGAGAAGTACCGCGGCGGCAAGACCGACGAAGTCAGTAAGCAGCAGCAGGCGGAATGGCGCGGATGGCCGGTGATAAAACGCCTGGAGTATGCCTTGATAAAAGGCATTACCGAGTTTATCGAGCCCGATACCGAAGAAGCGCGGCAGCAGGCGGCACAGCCCATCGAGGTCATTGAAGGGCCGCTGATGTCCGGCATGAACGTGGTGGGAGATCTGTTTGGCGCCGGCAAGATGTTTTTGCCGCAGGTAGTGAAATCGGCGCGGGTCATGAAGCAGGCGGTGGCTTACCTGGAGCCTTTTATCCAGGCCGGTAAGCAGCAAAAGAAAGCGGCGGGAAAAGTCCTGCTGGCGACGGTAAAGGGTGATGTCCACGATATCGGTAAAAATATCGTCGGCGTGGTGTTGCAATGCAATAACTATGAAATCATCGACCTGGGGGTAATGGTTCCGATGGACAAAATCCTGAAGACCGCCCGGGAGATGAACGTGGATATCATCGGTCTGTCCGGCTTGATTACCCCGTCGCTGGATGAAATGGTCAACGTCGCCAAGGAGATGGAGCGGCAGGGATTCACGCTGCCGCTGCTGATTGGCGGCGCAACCACCTCCAAGGCCCATACCGCGGTGAAAATCGAGCGCAACTACAGCGGACCGACGATTTATGTCCAGAACGCGTCCCGTAGCGTGGGGGTGGTTTCCGCACTGCTGTCCGATGCGCAACGGGACGAATTTGTCCAGAAAACCCGCAGTGAATATGACACGGTGCGTATCCAGCATGGCCGTAAAAAGCCCCGTACCCCGCCGGTGACATTACAAGCCGCGCGGGACAATGACGCCGCCATGGACTGGGAGCATTACACTCCGCCGGTGGCCCATCGCCTGGGGATTCAGGCGGTGACGGCCTCCATTGAGACCTTGCGCAACTATATTGACTGGACGCCGTTTTTTATGACCTGGTCGCTGGCGGGTAAATATCCGCGCTTGCTGCAGGACGAGGTGATCGGCGAAGAAGCCCGGCGGCTGTTTGCCGATGCCAACGCCATGCTGGATAAGCTCTCCGCTGAAAAATCACTGCTCCCGCGCGGCGTGGTGGGGCTGTTTCCCGCCAACCGGGTGGGTGACGATATTGAAATCTATCGGGATGAAAGCCGCCGCGAGGTGGTTGCCGTCAGCCATCATCTGCGCCAGCAGACGGAAAAAACCGATTTCGCCAATTACTGCCTGGCAGACTTCGTGGCCCCGAAATCCAGCGGCAAGGCGGATTATCTCGGCGCGTTTGCCGTGACCGCCGGTTTGGAGGAAGACCAACTGGCCGCGGACTATGACGCCCTGCATGACGATTACAATAAAATCATGGTAAAAGCCTTATCCGATCGGTTGGCTGAAGCGTTTGCCGAGTACCTGCACGAACGGGTGCGTAAAGTCTATTGGGGGTATGCCGCTACGGAAAACCTCAGCAACGAGGAGTTGATCCGGGAAAATTATCAGGGTATCCGCCCGGCGCCGGGCTACCCCGCCTGTCCCGATCATACGGAAAAAGAGGCTATCTGGCGCCTGCTCAACGTTGACGAAAATACCGGCATGCGGTTGACTGAATCCTATGCCATGTGGCCGGGAGCATCGGTTTCCGGCTGGTATTTCAGCCACCCCGACAGTAAATATTATGCCGTGGCGCAAATTCAGCGGGATCAGGTGGAGGACTATGCCGCCCGTAAGAGTATGCCGGTGGCGGAAGTTGAACGCTGGCTGGCGCCTAATCTCGGCTACGATGCCGATTGAGGATCAATTCCACATAGGGATGATGGTAAGCAATCCTTTTGGATTGCTTTTGTTTCTAAAATTACCTGTTTTTTTGCCTGGACAGGGAAGCTTAACATTGAATTTATTAGCAATATTGATTTTATAATAAGAATTATACCCCGCTAATTAATTATGGCTAATAATATAATTATTTTACCTATTCCCTTGCCGGCGTTAGATTGATCTAAGCAAAGCGGCATTATAATCAAAACGCTAATTATTATTTGAAATGTAATTGTTCATAACTTTATTTAAATTTTTATTTTATTGGAAGCAGTCTGAGCAATCGGCAGACATTTACTATTAACCCGCAGGACATTACGCAGTTCATGATAACGGGAAATCATTCCCGCTATCGGCAATTGCGGACCGGCGGCGTTAATGGTTTTGGACTCGTATACCCTTGATGGGTATAAATATGGCAAATTGGGGTGGTATATGGACCAACATGAAGAGAAAATTTTCCTGGCAAACTTAGTGGCGGCATTTAGAACAACACAGTGGTATATGAAGCGCAATTATATGCCCGGTAAGGGAATGGAGAAGACCGCGCCACGTTCTTGAAAGGGAAAATTCAATGACGGTAAGAGGTTAAGATGATTCAACATAACGTGTTGTTCCGGTTCAAGGCGACGCTCGGCGAAGATGAAATTCATCGCATCAGCGCAGCGTTATTGACCATGGATCGGTATATTCCGGGTATTATCAACGCTTCATGGCATGAAAATATCAGCCGCGAACAACACGATTACGGATTCAGGCACAAAATAAGCCTTTATTTTGCCGATAATGACGCGCTGGAAATTTATCTTAACCACCGCCATCATCTTTATGTCCGGGAAAATATTATTCTGCCGTCTCTCACCGACGGGGTCTGTTCAGTGCTGATTTTCGATGCGTTATTATCCCGGGAAGCCGAGACCTGACCTTCCCCGTGCCATTTGCCTCCGTTATTCCGCTTCCACGCTGATATGCAGCGTGTCATAACGCCAATATTCCAAGTCACAATCGATAATCCGCGCATACTGATCGCGATTGATACGGGTAATAAACAGCGCCGGGCTGTTATCCGCCACCTTCAGCGCCTGCGATGCCGCGAGGGGAAAGGTGGTGGGCAACATGTCGAAACGGACCTTGCCATAACGGATCCCATAGCGGTTAGCGTAGAGTTCGGTGAGGGAAGAGGTGAGATCTTCTTGCAAAATCGCCGGGAAAAAAGCGACATTGAGATAATGCTCCACATAAAGCACCGCCCGCCCGTCGATGCGTCGCACCCGTCGAATACAAAATACCCGCCCCCCCACCGGCAGGTCCAGATGGGCGCATATCGCGTCCGGCGCCACGATTTCACCGGCATCCAATACTTCGGTATCCGGTTTTCGTCCCTGTTCCCTGACCATGGCATGAAAATGGCTGCGCTGAAGCGGGTTATAGATAATCCGCGGCGGGCTGACAAACCAGCCGCGGCGCTCCTCGCGATAAATCATCCCTTGTGCTTCCAATTGACCCAGGGCTTCTCTTAGGGTGATGCGGGTGGTGGCGAACTGCTCGCTAAGGATGCGCTCCGCCGGCAAACGGTCGTTATGGGTCAATACGCCCTGGGTGATCCAGCCGCTAATGGCCTGGCAAATGGCGGTAACGGTTTTCTGCCGGGAAAGGCTTTGCAGAAAAGGAGCGTCATTTTGAGGCATTTTAGTCACCCATCTGCATTGTCATAGTGCATGATTTTCCGCCTTTGCGGATGCGGTAGTGAAACCATAACAAAAAACAGGCTAAAAGAATTACTGACATCAAATATTCATCTTTATTAAGTAGATTGGCTTGGTTCTTGCTGGACTAGACCAGTTATCTGTTCCATTCACACACTATCATCCGGAGCATCACATATGAAACTTTTGTTCGCTTCAGTGTTAACAACCGCGATTTTGCTGGCCAGCCAGGCCGGTTACGCCGCACCCGCCGATGTGGCGGCGTTACAAAAAGCAGCACAACAAGAAGGCGAGGTTAATAGTGTCGGTATGCCGGACAGCTGGGCAAACTGGAAAGACACCTGGGCGGATTTGTCCAGTAAATACGGACTCAAGCACAGCGATACCGATATGAGTTCGGCCCAGGAAATCGCCAAGTTTCTGGCGGAAAAAAATAACGCCAGCGCCGATATCGGCGACGTGGGATCCTCTTTCGGGCCTTTGGCGGTACAAAAAGGCGTAGCGCAACCCTATAAACCCAGTACCTGGGATCAGGTGCCCGCCTGGGCAAAGGATAAGGACGGCAACTGGGCGTTGGCCTATACCGGCACCATCGCTTTTATCGTCAATAAGCAGACGGTAAAACAAATACCCCATAGCTGGGCCGATCTTCTTAACGGCAGTTACAAGGTTTCCGTAGGGGACGTCAGCACCGCGGCGCAGGCGGTTAACGGCGTCCTGGCGGCGACCTATGCCATGGGCGGCAACGAGAAGAACCTGAAACCGGGCCTGGATTTCTTTGCCAAGCTGGCCAAAGCCGGGCGGTTGGGACTGAATAATCCCACTATCGCTTCGCTGGAAAAAGGGGAAGTGGATGTGGGCATCGTCTGGGATTTCAACGGCCTTAACTATCGCGATACCATCGACAAAACCCGCTTCGAGGTGCTGATTCCTTCCGACGGCTCCATTACCTCGGGTTATACCACCATCATCAATAAATACGCCAAACACCCCAACGCCGCGAAATTTGCCCGGGAATATATCTTCTCCGACGCCGGACAAATCAACCTGGCCAGAGGTTATGCCCGTCCTATTCGTATAGAACATTTGACCCTGCCGGAGGATGTCAAAGCCAAACTGCTGCCTATCGGGCAATATAAAAACGCCCATCCCATCGCCGATCAGGCCGCTTGGGAGCAGAGCGCTAAAACCTTACCTCGGCTGTGGCAGGAAAATGTCATGATATCCATGCAGCAGTAAGTCAAGGAGTCCTGATGAAAACTGTGCTGGTGATACTGGACGGATTAAATTATCAGGTAGCCTATGACGCCATGGGTTATCTGCATGCGGAATGCGCGGCGGGGCACGGATGCCTCTATTCGCTGGAATGTGAATTGCCGTCATTATCGCGGCCATTGTACGAATGCATTCTTACCGGCATGCCGCCGGTGGAGAGCGGCGTGGTCCACAATAATGTGGTGCGGCTTTCCCGTCATCGCAGTATTTTTCATTATGCCCGCGCCGCCGGTTTGACCACCGCGGCCGCGGCGTATCATTGGGTAAGCGAACTCTACAATCGCGCGCCGTTCGATGCGGCCCGCGATCGCCATACCCTCGACCCTGAGGCCGCCATTCAGTACGGGCATTTTTACCATGCGGATCATTATCCCGATTCCCATGTGTTTGAAGACGCCGAAAGCCTGCGGCTGCGTTATCAGCCGGATTTCCTGTTAATCCATCCGATGAACATCGACGATGCCGGCCACCGTTTCGGTTTATCCACGCCGCAATACCGTAACGCGGCGCGGACGGCGGACGGGCTGTTGTCGTTATATCTGCCGGAGTGGCTGGCCGGGGGTTATCAGGTCCTGGTGACCGCGGATCACGGTATGAACGATGACCGTAGCCATGGCGGAATTCTGCCGGAAGAGCGCCAGGTGCCGCTGTTTGTCTTCGGCGAAGCGTTCAGCCAATCGCCGGCGGCGGTGCGGCAAACTGAACTCTGCGGCACGGTATGTTCTTTGCTGGGGGTGGAGCATGATAAACCGGTCTGTGGGGGGATACTCAAATGAAGGGTAAATGGCTGGCGGCGGCCATCATGTTGCCCTTTGTCCTGTTTTTCTGCGCCTTCCAGATTGCGCCGATGATTTGGATGGCTTTTAACAGTTTTAACAGCGAGACGGACGGATGGGGATTTGCCAATTACCAGGAGATACTCACCTCGCCGTTTTACCGGCAGGCCATCGTTTTTTCCCTTGAGATAACCTTCTGGTCCAGCCTGTTCGGCCTGTTGATCGCACTGGTGTGCAGCTATTCACTGCGCCAGCTGGGCGCCACCCGATTGCGCACCGCGGTGATGTCTTTTACCAATATGACCAGTAACTTTACCGGGGTGCCCCTGGCGTTCGCCTTTATCATCCTGCTGGGCACCAACGGCTGCGTCACGCTGATTCTGCGCCGTTACGGCGTGCTGGAGGACTTTAACCTTTACTCCAAACCCGGATTGATGGTGCTTTATACCTATTTTCAAATTCCGCTGGGGGTGCTGCTGCTCTATCCGGCGTTCGACGCCTTAAGCGAGGATTGGCGAGAGTCAGCGGCGTTGCTGGGGGCAGGACAGGTGCATTACTGGCGCTACATTGGCTTACCGGTGCTGGCGCCTGCCCTGTTGGGTACCTTCGTTATTTTGCTGGCAAACGCCCTGGGGGCTTACGCCACGATTTATGCGCTGACGGGCGGTAATTTCAACGTTATCCCGATTCGCATTGCCGCCCTGGTGGCGGGGGATCTGGACCTGGATCCGAATATGGCCAGCGCCTTGGGTATGTTCCTGGTGGTGCTGATGGTCTTTATTACCCTAGTGCATCAATGGATCATCCGGCGGAGCTACACCCATGCCCGTCCTTAATCTATTGCCGGCCGGCTGTTCAGGAGGCTCTGATGTCGCGTATTGAAAATTTCTATCACCGTGGCGTGGTCACGGTCATGCTGATTATCCTGTTATCACCGTTGGTCGCCACGTTGATTTACGCATTTTCCAGCCAGTGGGGCTCGACGATTTTGCCCGAAGGCTTCACGTTGAAGTGGATGACCGAGCTATTGCAGGATCCCCGCTTCCTGATTGCGCTGGAGCACTCATTAATCATCTGTTTCGGCGCCCTGGCGTTATCGGTGGTGCTGGTGCTGCCCTTAATGTTTGTGATTGCTTACTATTTTCCCCGGCTTGATTCAGTTATGAATATCCTGATCCTGCTGCCGTTTGCCGTACCGCCGGTGGTGTCATCGGTAGGCTTGTTGCAGCTCTATTCCGACGGCCCGCTGGCGCTCACCGGTACGCCATGGATCCTGATCGGTTGTTATTTCACCATAGCGCTGCCCTTTATCTACCGGGCCATTACCAACAATATGCAGGCCATTCATTTGCGCGATCTGATGGATGCGGCGCAGTTGCTGGGGGCCAGCACCTGGAAAGCGGCAATTTTGGTGGTGCTGCCGAATCTGCGTAAAGGCTGTATGATCGCGTTGCTGCTGTCCTTCTCTTTTCTGATAGGTGAGTTTGTGTTCGCTAACCTGCTGGTGGGCAACCGCTTTGAAACGCTGCAGGTTTACCTGTACAACCTGCGTAACGGCAGCGGTCATTTAACCAGCGCGCTGGTCATCTCATACTTCCTGGTGGTACTGCTGCTGACCCTGGCGGCGAATACCGTTAACAAGGACAAGGATTAATCATGTCTTATCTGGCGGTTAAACAACTCAACAAACATTACGGACCGACCCAGGTCTTTGAGAATATCGATTTCAGCGCGGATGAGGGTGAGTTTGTTACGCTGCTGGGTCCCAGCGGCTGTGGAAAATCCACGCTCTTGCGCTGCCTGGCGGGGCTGACCTCGGTGGACAGCGGGCAAATCGTTCTGCAGGGAGAAGACCTGGTGCCGCTGGCGCCGCAGCAGCGGGGCATCGGCATGGTATTTCAGAGTTATGCCCTGTTCCCGAATATGACTGTGGACGGCAATGTGTCCTTCGGCCTGAAAATGCAGAAATTGCAGTCCGCCGAGATCCGCCGGCGGGTGGAAGAGGTGCTGGCATTGGTGGAATTACAGGAATTCGCCCACCGCTATCCGCACCAGCTTTCCGGCGGGCAGTGCCAGCGGGTAGCGCTGGCGCGCTCGCTGGTGACCCGGCCGCGGCTGCTGTTGCTGGACGAGCCGCTCTCGGCGTTGGATGCCCGTATTCGTAAACATTTGCGGGATCAAATCCGCCGTATTCAGCAAGAGCTGCGCTTGACCGCGATATTCGTCACCCACGATCAGGAAGAGGCCCTGACCCTGTCCGACCGGGTGGTGTTGATGAATAAAGGTAAAATCGTGCAGAACGGCAGTGCGGAGATGCTTTATACCCGGCCGGTGAATGCCTTCGCCGCCGGGTTTATCGGCAGTTACAATGTACTGAGCCCGCAGCAGGCCGCGTTGCTGACTGGACGTTCCTGGCAGGGACAAGTGGCCGTCCGGCCCGAGTCCATTACCCTGGTTCCGGTCGGCCAGGGCATTGAGGGACGCATCCTCAGCCACAGCCTGCTGGGGAATGTGATCCGTTATCGTGTGGAAACGCAAGGCATTGAACTGCTTGTAGATGTTTTGAACCGTTCGGTGGCCGATCTCCATCCTAATGATGTGCAGATTGGTCTACAGTTAGATATAGCGACATTATGTGAGGTGGCATGAGGCTGGCGTTATTCGATCTGGATGAAACTCTCATCAATGGCGATTGCGCCAGCTTGTGGAGTCGTTATATGTGCGAATTGGGGTGGACGGAGGGCAGCGCCTTTGTCCGGCGGGAGCAGACGCTGATGCGGCAATATGCCCAGGGGACACTTTCCATGGATGAGTATATGTCCTTTACCCTGCAGCCGTTAATCGGCCGTTCAACCGGCGAAGTAAGGCACCATGTGAACCGGTTTATCGAGAGCGTGATTGTTCCGGCCATCCGTGAAGAGGCCAGCCGCTGTGTTGATGCCCATCGGGCCCGTGGGGATAGGGTTATCGTCATTTCCGCCTCCGGTGAACACCTGGTGACGCCCATTGCGCAGCATTTCGGCATCAGTGAAACATTATCCATTAAGCTTGAAGTGCTGGACGATTCCTATACCGGTGAGACCACAGGCATATTAACCTATCGGGAAGGAAAGGTGGCTCGTTTGTCGTCGCTGTTGGGGGGAGATTTATCGGTATTGGCCGAGGCGAGTTTCTACTCCGATTCCAGTAACGATTTGCCATTACTGATTCAGGTCGGCTATCCCCATGCCGTTAATCCGGATAGCGTCCTGCTGCGGCATGCCCAAGGGGCCGGGTGGCCGATTCACCGCTGGTAATTAAGGAGTTTTGATACGCGTGCTGACTTTGTTGCATCTGCTTTCCGCGGTGGCATTACTGGTATGGGGCACTCACATTGTCCGTACCGGGATTATGCGTGTATACGGCGCCCGTTTACGCCAGGTGCTGAGTAGCAGCGTAGAAAAAAAGCCCATGGCGTTTATGGCGGGTATCGGCGTTACCGCGCTGGTGCAAAGCAGCAACGCCACGGCAATGCTGGTGACCTCCTTTGTGTCCCAGGGGTTGGTGGCCCTAACCCCTGCCTTGGTGATTATCCTCGGGGCGGATGTGGGCACTGCCTTGATGGCCAGGGTGCTGACCTTTGATTTATCCTGGCTTTCGCCACTGCTGATTTTTATCGGCGTCTGCCTGTTTCTCGGCCGCAAGCAAGCGCGAATCGGCCAGATAGGCAGAGTGTTTATCGGCCTGGGCCTGATCCTGCTGGCCCTGGAGCTGATTGTAGCCGCCGCGGCCCCTATCACCCAGGCCAACGGCGTTAAAGTCCTGTTCTCCTCCCTGACCGGGGATGTGGTGCTGGATTCCCTCACCGGCGCCCTGTTCGCCATTATCAGTTACTCCAGCCTGGCGGCGGTATTGCTCACCGCCACGCTCACCGCCACCGATGTTATCTCTTTTAAAGTCGCCCTGTGCCTGGTGATTGGCGCCAATCTCGGCAGCGGCATCCTGGCGATGATTAACGCCAGCGGGCAAAATGCCGAAGGCAAGCGGGTGGCCCTCGGCAGCCTGTTGTTCAAATTGATCGGCTGCGTGGTGGTTTTACCGGTTATTTCTTTACTGGCCGATCTGCTGGACCGCCTGCCGGTGAGCGCCGCCGAGCTGGTGATTTATTTCCATGTTTTCTATAACCTGATCCGCTGCCTTGTCCTGGTGCCTTTTGCCGGCCCGATGGCCCGTCTCTGTACGCAATGGATAGGGGATACGCCGGCCAGCGAACTCGGGGTTCGGCCCCGCCATTTGGACGTGAGCGCGCTGGATACCCCGGCGCTGGCATTGGCCAACGCTTCCCGCGAAACCCTGCGCATGGGGGATGTGGTGGAGAGTATGCTGCTGCTGCATCATGAGGTGCTGCACGGCCAGCCGAACAAGGATCGTGAAGTACGCCGGCTGGATGATGATGTGGATGTGCTTTATACCGCCATCAAGCTTTATCTGGCGCAAATGCCGAAAGAGGATTTGGATGAGCCGGATTCCCGCCGCTGGGCGGAAATCATCGAGATGGCCCTGAACCTGGAACAGGCCGGGGACATCATCGAACGCATGACCGGCGATATTGCCGCCAAGTCCCTGGCAACCCGCCGGGCATTTTCCCCGGAAGGGCTACAGGAACTGGATACCCTCCATGAACAGCTGGTATCCAATCTGCGCCTGGGCCTGTCGGTGTTCCTGTCGGGGGATATCACCAGCGCGCGGCGTCTGCGGCGGGCAAAACACCGGTTTCGCATCACCGATCGCCGCTATGCCCACGCCCATGTGGACCGGCTGCATCAGCAAAACGTCCAGAGCCTGGAAACCAGTTCCCTTCATTTGGGGTTGCTGGGAGACATGAAGCGCGTCAACTCGCTGTTCTGCTCGGTGGCCTACAATGCGCTGGAACTGGAAGAAGAGGACGCGGACGACCTGGACGATCGCCGCAAAACACCAAAAATTGTCTAAGCATTACCCGAACAGGTTATGATGCAGGGTTTTCACCACCTGTTCGGCGTCCTGTCCGGGTACCAGCAGGCACAGATTATGGCTGCTGGCGCCGTAGCAAATCAGCCGGATATTAAACGGGTCCAGTACGCCGAACACGTCTTTGCCCACCCCGCAGGCTTGGGAAAGCTTATTGCCGATCAGCGCGATCAGCGCCAGATTTTCTTCCACCTCCACCCGGCACAGGGACGAAAGCTCCGTAAGCAGCGAGGTGGTCAACAGGCTGGCGCTGGTGGAGGTAGAGCCGGTGGTATCCATGGTCAGCGCCACGCTCACCTCCGAGGTGGTAATCAAATCCACGGAGATGTAGTGGCGGGCCAGAATATTGAAAACTTCCGCCAAAAAGCCCCGGGCCTGCAGCATGTTGAGGCTGTGCAGCGTCAACAGTGTTTGCCGGCGGCGCAGGGCGATGGCGCGGAACAGCGGAGGATTGGCGGTTTTGTTGCACACCAGCGTGCCGCCGATATGGGGGTCCTTACTGGAGCCGACAAACACCGGGATATCGCTGCGCACCGCCGGCAACAGCGTAGCGGGATGGAGGATTTTGGCGCCGAACGTGGCCATCTCCGCCGCTTCCTCAAAGCTGATTTCATCAATCCGCCGCGCTTCCGGCACCACGCGCGGGTCGGTGGTGTAGATACCCGGCACGTCGGTCCAGATATCGATTCGCGATGCATGCAGCGCTTCGCCAAGCAGCGCGGCGGTGTAGTCGCTGCCGCCCCGCCCAAGCGTCGTGGTGCGTCCCTTGGCCTCGCTGCCGATAAAACCCTGGGTAACGGTAAGCGACAAGGAAAGCCGCGGCAACAGCAGATTCCGGGTCAGCTCCTTCAACGTGCCGATATCCGGTTCGGCATGGCCGAAACGATCGTTGGTGCGCATAATCTTGCGCACATCGAACCACTCCGCCGCCACCTGGCGCTGGCGCAGTATCTCCACAAACAGCAGGGTGGACATGAGCTCGCCGTGACTCACCAGCTCATCGGTCAGGGCGTGAGAGGTCGCCAGCCCCGCCGCTTCGGAAAGCATGGCGATATTATCGAGCATGCGATCGATTTCTTCGCGGATGACCTGTGATTCCGCCAGGCGATCGATAATGGCGTATTGAATTCGGCGAATTTCATCGAGATGGAAGGCGCGCCTTTCCGGCTCATTCCCTTCCGCCAGCGCCACCAGTAAATTGGTGACGCCCGCGGAGGCGGACAATACCACCAGACGAACCGAGGGATTGGACAGGACGATATCCGCGCTGCGATTCATGGCGTCGAAATCAGCGACGCTGGTACCGCCGAATTTTGCCACGATTAGGGGGTGTAATGCTGTTTCTGCCATGCTCTTGCTGCCTCGTATCAAGCTGTCATCCATATCCGTGATGACAACGTTTAAATAATGCCGGCACGTGTTAAGAGCGTAGAACAGGGAGCAGACGTAGATGAACTACGATACGCCCAGAAGCGCCCCACCGTGCCTATCGCCCAACGGCGAATATGCGGGTGACAACCCAGGGGATTCAGCCCATGCGGTCGGTAGCGGAAATTCCGTGCATTCACCGCCACCTCGGCGCCGCTCCCCCTCGGGTTCTTTCAACGGAAAACGGATCCTCCGGAACCTTGCCTGGGCGGCGCGCCTCTTCTGGTTCACGCATATACCCGTCATGCTTCAAGTTGCAGGTGCGTGCCGCCTTCCTGCAACTCCAATTATTCAAGGTATTGGATGCGCAACTAGGCCACTACAAATAGCGGGTAATTTTGTTCCTGTCAACGAGCAGCGTAAGGGGATATTCAATTTGCCCGCAAGTCATGGCGATAGCGCAAATCCGTTCGACTCTGTTACTCTGAAATACAGGCGCCCGCCTCGCGAGGCCATGGCGCGATCGTTTTTGCCGGTGGTTGTAACTATCCAAATTAATTCGAGTTGCGGGAAGGCGGCACGCGCCTGCAACGTGAAGCATGGCGGGTATATCGCAATAAAAGGCATCGCAAGCCGAGTCCTTAGCGATACAATCACCGTTATCGGATCTTTTTAATTCTCAAGAAGAGCGTTGCTATGAAAAATATTAACCCTATCCACACGGCGGCCTGGAAAGCGCTGCAACAGCATTATGATCAGATGAAAAACGTGAAGATAAGCGATCTGTTTGCCCAGGACAGCGATCGTTTCAGCAAATTCTCCGCCACTTTTGACGACCAGATGCTGGTGGACTTCTCCAAGAACCGGATAACCGGCGAGACGTTGGCGAAATTACAGGACCTGGCTAAAGAGTGCGATCTCTCCGGGGCCATCAAGTCCATGTTCTCCGGCGAAAAAATCAACCGTACCGAAGATCGCGCGGTATTGCATGTGGCGCTGCGCAACCGCAGCAATACGCCGATTATTGTGGACGGTAAAGACGTCATGCCGGACGTCAATGCGGTACTGGCCAAAATGAAACAGTTTTGCGAACGGGTAATCAGCGGCGCATGGCTGGGCTATACCGGTAAACCTATTACCGACGTGGTGAATATCGGTATCGGCGGTTCGGATCTCGGGCCTTATATGGCCACCGAAGCGTTGCGGCCTTTTAAAAATCACCTGAGCATGCATTACGTCTCTAACGTTGACGGAACCCATATCGCCGAAACGGTCAAACATCTCGATCCCGCCACAACGCTGTTCCTGGTGGCCTCCAAAACCTTCACCACCCAGGAAACCATGACCAACGCCCACAGCGCCCGGGACTGGTTCCTGGCCGCCGCGGGGGATGAGAAACACGTCGCCAAGCATTTTGCCGCCCTCTCTACCAACGGCAAGGCGGTAAGCGAGTTCGGTATCGATACTGACAATATGTTCGAATTTTGGGATTGGGTGGGGGGACGCTACTCGTTATGGTCTGCCATCGGCCTTTCCATTGCCCTGTCCGTGGGGTTCGATAATTTTGAACAGCTGCTCAGCGGCGCCCACGCCATGGACCGTCATTTCGCACAAACGCCCGCTGAACAAAACCTGCCGGTGCTGCTGGCGCTTATCGGCCTGTGGTATAACAATTTCTACGGTACCGAAACCGAAGCCATCCTGCCTTACGATCAATATATGCACCGGTTTGCCGCCTATTTCCAGCAGGGCAATATGGAATCCAACGGCAAATATGTCGATCGCAACGGGCAGCCGGTCACCTATCAAACCGGGCCGATTATCTGGGGTGAACCCGGCACCAACGGCCAGCACGCTTTTTATCAGCTGATTCATCAGGGCACCAAAATCGTACCTTGTGATTTTATTGCGCCGGCAATCAGCCATAATCCCCTAAGCGATCATCACGCTAAGCTGCTGTCGAATTTCTTTGCGCAAACGGAAGCCCTGGCATTCGGCAAATCACTCCAGGTGGTGGAAGATGAATTCGCCGCAGCGGGTAAAACGCCGGAACAGGTGACCCATGTGGCGCCGTTTAAGGTGTTTGAGGGCAATCGCCCCACCAATTCCATTTTGCTCAAAGAGATCACCCCCTACAGCCTGGGTGCTTTGATTGCATTGTATGAACACAAAATTTTCACCCAGGGCGTCATCATGAACATCTACACGTTCGACCAATGGGGCGTAGAACTGGGTAAACAGTTGGCGAGCCGGATCCTGCCGGAATTAGCCGCTGACGACCATGTCACCAGCCACGACAGCTCAACCAACGGATTGATAAATCGTTTCAAAGCCTGGCGCCGCTGATTACGCTACAGACCGAACGGGCAGCCAAGGAGTGGCTGCCGTTATGGCCCCGAGCGTTGCCGCTTATGGTATCCGCTTGTTTATAATTAACTTTTTGATAAGAGTAAGGTTAATCCTAAAAACCGGTAAAAGGCTTTTAACAATTTTTATATGCGACTTGGCTGAAAAGAGCCATAAAATTTAAAAGCATGTTACTTCAAGCGGATAGGCTGTTATAATCTCGTTGCTATTTACCCTGGCAGCCGCTATAAAGCCGTGAGAATTTTCTGATTTATTATTGTCATGAAAGCTTCATAGCATTGAATAATCTGTCTATTCCTCGCCTATATTAGCGTTTAATCTTACAAATTTTCGATCAAATAGCGGAAGTCACTGGTTTAAGCCACCGGAGACTTTTGAATGCCATTTTTTAGCCCCTGATTCACAGGGATGAATGCAAGATATATTTTATTGCATTATATTGCTTTATGATGCTTATATAAGGCAAATCAACATTCCAGTGCTTTATAGTCATCATCCTCAAGAGTCTAAGGTAATAAATATGAAAAAACTGTTTAATGTTGTAATAGCTGCGATGCTGATGGCTAGTGGTTCCTACGCGATAGCGGCTGCACCTACCACCACCACTTCCAACGGCACCACGGGCAGTACGGCCGCCGCTTCAGGTTTGGGCGCGGGTGCCGCGACGGCAATCGGTGTCGGTGCGGTGGCATTGATAGCGGGTGCTGCGCTGATCAGTTCCCACAACGATGACAACGGTGATAACGGCGGTGGCGGTGGAACAACCGGAACCGGAACCACCACTTCAACCCGATAAAATATAATTACTCGATAACCACACATTTGTGTGGTTATTTTTTGGTCTCCTTCGTTTGGGATGAACGACGTGCGCTATTTCTTCTTATTGGTGGTGTGCTTTCTGGTGGCCGCGTGCAGTCCAGCGCAACAAGGTATAGGCGAGACGTTTAAAGTAGCTGTATTTGGTACGCCCGATGTGGAAAGGACCCCTGAACAGATTCGGGATCTTCCATATGCCAGCATGTATGTCAAGGTCAATAAAGGCTCGCAGATATTTGTCGTTCTGGCGTATGCCGAGAATGGCTTCCTGAAGTGGGTTACCCGTGACAAGGCCATGCTTGTCACCCATAACGGCCGGCTGGTAAAAACCCTGGATTTAACCGACAACCTTCTTGAGGTGACCAATCTGGCCTCGGATCCGCTGGCGCACGCCAACAGGATTACCGATGGCACCGAATGGACCCGCGTTCAGTCCTGGACCCAGAATAAGCAAACCTATTCCGCGTCGTTCACTTCCCGCTTCAGTATCGCCGGCAATGAAACCTTGACCGTAATGAACGTTCCCCAGACCTATCGCATCCTTGATGAAGATGTCACCGTGGCGCAATTGAATACCCATTATCGCAACCGTTTCTGGATCGACACGAGCACCGGCGCCGTAGAAAAAACCCAACAATTTATCGGACCGGATTTTTTCCCGATTGAAACCACCACTTTAAATCCTTATAAGCCATGAAAAAACGACTCTTACTGATAGTGAGTTTATGTGCTGGTTTTATTGCGTCCGCCTCTGCCGACAGCCGGGTGTCTATCTATCTACCGGGCCGGTCCCAGGCCGTTGTGGTCAATGGCGCGACCCACCTGGGACAAATCGCGCTTAATCCGGCGCTGGCCGGACATACCTGGTGGCCCGGCACCGTTATTGCGGAAAAACTGGCTACCGCCGCACAGCTTGATCAGCAGCGGCAACTGGTGGCAAGGCTGGGAGCGCTGAGCGCTGAACTGAGACAGGATAGCAACGACGGCCTGGCAAATTCCGTGGATCAGGTGCGCAGCCAGCTTGCCGGCTTGAAAGTCACCGGCCGCCAGTTCGTTTCCATGGATCCGGATTTCATCCGGCTTGAAGACGGGGCCGATCGTAAATTAAGCGGCGATTATACCGTGTATGCCCTGGCGCGGCCCACCAGCGTCCATGTGTTCGGCGCGGTAACGCCCGCCGGCTCGCAGCCTTATCAGGTGGGCAGCGATGTGTCCGATTATCTTGATAGCCATGATCGTTTAAGCGGCGCCGAAAAAAGCTATGCCTGGCTTATCCAGCCCGACGGGAAGTACCGCCAGGTCCCGGTAGCCTACTGGAATCGCCGCCATAACGAAGCGGCGCCGGGCAGCATTATTTTCGTCGGCTTTTCTTCCTGGTCATTACCCAGTGCTTATCAGGGCTTAAATGAACAAATTGTTTCCTTGTTGACTCACCGGATCCCTGACTGATGAAAAAAAAATATCTATTCAGCCTCATCGCTTTGTCAGTGGCCTCCGCTTGCCAGGCTA
Organism: Sodalis ligni; assembly: GCF_016865525.2. NCBI lineage: Bacteria > Pseudomonadati > Pseudomonadota > Gammaproteobacteria > Enterobacterales > Bruguierivoracaceae > Sodalis > Sodalis ligni. The sequence goes on along the minus strand of NZ_CP075169.1, from coordinate 6,013,470 downwards.
CCCCTTATACCGAGCCTTTGGGTCCGTCGCAGATGGATATGGGCGGCGTGGGCCTGCTGCAAACCCCTACCGCGCGCATGGCCCGGGACGGGGAATTCAGCCTTAACTACCGTGACAATAATCAGTATCGTTTCTGGTCGGCCAATATCCAGCTGTTCCCCTGGCTGGAATCCACCGTGCGCTACACCGACGTCCGTACCCGCCTGTACAGTAATGATCCGAATTTCAGCGGCGGTCAAACCTATAAAGACAAGGGCATCGATTTCAAGCTGCGCCTGTGGGAAGAGGGGTATTACCTGCCGGAAGTCTCTGTGGGCATCCGCGATTTCGGCGGTACCGGCCTGTTTGACAGCGAGTTTGTGGCCGCCAGCAAGGCCTGGGGACCTTTTGACTTCTCCGTCGGCCTTGGCTGGGGATACCTGGGTACCCGGGGTAACGTTAAAAACCCCTTCTGCGAGGCCTCAGACAAGTTCTGCCACCGCGACAACAGCAATAATACAGCCGGTTCGTTTAATACCGGCGATTTTTTCCACGGCCCCTCGGCGATTTTCGGCGGCGTCGAGTACCAGACGCCGTGGCAGCCCCTGCGCCTGAAGCTGGAGTATGAAGGCAACAATTACCAGGACGATTTTGCCGGCGATCTGAAACAGAATACGCCGGTGAATGTCGGCGCGATTTATCGGGTCGCCGACTGGGCGGATGTCAATCTTAGCTATGAACGCGGCAACACCCTGATGTTCGGTGTGACCCTGCGCACCAATTTCAACGACTTGACCCAGAAGCACCTGGACAGTGAAAAACCGGCCTACCAGCCCAATGAACAGTCCGATATGCTGCAGCATCAGGTGGTGGCGCAGCAGTTGGAGGATCTGAACAGCAATGCGGGTTATACCGCGCCGCATATCCAGGTCAAGGGCAATACCATGTACATGACCGGTCAACAGGATAAATATCGGGATGGTACGGAGGGCGTGGATCGCGCCAACCGCATCCTGGTGAATAACCTGCCGGCCAATATCAATACCCTTAAAGTGACTGAGACCCGGCTGCATATGCCGATGGTGACCACCGAGACCGACGTGAAGAGTTTGCAGAATACCTTGAGCGGTTATCCGCTGGGGCATGAGCAGCCGCTGATACAGCGCCGGACCGAACCGGATGTTCCGGAGCGTGCCGAACAGGGCTATTATATCGACCGCAGCCGCCTGGAGCTGGGCTGGTCGCCGGTACTTAACCAGTCGGTGGGCGGCCCCGAGTCGTTCTACATGTATCAGCTGGGCGTGGAGGGTACGGCCAATTATTGGATAACCAATCATTGGGTTACCTCTGGCAGCGTGTTTGGTAATATTATCAATAACTACAATAAATTCAATTTTACCAATCCTCCCAGTGACTCCCATTTGCCGCGGGTTCGCACCCGCATTCGTGAATATGTCAGTAACGATGTCTATATCAGCAATCTGCAGACCGCCTACATCTCCGGTCTGGGCGACGGCTGGTATGGCCAGTTATACGGCGGCTATCTGGAAATGATGTACGGCGGCGTCGGCGGCGAAGTGCTGTACCGTCCGCTGGATGCCAACTGGGCGGTGGGCGTGGACGGTAACTACGTCAAGCAGCGTGACTGGAACGATATGATGCAGTTCGCCGACTACAGCGTCGCCACCGGTAACCTGACCGGCTACTGGCAGCCCAGCTTTATGAACGGGGTGCTGGTTAAAGCCAGCGTAGGGCGTTACCTGGCGAAGGACAAAGGCGTGACGTTCGATGTGTCGCGGCGCTTTGACAGCGGCATAACCGCCGGTGCTTTCGCCACGTTCACCAACGTTTCCAAAGAAGAATACGGCGAAGGCTCTTTCACCAAGGGATTCTACCTGTCGATACCGCTGGATCTGCTGACCGTAACACCGAACCGGACCCGTGCCCAGCTGAACTGGATACCGCTGACCCGCGACGGCGGACAGATGGTCGGACGCAAATTCTACCTGTACGGTTTAACCGACGAGCGTTCTCCCGCACTGAACTGATGACTTACCGACATCGGTTACTGCGCTGCCATGGCCTCCTCCCGGAGGCCATTTTATTGACTTGACGCCCGCCGCGGGCGATATTGGCGAGGGGAAACCCCCAGCAGATAATTCTCCCGCCGCAGGCGGGTCATTAAGCCGGCGTTCTGGGCTACAATAATGTCACCCGCTTATTTTCAAACGATGGGGAACGGTTGACGAATAATCTCTATATCTCATTGCTGGCGTCCATCCAATGGTTAACCCCACAGTCACCACAGCCTGATCCGACTAAAAGAGATTGGCTGCTGGAGTGCGATTCCATGACCCGGCGCCTGGAACGCCATTGCCGGCAGGTAAGCGTACAGCGGGCCAGGGAGGGGTACGTCTTCGCCGGCGAAGCGGGCGACGATATTGCCTTGCTGCCCGCCAGCGAGCGCTACTGGCTGCGTGAGGTGGTGCTGTACGGCGACGGCAATCCATGGCTGGCGGGCCGTATGATTATTCCCGCCGCGGTGCTGGAAGGACCGGCGTGCGCGCTCAAAACTCTGGGGGATATGCCGCTTGGGCGATGGCTGTTCCGCGACGGGATGCCGACCCGTGACTACATCCAGTTGGGTCGGGCGGGGAATTTATGGGCGCGTCGCTCTTGCCTGCGTCCGCATGGAAAGCCCTTATTGCTAACCGAACTGTTTTTACCGGATGCCCCTCTGTATCGTTAACAGCGGCGGCGTTTTGATGAAGTGAAGGAGAGAAAAGTGGAACACAGCGCCACAATGGGCAAATGGCAGGCCTGGTGCCGGTTGATGCGCATTGATAAACCCATTGGTTCTCTGTTGTTACTTTGGCCGACGTTATGGGCTCTGTGGCTGGCCGGACGGGGCACTCCCGATGTCGGCATTCTGCTGGTTTTTATCCTCGGGGTATTTTTAATGCGTGCCGCCGGGTGCGTGGTGAATGATTTCGCCGATCGCAAAATTGACGGCCATGTTAAGCGTACCGCGTCGCGCCCTCTGCCCAGCGGCCACATCAGTGAAAAAGAAGCAAAGGTCCTGTTCTTGTCACTGGTCACCGCGTCCTTCGGCCTGGTGCTGACATTAAATTCCATGACCATTGCCCTATCGGTGGCCGGATTGGTCCTGGCATGGGTTTACCCGTTTATGAAGCGGATAACTCATTTACCGCAGTTGGTATTGGGCGCGGCCTTCGGATGGTCAATTCCGATGGGGTATGCCGCAGTTAGTGAGTCCTTACCGATTTCATGCTGGCTGCTGTTCGCCGCGAACGTGCTGTGGACCGTGGCCTATGACACCCAATATGCCATGGTGGACAGGGATGATGATATCCGCATCGGCGTTAAATCAACCGCTATTCTGTTCGGCCGCTATGACAGGCTTATCATCGGTATATTGCAAGCGGCTACCCTGCTGTTATTGGTTTTGCTGGGATGGCGGTCGGGATTGAACGGCATTTTCTTTATCGCATTGGCGCTGGCGGGGGCACTGTTCGTTTATCAGCAAAAGCTTATCGCCGGACGTGAACGGCCGGCGTGCTTCAAAGCCTTTTTGAATAATAACCTGGTGGGCATGGTGATCTTTCTCGGCATCGCGCTGAGCCTGCTTGTCGAGGCGATGAAATAATCATCCGCAGCCCACAGCTCACGGAACTATGTCGACAGCCAGCATCGCAGTCGACAGACAACATCGCACAGCCCGCCCCTGGCGGCTTTCCGCCAAGCCGCCAGGGATTGTCGATACTGCTTATTCTACTCCGCCGGTGACGGCAGGGGTTGAAGTCCGGGGGCGGCAACCAGCAGGCTGGCGCTTTCTATGGTCAAATGCACTTCCGGCGTCATCAACTCGCTGAGTATCTCGCTCATTTCAAGCACCTTTCCGCTAATGGCATCGCCGCTGTCGCTGATGTAGTTCTCTTCGCGCAGCGTGGCCACCAGTGTGGAAAACACCGCCTTATCGAAAAACTCCGGCGCATTGATACCGTGCAAGACCGAGAGCCGCTGGGCCATGATCCGGCTCTCTTTCTCCAGCGTGCCTCGATTGATTTGAGGGTTGAACCGCAATAAGGAGAACGTAATGGCATAACGCTGCAGGGTTTCCCTTATTCCTGCGGCCAAGAGCTGCAGAGTTTGGGCGCGCACCGGGTTGAGCAGGAGTTGCCGCGCCTCCTCGATAATCAATCCCTGCCGGAGCAGCTCTTCAATCAGCGCATCGATAACCGGGCCGATCTCCGCCGTTTCATAGTGCATAAACAGTTCTGCTTTGAGCAGCGGGTAAAGCAGATAGCTATGGCGTAATAGCGTCTCGCGGTCTATACCGGGATGGCCGAGAATGATGCTGGCCACCAGCGACGGCAGGATAAATAAATGCTGGATGTTGTTCCGGTAGTAGGTCATCAGCACCGCTTGTTCTCGCGTCAAATAGATGATGTCGCCGATGGTGTCCTGCTCAACGCTGAATTTATTCATAGCCAGAGCATGCTCCAGCAAGCCTTCCGCCGTGGTATCCGGAATGGTCACATCCGCTGCGTAGGGAACGTTGCGCATCAGTTCCAGATAGCAGTTCAGTTGGTGCAGCAATTGTTCCCGGGTTAACGAACGCTGGCGTGAAGCCAGCAGTACCGTGGAACAAAGATTAATGGCATTCGCCGCGGCGGCGTTATTGATGCGCACCATGATTTTGCCGGCGATGTCATCCACCACCGGCGCCAGCCAGCCGGGACGCTGGGCTTCGATAGGATCGATGGAATCACGCCACTGCGGCACGTTCTGGCTCAGATAGGCGCTCAGTGACAAAGGCTCGCCGAAGTTGACATAACCTTGGCCCAGATTACGCAATTTACGCAACCCGCGCACCATCTGCAAAAATCCCTCTTTTTCCTTGGTGGCGCCGCGCAATTCCTTGGCGTAGGTGGCCACCTCCATGACATGTTCATAGCCGACATAAATCGGCACCAGGGTGATGGGCCGGTTTCCTCCCCGCAGCATGGCCTGGATGGTCATGGTCAGCGTGCCGGTCTTGGGCTCCAGCAGGCGTCCGGTACGGGAACGCCCTCCCTCCATAAAATATTCCACCGAGTAGCCGCGGGTGAACAGTTCCCCAAGGTATTCACGGAATATGGTGGAGTAGAGTTTATTGCCCTTGAACGTGCGGCGGATAAAAAATGCCCCCAGGCGCCGGAAAATCGGGCCCGCCGGCCAAAAGTTCAGGTTAATGCCGGCGGCGATATGCGGCGGCACCAATCCCTGGTGATAAAGCACATAGGACAGCAGCAGATAATCCATGTGGCTGCGGTGGCAGGGCACGTAGACGATTTCGTGGCCGTCTTCGGCCAGTTGCCGGACCCGATCGGCATTGCGTACGTGCAGACCTTGATACAGGCGATTCCAGGTCCAGCTCAATACCCGATCCGATAAACGTATGGCCTCATAAGAAAAGTCCGCCGCAATTTCCTCCATCAGCTGGATGGCGGTTTGCTGCGCCTTATCGGTGGAGATTTTTTTGCTGCGGGCTTCATCTTCAATGGCTTTTTCAATGGCCTTGGACGCCAGCAGCTTGTTAAAAAGATCCTGGCGTACCGGCAAACGCGGCCCAACCGCCACCAGGCGCTGGCGGGCAAAATGTATCCGGGCGACCCGGGCGAGCTTTTGCGCGATGGTCTTATCCGTGCCGTGTTCCGTTGCCATGTACCGCATCGACAGCGGATTGGAAAAGCGGACAAAACTGTCACGCCCCAGCCAGAGAATGGCGATGAATTTTTGAAAACCGTTCAGCAGCCGTAACTGCGGAGCCGGTTGGTTGGGCTGTGCTTCACGGCCCGGGGCGCGTCCGAACATCACGGAAACCGGCACCATTTGTACATCGAGCTGGGGGTTGTTACGGTGTAAGTCCAGGTAATTGTGGAATAACTTGACGGATTCCGGCTTCTCGGTGAAGTAGGAGAAAACCCGCGGACCATCGTTAATAAAGACATAACGCGGCAGCGTTACCCCGTCAATTTCCAGGGGAATCAGCGGATCCGGCAGTTGGAGCTTTAAGCACTGCCCGCGCAGGGTAAGCAAATCCGCTTTGGAATTATAAGGTAACACGTACATCATGGCCCGCATGGGATCCAGACCGGTTTCTTCCCGTGGATTCGCGGGGATTACCTTACTTCTCACCAGCAATTTTATTGGCAAATCCAATAACGCATAATAAATGTTACGCCAACCTGACATATCTGTGTGAAGCCTCTTGTTAGCATTGCGGCACAAGAATACCAGAAACTGCGCAACAGATCTGTGGTGATGAGAACGCAAAGAACCGGTAATATGGGCGCAATTTTCCTCAAGCGCGCAAATGTATGGCAAACCAAATCAGTGGACTTAAACGTATCTATAACGCCATGGGATATTCATTAAAAGGATTATCAGCGGCCTGGCGTCATGAAGCGGCTTTTCGGCAGGAAGCGGTAATAGCCATCCTTGCCATCGTACTTGCATATTATCTCGAATCCGACGCTATTTCGCGTATTTTATTGATTGGCTCGGTGTGGCTGGTATTGGTGATGGAAACGATAAACAGCGCCATAGAAGCGGTGGTGGACCGCATCGGGCCAGAGCTGCACCCCCTCTCGGGACGGGCAAAGGATCTCGGGTCGGCTGCGGTTGCGCTGGCCATCATATTGGCGGCCTGGGTCTGGATAACCTTGCTGTGGCGACTATTTCGATGATGGCTTCTCTTAACCGTTGTTAAATTCAGCCGTTTTTATTACGTTTTGCCACACATGAGGTTTTCAATTGGGCTCGACCTGTATATACTCACATGAAGACTGTATAAACAAACAGGGGACGGAATGAAAGCGTTAACCGCCAGACAACAAGAGGTTTTTGACCTTATCCGCGATCATATATCGCAAACCGGCATGCCGCCGACACGCGCGGAGATCGCCCAACAGCTGGGGTTTCGCTCACCCAATGCCGCCGAGGAGCACCTTAAGGCGCTGGCGCGAAAAGGGGCGATTGAGATTGTCTCCGGCGCTTCCCGCGGGATCCGTTTACTCATTGAGGAAGAGAGCGGTTTGCCTCTGATTGGCCGCGTGGCGGCGGGCGAGCCATTGCTGGCGGAACAGCATATCGAAAGCCATTACAAAGTCGATCCTGATTTGTTCAAACCCCATGCGGACTTTTTGCTGCGCGTCAGCGGCATGTCAATGAAAGACATCGGCATCATGGATGGTGATTTGCTGGCGGTGCACAAAACGCAGGATGCCCGTAATGGCCAGGTGATTGTCGCGCGGATTAACGATGAAGTGACGGTAAAACGCCTCAGAAGACAAGGCAATATCGTTGAGCTGTTACCTGAAAACAGTGATTTCTCCCCCATCGTGGTAGATCTACGCCAGCAGGAGCTCACTATCGAAGGATTGGCGGTAGGTGTCATTCGCAACGGCAATTGGATCTGAGCCTTTGTCTGGACCCGCTTTGATCTGTTGGTGACTCTAGGTAGCGTATTCTCCCCCGGTTTGGTTTTCGGCGTCCTTTATCAGCTTCGGCGGCCGCAGATTTATTGGGGGAGCTGTGGCGCGTCGTTTTGTTCCGTTCAATAACCTTTTGCATCTTTTCTTGCCTCGCTTTATTCAATACTTGCCGTAATTAATCGCTGTTCCCGCCAGCTATCCGCGTTAGAGCATAAGTGAAGTTTATACATAGTCTGTTACATTTATCGTCATTCTAATTTCCTCCGCTACCTGCTGTTTTATATCGCCTTATGGTAAAAAACGCGGGAATTACCGTCCATATGACGTCAAATCCTCTGCCAAATAAGCCTTTCGCCAAACGCACTGCTATACTTAATCTCATAGGGTTAGCTTATAGATTAACGATGTCAGACGTTTTCTTTAACGAATCCGATTATTCATTAACCGCTGCAAAGGTTAATGATTAAAATTCCTCACCAAACGATAGTGAAGGAGTTTTACAATGAATACTGACCAAGCAAGCGGCAACTGGAAGCAATTCAAGGGTAAAATGAAAGAACAATGGGGCAAACTCACCGATGATGATTTGACCGTTGTTGAAGGAAGCGTGACCAGTTAATCGGTAAAATTCAAGAACGTTATGGTTACGGCAAAGAAGCAGCAGAAAAGGAAGTTTCGAACTGGGAAACCCAGAATAAATATCGCTGGTAGCGATGTGACGTGGTAGCCCGCTATTACGTTGGTTACCCGAAATAATCAGATTAATGTTCCTACCCAAAGGTACAAGGATGTACCACCTTACTAATCACATACTTAAACTAATCTACTAAAAATTTTAATGCCTCCCTGTTTAACTCTTACCTCTTTTTGATCCCAATGCTATGGTCATGTCCGCAATTATGCAGCCGATCGCAGGATTGCACTTCGGAACACTTGAGGCAAAAACCATGGGCTTCCACAACGTTATGCCGCATGGCAAAACCCGCTGACCGGGCCATGCGTTGTAGAATCTCCTCAATCCCCTCGGTGGATTGCTCCGTGACCTGGCCGCAGCGATCGCAGATAAAAAAAGCCGAGGTATGGCTAGGCTCTTCAAAATGATGGCACAAGACAAAGCTGTTGGTTGACTCGACGCGATGGATAAATCCCTGCTCCATTAGAAAATCCAGTGCGCGATATATAGTCGGCGGTTTAGCCTGGGGTTCTGAGGCCCGTAACAGATCAAGCAGATCGTAGGCGCTAATGGCCCCCTCCTGCTGCGTCATCAGGCGCAATACTTCGAGCCGCTGCGGCGTCAGGCGTACATTCCGTTGTTCACACAATTGTTCAGCTTGACTGAGCAATTGCGAACTAGTCATGCTTTTCATAGGGAACCCCCGTAGCTTATCTATCCATCATCTTATCATGATGACGATAAAATACCGAATTTAGGGATGTAAGCCGAGCGAGGCTATAGCATTCCCGGCTAACGGTCAGCAAAACAGGGCAGAGAAGAGCTTTTATGCTGTCAGGCGTGGCGACATATTTATTTCCCGGGGAGGGTGGCTGTTGATGCCTTCCGTAACGCTATTGGCGATGGTAATCAGGTGATAGATAACCTGTTTGTTGCTTGCCCTGGTTTTCCTCTTGATATTTATCTTATGGGAGGAAAGGGTTTTTTCTTTGATATGCAAATGTGAACAGATATGTAACGTATCGTAGCCGGACATCCACATTGTGAGGACTTCAGCTTCCGTTTTACTAAAGCGCAGTGGGGAAAATCCAAGTTTGTTATTATCATCCAGCCATGTTCTGACATCGAGATAATAACGGATAATCATATTGATAGTGCTGATTTTGATAAACTTTGAAGTGATAATGACATTCTTTTTGATTGGGATAAAATCATAGAATTTTATGCTTTCATTACCGATAAAGATAAAAAAGAGCGTCGCCGGATGCTGTTCTATGACGGTCTTGAGCTCCTCATTATTGTGCTGATATTGAAAATAATTCTGATTGATAAAAATAATGGAAGGAGATGCTGTTTCGCATTTTTTTCTCAATGTTGACAAACTGTCCAGTGTTCGAATACTTCCTTTAACACCATTTGCGCCAAGAGAGCTTTTCAGCGCATATCTGGTGTATGTGCATGGATCAAGAATAAACACTGTCATAATAATCGCGATATCTACAGTTATGGTTATTGATAGGGGAAGGATGCGTTAGTTCGTTCTATAAATTCCCTTTGAAGACGAGAACAGTGCCTTCGGTATTTGTTTACCGGCTGCTTGTTCGGTTGAATATGATTTTTCTCTTTCTGTTTTCCCTGAAATGCAGAGCCAGGCTGATTATGGTAATCAGCAGCATAAAAGCGATAAGCACGCTGTAAATAATCATACTTCAACCTTTCACTCAGTAATGAAGACGGCGACGCATTAAATCCATGTGATAGAGGATTATGACCAGTTTGTAAATCGCCATTGAAGCCATTGGGACGTAATATAAGTTATTTGGTACAAAATGAGATTTTTTACAAAAAAAAGCTATTGAATGTTAATACTTCGCTGCCAAACCGCGGTTTGCGCACGGCGTACCTCCGGTCGTTTGAAACGCTTGGCAGGGTGTTACCGCCACCGGATTTCATGCCAAAGGCCAGCGGCAAACGGCAGAGATCTTATTTGCCGGAATAGGAGTTGTGCCACGCCATGGAGAAGGCGCTGTGGGAATAGTGGAATAGGATGAGATATACGCTGGTAATTGCTTTTTTTAATCAGTTAAAAATCAACATTGCTACTCTGCAGCGTGATGCTTATGATTATTGACGGGCAAATAAATTTATCAATAACGTATGCCTTTTTGATTAAAAATTATTATAGGGCATAGAAGAGATGCGATATATTTTTGTATCTGTCTTTTAGGTATCCATCGCCGATATGCCCTTTTTTTTGCTCAACTCAATATCCGCCTTCTTTAAGCGTCATTAAGAGAAAGGATAAAGCCCGTTGGAGAAATATCAGGCTTTCCCCAGGGCAATGTTGCAAAAATATCAGACTCTCCCCCGTTCGAGGGATCTTATATCGGTTTGAGTAAATATCTGTTGAAACATGGCGAGCATCCCCTCGCACAGGCTGTCATTCCAGCCGCCGTGCCGGACGTTATCCCGGAATTTTTCCGCCAGCTCTCCCGGCGACAGCGGCTGCTGTGCGCCGCCGCGCATCCAGGGCTGAACGTGCTCATAAACGGTGCCGTCGCTCATCGTTGCCCGCAGATGGCCGGTGAACTGGGCCGGGTAGGGGTTTTGCGGGTCGATTTCATAGCGGATTTTTTGTGCCAGCGCCAGCACCGCCGGGTCGTTAATCCGTGCCGGCGTGAATTGTCCCAGTCCGGCCCGGCCGTCAAAAAAGCCCACCGCCATGCAAAACGGCGTGCTGAATTTTGCCGCGTAGGCGGTGGGAGGGCGATGCTTGACCGCCAAATCCTCCCACAGCCGATGTACTGTACCCTCCCCGACCCGGCAAACGATGTCGCGAAAATCGCCGGGATTGATGTTCCGGCGCGCCAGGGCGATGGCGCAATCGATATAGGGCTGGGTCATGGTGCCGCATGCATAAGGCTTGAAAGCGATGGACTGCATTAGCCAGCGCTGATTAAGGTCAGATAAGAGCGGGGTGAAATCAGGGGTTACCGAAGGCGCGAAGGCCTGGAAAAAACCATGGCGCCCCTCGAGCACGGTTCGCGGTCCGTCTAATCCGCCCCGGGCCATCAAGGCGGCGCGAATGCCCGATTGCGCGGCCCAGCCGGCATGCATGCGTTTGGTGGAGGTGCCTTCGGCCAGGTATTCAATAATCCCTGACGCCATGCTGCCGGCAATCCCCAAGGCCGACGTCGTCTGCCCGTGGTCCAGCCGCAGCGCCGCCGCAACGGCTCCCGCCGCGGCAATAGCGCCGATGGCCGCGGTGGGATGAAATCCCGCCCGATGGATGGCTTTCGGCGCCACCAGGCTCAAACGGCACATTAATTCAGCCCCCACGGCAATGCCCCGTAGCAGCGCTTCTCCGGCTAGCCCTTCGCGCTCGCAAATCGCCATGACCGCCGGCACCACCACCGCGCCGGAGTGAACCGGGCCGCCCTCGAATGTGTCGTCGTAATCTTCACCATGGGCCGCGGTACCGTTCACCAGGGCGGCGTCATAGGCCGTCAGCCCCCCGGGATGCCCCAGCGCCGTACATAAACCGCTACCGTCAGCCGTTGCCAGGGCGGACTCTACGTAATACTCGTGTCGCGCGGCAATGCACAGACCCATCACATCCATCAGCAGCAAGCGTGCGGTGCCGATGGTTTTTTGCGGAAAGTCGCCGGCATCCTGCGCCAGGATCCAATGGGCAAGCTGCTCGGCAATACTATTCTTATCCAGTTGGCGATCGTTCATAACGTGTTTTTCTCCCGGAGCAGGGTGGCGGCAAGATATCTCGCTCGATCAAAAGGGCAACGGCTGACTACAGCGCCCGGTTTTGCGCACTACAGGCACGCTGATACCCTTGTTGAATATGCTGACGCATCGAATGTGCAACGGCATCCGGGTCTCGTGCCGCCAGCGCTGCCAGAATCATGCGGTGTTCGGCATGGGACGCCTGGGAGCTGCCGGATAACGCGAGGCCCTGACGCCGGATTAAGTGCATGCGGTTGATAACCTGGCGATAGAGCGTCAATAATGTGGCGTTTCCGGCCATTTCCACCACCCGATCGTGGAAGGCAATATTCAATAAAAAATAATTATTCACATCGTCATGCTGGGAAATGGCCTCCAGTTGATCAAGCACGCCATGCAATTCCTGCAATTGGTCCTCGGTAACGATGGACGCCAGGCGGCGACCGGCGATTTCATCCAGGCCGGCGCGAACTTCATACAGTTCGGCTGCTTCCTGTTCGGAAATATCCCTGATCCAGGCGCCGCGGTTTTTTTCCAGTGAAACCAGGCCGGCCTCTTCCAAGGCGCGGAAAGCTTCCCTTACCGGACTGCGGCTGATTTGCAGGTGCTCGGCCAGTTCCATTTCGTTGAGTTTCATACCGGCCACCAGTTGCCGGGTTTTAATCCGCCGCAGGATTTCTTCCTGCACGAGGTCACAAAGGGTCGCCGAACGTAATACCTGGATGGAATCTGCTGTATAAGACATAAATTCGCCTGTGAAGAATTATCGGTACATTTAACGGTACTTAAGGGAGAAACGCGCCGCCATTGGCGTGAATGACCTGTCCCGTGAGGTAGCGGGCGTGAGGTCCGCTCAAAAAACGCACCAAATCCGCAATGTCCTTTGGAGTGCCGCGTCTTCCCAGTAGCGTGCTGTGAACGGCATGGTGCGCGGGCTCCGCATTGCCCGCCGCCGCGCCGCGGGCGGTATTTATCATGCCCGGCACCACGCAGTTCACCGTGATGCCGTCAGGGCCTAAATCATGGGCCAGGGCGCGAGTTAATCCCACCAGGCCGGCTTTAGCTGCCATGACGTGCGCCCGGCCGGCGGAGCCCGCATGGGCGGACATGCCGCCGATATTGATAATGGTGCCTTCACCGGCCTGCCGCAGCGCCGGCAAGGCCGCGCTTGCGCACAGAAAAGCGCCATCGAGTATCACCGCCAGTACCTCGCGCCATTGCGTCCAGTCCAACTGCGCGAAAGGGACTTCACGGCGTATGGCGGCATTATTTACCAGAATATCAATCTTGCCGAAGCGGTGTAATGCCGCCGTCATCAGGCTTTGCGCACCCTCGGGCCCGCTGATGTCGGCAAGGTGCAGCAATGCTTGCCCGCCCTGACGTTCTATATCCTCAACCACCCCGGCGGCCGCGTCAGCGGATTGTTTGGCGTTGACTACGACGGCTGCGCCCGCCGCCGCCAGCTCAAGGGCCATTGCCCGGCCAATATTGCGGGCCGCGCCCGTCACCACCGCTACCCGTCCACTCAGTTCTGCGGACATACATTGCCTCCGTCTATTTCATCACTGATGATACGTTCGC